>DASUII010000167.1:0-14859 GCA_036279835.1 Pseudonocardiaceae bacterium
ATCAGCCGGGCGTTGGTCACCGCGTTCCTGCTGCGTCACCTCGTCGGCGCCACCGACTACGACGTTCTACTGGCCGAATCGGAAGCGCGATAGGTCAGCGAACCGCAGCGACGACCTTGGCTACCCGGGCAGCGATGTCCATGGCGGCGGACTCGGTGGGAGCCTCGACCATCACCCGCACCAGTTGCTCGGTTCCTGATGCGCGCAGCAGGATGCGGCCGGTATCGCCCAGTTCAGCCTCGGCATCAGCGAGCGCCTCGGCCACCGCGGGTGCCACCGCGACCGCCGCCTTCTCCGTGACCACGACGTTGATCAGCACCTGCGGCAGCCGGGTCAGCACGCTGGCCAGATCCGCCAAATCGTGCCCCGAGGTAACCATCCGGGCCATCACTCGCAATGCGGTGAGCAACCCATCGCCGGTGGTGGCGTACTCGGGAAGCACCACGTGCCCGGACTGTTCACCACCCAGCGAGAATCCGCCCGCGGTCAGCGCCTCGAGCACATACCGGTCCCCCACCGCGGTGGTCTTGACGACCACACCATGCTCGCGCATCGCCAGGTGCAACCCCAGATTGCTCATCACCGTGGTCACCAAGGTGTTTTCGACCAGCTCAGCGCTATCCCGCATGGCCAGCGCGAGGATGGCCATGATCTGGTCGCCGTCGACCACCGCACCGGTGGCATCCACGGCCAGACAGCGGTCGGCGTCGCCATCGTGCGCGATACCGATCGCGGCGCCCTGCACCACGACCGCCGCACGCAGATCATCCAGATGAGCGGAGCCGCAGCCGTCGTTGATATTGAGGCCGTCCGGCTGGGCGTGCAGCGCCACGACGTCAGCGCCGGCCCTGTGGTAAGCCTCAGGAGCGACGACGGAGGCCGCGCCATGGGCGCAGTCAACCACCACTCGAACTCCGTTCAGCGAGTGCGGGGTGGCCAGCAGCAGGTGATCCACGTAGCGCCCGGCGGCCTCTGGGACATCCCGCACCCGGCCGATCCGGGCTCCGGTGGGACGTTGCCTCTCGCGGCTGTGCACTCGGGCGGCGATCTCGTCTTCCACCGCGTCGGGAAGTTTGTGGCCGCCGGCGGCGAAGAGCTTGATGCCGTTGTCCGGCATCGGGTTATGTGACGCGGAGATCATCACTCCGAGGTCCGCGGACAGCTCGCCCACCAGGTGCGCAACCGCAGGCGTGGGCAGCACCCCGACGCGCAGCACATCGGCGCCCGCCGCAGTCAGACCGGCGGTAACGGCCGCCTCCAGCATCTCGCCGCTGGCCCGCGGGTCCCGGCCCACGACAGCTACCGGACGGGACCCGATACCGCCACGGCCCCGGTCGACAAGCACCCGCGCCGCCGCGCCGGACAGGGCCAACGCCAGCTCCGGCGTGAGCTCGGAGTTCGCCAACCCCCGCACCCCGTCGGTACCGAACAGGCGGGATGTCAACACTGGCGAGGCGGCAAAGCTCGCGGTATCAACGCTTCGAGTACTGGGGCGCCTTGCGCGCCTTCTTCAGTCCGTACTTCTTGCGTTCGGTAGCTCTGGAGTCACGAGTGAGAAAGCCCGCCTTCTTCAGCGCCGGGCGATCGTCGATGTTGATCTCGATCAGCGCGCGGGCGATGGCCAGTCGCAGCGCGCCGGCCTGGCCGGACGTACCGCCACCGGAGAGGTTAGCGAATACGTCGTAGGCCTCGGGCTTGTTCACGGTGACCAGGGGGTCCCGGATCAACTGCTGGTGCACCTTGTTGGGGAAGTACTTCTCCAGGGTCGTGCCGTTGAGCTTGAAAACACCGGTGCCGGGCGTCAGCCGCACCCGCACCACGGCTTCCTTACGGCGACCCACCGCTTGGGTGGCCTGACCGCTGGGCACCGGCATCGCCGGTATGAGCGGGGCCGGTGCAACAGCGGCCGGTCCGGCCTCGGGTTGCGTCGTCTGCGGGGTGGTCACGGCGTCTCTCGGGTCCTCACTGGTTGCTGCTGCGTCGGAAACGGTCGCTGGATCAGGAATGGTCACTGGGTCAATACTCACTGGGCGACCTGAGTGATCTCGAATGGCTGTGGTTTTTGGGCCGCGTGGGGGTGCTCAGCGGTGGCGTAGACCTTGAGTTTGCTGGCCATCGCCCGACCCAACGTGGTTTTCGGAAGCATGCCCTTGATGGACTTCTCCACCAGCCGCTCCGGCCTGGTCGCGAGCATCTCGTTGAACGATCGCCGCTTGAGACCGCCCGGATAACCGCTGTGCCGGTAGACGAAGCTGCGATCGCCCTTGTTCCCGGTCAACGCCACCTTGCCGGCGTTGACGATCACCACGAAGTCGCCGGTGTCGACATGGCGGGCGTAGGTGGGCTTGTGTTTGCCGCGCAGCAGCGTGGCGACCTGGCTGGCGAGGCGGCCCAGGACCACGTCCGTGGCGTCGATGACATGCCAGGCGCGCTCGACCTCGCCGGGCTTAGGGCTGTACGTGCGCACGGACCTACCTCATTATCGCATTCGCAGGGTCATCGATCAGGAGCCGCGCACATCCGCACAGCAGCGTGGAAACGATACCGGGCGCCGCGCAGTCCGGTCAAAACGGGGTCGCCGCCGGCGGACGGAGTGATAACCAGCGGCGACCCGGGACGGGGCTACGACCAGCGCGCGCGGTTCGACGCTTCGCCGGCCTGGTAGTTCTCGTTTGAGGTACCCAGCGCCACGCCAATCTGGTTGAGCACCTGGTTCAGGTCGTTCGCCGACCGATCCCACTTCGCCTGGTGGGCCTGGTAGGCGGACGACGCATCGCCGCTCCAGGTCTCCACCATCGGTTGCAGGTAACGCTTGAGGTCCTCCATCTCGCGGCTGATGTTCGTCCACGTCGTCTGGATCGAGCTCCGCGCGCTCTCCAGCTCGCCGAAGGTGACCAGGATCTCGCTCACGTATCTATCTCCTTGTTTCAGCAGTACGGGTCGCTACTCAGCTGCCGAGGGCCTGGCTGATCCGCGAATAGGTCTGGTTCTCGTTCTCGTCGGCCTGGGCATAGGTGGTCCCGGATCCGCGGATCTGCTCACCGATACTGTTGAGCGCCTCATTGAGGTTGCGCGCATCGGTATCCCAGCGCTCCATGAGAAGTTGGAAGGCCGTCGATGCCTGGCCCTTCCACGCGCCGGCCAGCGGTGCCAGCTGGTTGCGCAGACCCGAGAGCTGACCCTGCACGCTCTGGTTCACCTCGGCGACGTGATTCGCCGCCGACTGCATCTGCTCGAACTGTGCGCCGAACTGCTGTGCCATCTGCTGTGGTCTCCTCGAGTTGGTCGGTCGGTTAGGCGATGTGACGACAAGAGGGACGCCACACTGCCAGACCCGGTTCCCAACCGTGACCGGCTGGTCGCAGAACGTTGCACACGCGAACGCCGACCGCCGGCACTGATAGTCGTCAGTAGCCGCCGGTGCTTGCGCCTGGCTCGGACGGGTTGGTGGATTCGCCCGCGCCGCCGACGGTGAAGTGCGTGTCCATCCCCTTTGTTTTGTGGCCATCGACCGGGCAGTACATCTCGTAGCTGCCAGGCTGCAGCGTCACAGTGAGCCTCGCTGTCTGACCCGGCTGGACATCATCCGTGTGCTGATCCGACACTCCTGGTCCGTTGAGCTCAATGGCATGCACCGTCTGACCGGAGTTGACCGCGACCAAGGTGTAGGCGCCGGGGGCGAAAGTCTGCTGGGACAGCGCCAGATGGAAGTCGGTCATCTGGACCGTCACCTGGCTGCTCGATGGTTGGCTGCTCGGTTGACTGCTGGCGGTGGGCGAGGCGCCACCGCTGGATGGCGCACTGGCGGTCCCGCCACCGCTGCACGCCGCCACCGAGAGGGCCACACCTGTTATTGCGGCGCCGACCGCGAGCCGCAGACTACCCACGTCGCTTCGCCTCAGTGCCCCGAAGGCACGCGCCTTCATCGTTGTCCACCTCCAGTATTCTCGACTACCTGATCAGGTGACGCTATGCGCTTCTCCGTGAGCCGGACTGGTCGTTGGATCCACCGTGACTACATCGTGATGTGAATCTGCGACGTTTTCTGCGGGAGGCAGCCTTGATCACTGGTCGTGATGCGAGCTGCCGTCCGTTGCGTTGCCCGGTAGCCGAACCGCCGTCGTCGTTCCCCTGATCACTCATGATCACAGATTGGGAAGAATGAGCCGCGCTCAGGGGGCTGTCGCGAAATCGGCATGGGGTTGCCCGCGAATCATTTGTGGGCCTCGTGTGGGGGGAGGGTCCGCTCGTGGATCCTGTTCGGCGTCCCACGACCTGCCATGATCGCCGAAACTGTGTGATGACCGTTCGATCCTGCACGGTTACCGCTCACTCTTGGCGATCTTGAGAGGGCGGGCAAGGCGATTTTGCGACAGCCCCCTCAGCTCGGTTGGTTCTTCCGAAATCACGATCACGTGTTGACTTTGAGGACTAAGCGACCGCCAATGATCGCCGCAATTCCAGTGCACGGCGCACGCGGCCGCTCACCGAAGGTCTCGCTAGCTGCGGAGCTGAGGACACCGTGCTCCGAACGGAGCACTCAATAGGGCCTGTCGGCCGACCCCTGGTCCCTCATCGCCCGCAGCGCACCGATGGGCGCCGCAGCGCCACCAGCGCTCTCAGGTTTCGACGAGATATCGCCCTGCCTCCATAGGGTCCTCGTCACGCGGCGCTGCGTAACGACCAACCTATCCCTGGCGGGAGAGAAGGATCATGCCTAGCTACCCAAGTTCCGTCCTCGCGGCGATTGGCGCCGCCGCCGTTGGCCTGTCACTGGCCTCATGCGGTGGCTCGACGGCGGTCGGCTCAAGCGCAGCGCCCGCGGCTGTGGTGCAGTACGCCGCAGCGCCTGGCGAAGCGGCGCCGAGTACCGCGAAGGTGTCGGCCAACTCGGCGAACGAAAACGACATCGCCACCGCACTCAAAGCCGCTGGCGTATCCAGCCCCAAGCGGTGGGCCGCGGAGGTCGTTGAGTACCGGCCTTACTCCAACGACGACTCCGACCTGGTGAAGTTGCGGCAGAACCTGGCCAAGTACAACCCCGGTCAGCAGACCGTCGACAAGATCGTGTCAACGCTGCGGCCGTGACCCAGGTGCGCCATGCGCGGCGGGGTGATCCGCTGCAGCTGCTGCGCGGCAGCCTCAGCGCGCTCACGGTGCTCGGCATCGTGGGCACCGCCTTCGAGTTGGCGACTCTGCGCCATTGGAATGGCGCCATGCAACTGGTGCCGTGGGCCGCGCTGCTGGTGCTCGCCGCGGCGCTGGTGCTACACGCTGGGCCAGCTGGCCTCGCACCGCAGACTGGCCTCGTCCGCGCTCTCGCACTTCTTGTCCTCGCCGCTTCTTTGTTCGGCGTGATGGAGCACGCGCTGGTGAACTATGACGCCGGGCCGCTCGATCAGCGTTTCGCCGAGACCTGGGACACACTGTCCCCGTGGTTGCGCTATTGGTACGCGATCACCAGGACAGTTGGCCCGGCGCCAACGCTTGCGCCTGGCATGCTCGGTCAGGCCGCCACCACGTTGATACTCGCCACGATCGGCCAGCGCGCGATTTCCACCGAGTCGGCCACCCGGCACCGCCGACACCCCTACGTCAGTCGCCTCCCCGACATGGCCTGCACTCGCGCCGACGCCATCGCTGTCGCCGTTCCCGGCCAGCTGGGCGGCCACCCGCCGACCCGACATCGCCGCCCACGCTGGTGACGCCCGCGTATGCCGGCCAGATGTCACGCGGGCTCGAGCGGGTGCCGGAAGCGCAAGCCGGGATATCGCGCGAAGCCGCGATCCGAAGTGATCCATTCCGACCCGGACTCGATCGCCAGGGCTGCCAAGTAAGCGTAAGCTCCCGAACTCCACAGCAGAACTGTCATAGCTCAGCGGAACAACGCTGCTGTGTAGCTCGGGAACCCTGGAGCTGGTCAGAAGGGAAGTGACCCGTCACTCGGGGGGCAGCCAGGCGAGTTGGACTAGCTGGCGGCCGGCTTTGCGTTCCACCAGGGTGCCCCGGCCGGGGGGCATCGGAACTGGTTTGACGTTGCCCAGCAGCGGGCCCTCGTCGGGGTTGCCGCTCATCACGATGCCGGGAGTGGACAACTCTCGCAGCCGGGCGGTCAGCGGCTCGAACAGGGCTCGGGCGGCGCCACCGCACCGCCGAGCGATGATGAGGTGCAGCCCCACGTCCTTGGCCTGGGCCAGGAACTCCAGCAGTGGCGCGAGCGGGTTCACCCCACCCTGGGTGGCCACCAGGTCGTAGTCGTCGACCAGGACGTAGAGCTCCGGGCCCGACCACCAGGAGCGGTCCCGCAACTGCTGCTGGGTGACGCCCGCGCCGGGCAGGCGCGCTCGCATCGACTTCGCCACGTCACTGATGATCGGAGTCAGCACGTCGGCTGACATCCCGTACCCGATGAGATGCTCGGATTCGAGGAAGCCGAGCATGGTGCGGCGGTAGTCGACCATGACGATGCGGGCCTGATCCGGGGCACAGCGCTCCACGATGCCCCGGGCGATCGTCCGCAGCAGGTTGGTCTTGCCGCACTCGCTGTCGGCGAAGCACAGGAAGTGCGGCTCGGCAGCGAAATCGACGGATACGGTGGCGAGCTCGGCCTCGTTGATCCCGATCGGGATCAGGTGTAGCTGCTGCTCGGGCACCCGCAACTGCGAATACGGGATCCGCTCGGGCAGCAGCCGCACGCGCGGTGCGCGGTGTCCCGGCCAGCCGTCCCGGATGCGCGCGACCGCGTCGGCCACCCCGGCGCCGATGTCCTGAGCGCTGGTGCCCGCATCGATCCTGGGCAATGCGGCGAGGAAGTGCAGCTTGTCCCGGGACAGTCCCCGTCCGGGGTGTCCCGGCGGAACATTGAGCGCCCCGTTACGGTCGATGTCGGACTCCCCGGGATCCCCCAGACGCAGCTCGAAGCGGGTACCGAGAAGGTCTTTCATCGCGGGCCGGATCTCGGCCCACCGGGTCGCGCCGATCAGCACGTGCACCCCGTAGGACAGGCCTTGGGTGGCCAGGTTCACCACCCGCATCTCCAGATCGGAGACCTCGAACTCTCCGCGGAAGCTCTGCCACCCGTCGACCACCAGGAACACATCGCCGAACGGATCTTCACCAAGCTCGCCGCGCTGCTTGCGGGCCCGGAAGTCGGCCATCGAGTCGATACCAAGAGTGCGGAATCGCTGCTCGCGAGCGGCGAGCAAACCGGCCACCTCGGCGATGATGCGCCGGACGGTGTCTGGCTCCAGCCGGCCGGCGACCCCGCCGCTGTGCGGCAGCCCGTCAAGGGAGGCCAACGTGCCACCACCGAAGTCGACGCAGAAGAACTGCACCTCGTCAGGGGTGTGCGTGAGCGCAAGCGACATCAATATCGAGCGCAGCAGGGTGGACTTTCCCGACTGCGGGCCGCCGGTGACCGCGGCGTGGCCCGCCGCACCGGAGAAGTCCGCCCAGAGCAGGTCGCGGCGCTGCTCGTAGGGCTTGTCCACGATCCCGACCGGGACGGCGAGGCGACCGTTGCCGAAGAACCCGACCGGGGACAACCCTCGATCCTCGGTGACCGACAACGGCGGCAGCAGCTGGTCGAGCGATGGCGGCGCCGCCAGCGGTGGCAGCCACACCTCGTGGGCCGGCGGTCCCTGCCCGCGCAGCTTGGCCACCACGACGTCCAGCACGCTGGGCTCGCTGACTTTCTCCGGCGCCTCGTCGCGCGCCTCAGGGGAAGGCGCAGCTAGTTCGGGCAGGTCCACGTAGTCGGGCACGAACAGCCGCGGCCGTAGGTCGGAGGTGATCGGGGCTGAGGTGGCCATCGCGACGACCCGGCCGACCCGATAGGGGCCCGAGACGTAAGCCGCCTTGAAGCGCTCCATGGACGCGGTGTCGAATTTCAGGTAGCCCGAGCCGGGCACCGAGGGCAGCTCGTAGGCATCGGAAACGCCCAGCACCGCCCGGGACTCCCCGGCGGAGAACGTCTTCAGCCCGATCCGATAGGACAGGTGCGACTCCAACCCCCGCAGCCTGCCCTCCTCCAGGCGCTGCGAGGCCAGCAGCAGGTGCATCTGCAGCGAACGACCCAGCCGGCCGATCGCCACGAACAGGTCAATGAACTCCGGCCGCTGCGCGAGCAGCTCAGAGAACTCGTCGATGACGATGAACAGTGCCGGTAGCGGATCGAGGTCGGCGCCGTTGTCCCGGGCCTTCTCGTAGTCCTTGACGTTGGCGAAGTTCCCCGCCGTGCGCAGCAGTTCCTGGCGACGGTTCATCTCGCCGGCCAGCGCGTCGTGCATGCGGGAGACCTGGGTCAGGTCGTCGGCCAGGTTGGTGATCACGGCGGCGACGTGCGGTGCGCCCTCCATGCCTAGGAACGTCGCGCCACCCTTGAAGTCGACCAGCACGAGGTTCAACGCCGCCGACGAGTGGGTGGCGATGAGTCCTAGTACAAGGGTGCGCAGGAACTCCGATTTCCCCGATCCGGTGGCCCCCACGCAAAGCCCGTGCGGGCCCATGCCGCCCTGGGCGGCCTCCTTGATGTCCAGCTCCACCGGCTGGCCGAACTCGCCGAGCCCGATGGGCACCCGCAACCGGTCCCGGACCGGGCGCGGTCGCCAGGCCTGGGCGACGTCGAAAGCATGCGGATCTTCCGGCAGGCCGAGCAGTCCGAGCAGGCCGGTGTTGTCCAGCAGCGGCGCGTCTTCGCCGTGGGCCTCCGCTGCGCCCAAGCGGTAGGGCGACAGGGCCCGCGCCACCGCCTCGGCCTCGGCGACGGCGAGCGAGTCGGGAGCTCCGAAGAACTCGACCCCGGTCGCCCCGCGGGCACCGATCTGCCCACCCTCGATCGCCAGCTGTAGCCCCCGGCGGCTGGTCAGGGTGCCCAGCGATCCCGAGAGGTCCAGCAGGGTGACCCCGGCCACGCCCTCCTCGAGGATAAGCCGCTCTGCGCCGGTGACCTCGCCGCCATCGACGACGATCAGGATGTGCGGTCCCTCCCCGGGCGGCGGGGCACCGCGGGAGAATCGGGGGCGGTCCCGGAGCTGCTCGGCGAGCAACTCCTCGATCCGGGCCAGCGAACCGGCCATCATCCGCACCGGCCCGACACCATCGACGTGGCTCGGGTGCAGCACATGGGGCAGCCACTTCGCCCACTCCCAATCCAGCTTCGCACGCCCGGTGGTGACCACGGCGACGAGCAGATCGTCAGGAGTGTGGAAGGTGGCCAGCTGCGCCACCATCGAGCGGGCCAACCCGCGCGACGCGACCGGTTCACCGGAGATCCCGATCGCGGCGAAGCCGCGAACCGAGATGGCGATCGGCAGCTCCGGCACGATGGAATGGGCCCGGACGAACTGGCGCAGCGCCAATGTGGTGATCGGTTCCAGCTCATCGACCGGACCGGTCTGCGGCGCCACCAGCCGGGTAGCCAGCCGCTGCGATCCCCGGCAGATCCGTACCGTGGCGAAGTCGAGGTCGCCGCCGCGCCGTTCCCACATCCGTCGGCTGCTGGCGATCGACCACAACGCGGCCGGATCGGGATGGCTCCACTCCAACGCCGCGCGCTGCTCCTGCGCGGCCTCCCGGGCCCGCTCGCGCATCTGGCCCAGGTACCGCAGGTAGTCCTTGCGGTCGGCGTTCATCTCGGCCTTCGCCTGGCCGCCGCGGCCCCCACCGGCGAACATACCGACGGTCGAGACCACCATCATGATCGGGAACATCAGGAACAGCGGGTTGCTCTTGCCGTCGCCGGTAGTGAAGGTGTAGCCGACCATGCCCAGTACGGCGACGATCATCACGATCGGCAGGATCTTCTGCACGATGTTGCCCGGCAGCACCCTGGGCACCTCGGGTGGCGGTTCCAGATGCACCTCACCACCGGGCATCTTCGGCGCACCCAACCGAGGTAATCGCCGGAACTGCATAGTGCTCATGCCAGTTCACCTCCCGCGGTACGCCGCGCGCGAAAGCGCTGAGACACCGCGCACGCAGAGGTCGGTCACCCTAGCGGGTGCTCGACGTTGGCCTTCGCGGTCCGTAATTTCCCGTCGGCGCGACGGCCCTCGAACCATCGCTGCACGAACCGCAGTGATCGCTGTTTGGGAAGATTGAGCCGCGCCCACCGCGGTTGGTTCTTCCGAATTCGCGATCACGGACGAGATGAGCCGTTGGCCGTCAGCGTGGTGCCTCTCGGCGATGGGCGGCCAGCACGGTGGGCCGATCAGCGGGCGGTGCAGCGCCACGATGCCCGGATAGCGGCAGGGCGTTGACTTATCGTCGCAGGTCAGGAAGCTGAACCAGAAGCACGCTGCTGCCAGGCACTGATTCCAGACCCCTGTCTGACGCCGTGGGCTGGCGCATGGATACTCCCCCGGAACTACAGCGCCGCGGGCCGAGCGAGGAGTGCAGCGGGTGCCAACCAGTAACAACGCAACGCCGACGGTTCGACCGTCCCACGCTGGATCGACGGTTCGACCGTCCCACGCTGGATCGACGGTTCAACCGTCCGGTGTGGGACCGTCCACCGTGTTCAGCAGGGTGACGGTGGTGGCACCTCGCACCCGCATCGATCTAGCGCTGCCCTCGGACGTCGCGGTGGCCAATTTGGTGCCGATGCTGCTGAAGATGGCTGGCGAGTCCAGCGCGGACGGCGGCAGCAGGCACGGCGGCTGGTGCCTGGCCAAGCTCGGCGGCGAGGCGATCGATCCGGACCGCCCGCTGAGCTCGCTGGGTGTGGTCGACGGTGATCTGCTGCAACTCCGGCATCGTCGCGATAACCCACCGCCGCCGCTGTTCGACGATGTGGTGGACGCCATCGCGGTGGCCGCCCCGGACAGCTATCGGCCGTGGACCCAGAGCACCGCCCGCACGCTCGGACTGGTCGCTGCCGGATTGGCGTTGCTGGCCAGCGCCGTCGCGCTGCTCCGGGTCGGTGCCGTGGCCAGAGCCGAGTTCGGGCTCAGCGCGGCCGCCCTCGCAGGCGCCGCTGCGGCGGTCGCGCTGATCGTGGGCGCGACGATGGCCCGGGTGTACGACGACGCCAAGGCGGGCGTCGTGGTGGCAGCGGGCAGCCTCCCGCTGGGATTCGTCAGCGGGCTCTACATCGTGCCCGGCGGCGTCCATGCAGCAAACTTCCTGCTGGCGTCCACGCTGGTCTTGGTGCTCGCCGCCACCTCGATCACGGTGCTCGGCGCCGGCATCACGCCGTTCATCGCCAGCGCCACGGCTGCCGCCCTCGGCGCGCTGACGTTCCTGGTCGCCAGTGTGGTCGACCGGCCCGCCGCCGGGATCGCAGCCGGGGCAGCTGCGTTGGCACTCTGCGCCATCTCGGCCCTGCCCCGGCTGACCATCCACCTGTCCCGGCTCCCGATGCCCCAGGTTCCCGGCAGCGCCAAGGACCTGCAGGAAGACCCAGGCTTCCCGGACTACACCGCGATCGAGCGCCGCGCAGGCGTAGCACACGAGTACCTGACCGGCATGATCGCGGGATGTGGCGCGGTCGCAGCGATTGGTGCGGTGCTGGCCGCGGCTGGGGGTGCGTTGGGGATCGTGCTGGGTGCGGTGGTCGCCGCCGTGCTGTTGCTGCGAGCCCGCTCCTACGCCAACGGTCGCCAGGCGATCGCGTTGCTGGTGAGCGGGATGGCCGCGGTAGCCGGGCTGATGGCCGGGTTGCTGGCGTTGGCTCACCAGCCGGGCTTGCTGCTGATCGGTTTCGGTGGTCTGCTGGTCATCGCGATGTTCGCACTGTTCGCTGGAGTGGTCCTACCGCAGCGCCGGTTCTCCCCGGTGCTGCGCCAGTCTGTGGATGTGACCGAAGCGATCCTGATCGCCGCGGTCCTGCCGCTGGCCCTGGGCGTGCTGGACCTTTACCAGACCTTCCGGGCACTGTGAGGGCGCTCGCCGGTTCCCGTCCTCGCCGCACTCCCCTGGTGGCCGTCGCCGTCGCATTGCTGTGCCTTGCGGGACCGGCGTGGCCAGTGGCCGCCCAACCCGGTGATCGGCCGCCTGGAGTGCCACCCGCCGTGGACACGTCGGCCTTGCCAACGCCGGCCAGCGTGAACGCCATGCCCTACATCGTGAACAACACGGCCACCCGGCAAACGGGTCCGGTCGAGCAGCAGGCAGCCTGCCAGCAGCCGGTCGCGGACAACCCGCAGAATCTCCAGGTTGAGCCGCCAGCGCAACGGCGGCTGCGGATCCGGCAAGCCCAGCAATATGCGACCGGACGCGACCAGCGGGTCGCCGTCATCGACAGCGGGGTGCAGCCCCATCCAAGGCTGGCCGGCAGATTGATCGACGGCGGCGACTACATCGAAAACCGCACCGGCCTGTTCGACTGCGACGGTCACGGCACCGTGGTAGCTGGCCTGATCGCCGCGGCGCCTGATGCGAACAGCCGATTCGTCGGGGTAGCCCCGGCGGCGCAGATTCTCGCGATCCGGCAGGCCAGCACCTTTTACTCGGTGCCGCTGCGCCAGCTCGACAACGGCCAGGAGATCCACAGCCCGAGCGCCGGCGACACCGTGAGCATGGCGCGGGCCGTGATGCGCGCCGTGCAGCTGGGTGCGACAGTGATCAACATCTCGGAGGCCGCGTGTTTTCCGGCCGAGCGTGACCAGGTCAACGCGCCGGATCTGCAGGCCGCCGTGCACCACGCAGCGGAGCACAACGTGGTCGTGGTGGTGGCCGCCGCCAACACCAGCAGCACCTGCAAGCAGAACAGTCCCGGGGTGCCGGTCACCACGATCTCGTCGCCCGGCTGGTTCGACGATGACGTGCTCACCGTCGCGGCGACTGACAACAACGGCGAACCGGCAGATTTCTCGATCCGTGGGCCGTGGGTCGATGTTGCCGCACCGGGCACCGGCGCGGTATCTCTGGCGGCTGGGCACCCGGGACTGACCACCGGCCTCGTCGACTCCCACGGCCAGCCGCGCGCGCTCGACGGCACCAGCTTCGCGACCCCGTACGTCGCAGGGGTCGCGGCACTGATCCGGGAGCGATACCGGAACCTGACCGCGCGCCAGGTGATGCATCGCATCGAGCAGACCGCGCAACACACCGGCGCTCCCGGCGGACGCAGCGCGGAACTCGGCTACGGCATGATCGATCCGGTTGCTGCACTGACCGCCGTGCTACCTGAGGAACAAGGTGCCGCCCCGGCCCCGGTGAATGCAGCGAAGCTGTCTGGTTTCCCCACCCCGCCGCGGGATGACACCCACCCGCGCACCGTCGCCCTAGTCGGCTCCGCCGCCGCCCTCATCCTGCTAGGCCTCATCGTAGTGATCGCCCAGACCACCAAACGCCACCACCAACATCGCCCCTGATCGCGGTTGCGCGCGGCGGACCGTGGGCTGCCGGCGCGAGCGGTGAACCGGCCAGACAGTAGGGACCCGACCGCAGCCATGCCCATCTGGGCAGCAGCGCCAGCCCGGCGAGCAGCGCCGAATAGCCCAGGACCTGTTGGAAGTACAGGTTGATCACGAACAGCTCGCCGTAGAAGCCGAGGTTGATCAGCGGGCCGACGGCGTTGCCGCCGGAGAACGTCGCCTTGCGGAACAGGCTCAGCGGCAGCATCGGCGCCGGCACCCAGCGTTCGATGGCCACGAAGCCGGCTACCGAGGCGACGAACACCACCGCGGCGGCGATTACCAGCGGGCTGAGCCCGACATGGCCACCCTCGATCAGCGCCAGGGTCAACGCCGCCAACGCGAGCACGCCGGTGACCTGCGCGGCCGGGTCCAGCCCACGGGGCCTCGGATCGGGGGAAGGGACCCGTGTTTGGCCCAATGGAGACCGCAGCGGTTGCGGTAGGTGCCTCTTACCCGTCGAGTTCTGCGAGCAACTTCTTCGGCGCGACGGTGCGATAGGCATCAAGGACGATCTCGGCGATCTCGACCCAGTCCACCGGTACGTCGAGGCGGACGCCGACCCAGCCCCGGCCACCGACGTAGGGCGGCACGAAGAACCGATCGGGGTCCGCAGCCACCAGTTCCTCCTGGTTGCCGACAGGAGCCGCACACCAGCAAGCTAACCGATCGTCGTGGTGGTGATCGGCGTACATCACGAAGGAACGGCGCACAAACCAGGTGGGCTCGCCATGGCTGAGTCGTTCGGTGACCCCCGGCAGGTGCAGGCAGATCTCCCGTAACCGTGCGAGGGAGCTCTCCGGGTCTTCACGAATCCTCACCACACGATCATGGCACCAGCCACGCCGCTGCTGGGGATGTCGTCTCAGTAGCCGGTCGTCGACCGGTCCGCTGTCGGCGCGAACGACTGAGTCGAGGTCGACGTCCTCGACGTCGGTACCGGTACAGGCATCGCCGCCCGGCAGTTTCAGGCGGAAGGCTGCCAGGTGCTCGGGGTCGAGCCCGACGCGCGGATGGTCGACCTGGCGCAACAGTTCGGGCTCGAGGTCGAGGTGGCGAAGTTCGAAGACTGGGACCCCGCCGGCCGAGCCGAGGGCGTTGATCCGGCTGCGGGCCGTTGAGGGCCAGCGCGCAGTGAACCGCCGTGCGGCCAGAGGCGTCGCGCCCTTGATCGCTGAATCTGAGCCCTCACGGTGCAGACTTGCACGGCAACGCCTCAGTTGCGGCGATCACGACAGCGTGGTCCCCCGCAGTTCCCTCAGCGCTTAGCGGAGCTCCGCCACCGTCTGCACAACGACGGCTGTCCCGGACAGGCCGCTGGTATGGCTGGTCGGGTGCAACTTACCGACGACGAAGAACACAGCTAATCCCAACAGCGCGAGGATCACGCCCACCGCCGTCGCCCGCAGGTGGTGGCGCATCGGCTCGTGCAGCATCACCGCGTCCTTGCGGACCAGGGCTGACTCCATTCTGCGGAGCACGAAGCGGTAGGCCTGCACCT
>DASUII010000168.1:0-4821 GCA_036279835.1 Pseudonocardiaceae bacterium
CTCCCGCGTATCCTGCCCACCAGATAGGTGCCCTTTCCCCTGGGTGATCGCTCTCTTCGCAAAGACCATCATCCCAGGTCAACAGGGCACCTATCGTCATCTCACGACGCGTGTCTCCCACTTACTCGCGGATTCGGGTCAGATGAGCACCCAGCTCAGCCAGTTGCGCGACAGTCTCAACGACGCATTGACGCAGCTCAACCAGGCCAACCCCAACGACTCGGGCGCGATGGTGCGCGCCTTCGGCGCGGGTAGCCACGTCGTCGGCCTGCTCGGCACCCTCGCCATGGATCCGCAGCTGCGCGCCGCCATTGATCAGACGGCCGAATGCCAGAACCTCGCCGGGTAGCCACGGCGACCAGCACGACGCATTCATGAGGTCCTCCCGTCGGGGATCCAGTGCCCGTCCAGCGCCTGTTGGACCTGGTCGGCCAGCCCGGCGAGGCGGCTGCGCTCTCTGGCGTCGAAGTCCTGTCCTGCGGTGGTGTTGCCCAGCCGGGTGAGCTGGTCGGCGATCTCCCGGCGTTGATCGGGCAGCTTCACGCACCAGGCGAGCTCACCCAGCAGCGACGACAGCCGGGCCAGGACGAAGGGATCACCCGCCCCGTAGCGTCGGGGTCACCGCCAGCTCGAGCAGGTCATCAAGGTCCGGGCCGCGCAGCACGACCCGGACCGCCCCCTGCTCGTCGCGCAGCAGCCGGAGTGCCAGGTCGCGGCAAGCCAGCTCGCACAGCAGCGCCGAGGAGTGGCTCAGCGCATGGACGGCGGTCGTCGGGTCGTTGATCCCGGGCGACAGCGCCCTGACCGCGGGTCTCGGGACATCGCAACCGAGTGACGGTACGAGGTGGTTCACGATCGGGGCAAACAGAACACAAGCCCGACGGCAGCGGCTAGCGTTCGTAGGCAGGAGAGCTCAGTGGCGTGCCCACCATCGAGCATCGCACCAACCCGTTTGGAGATTCGGATGCCCCAGTTACTCGAGCGCGACACGGCTGAATTCTCAGTCCGGTCGGACAATCGCAAGCGAGCACGCTGGAAACTGCTTGCCGCCACCGTCGGGATCGCGGTTTTGGTGCCCGTCGGTACGCAGCTCGGGGGCTTCCTTCCGCACTGGAACAATCCGTTCGCCCAGCAGATCGTGGACCACAGTCCAGCGCCGCTGATGCTGGCGTTGCAGAATCTGTCCCAATACCACGCCGCCACCGGCACTTTTGAGGTCGTGGTAGATGTCGAGCACGACACGGCCCATGTCTCGCCGCTGATCAGTGGCGAGCGCACGACCTTCCTCGGCCGGGGCTCGGTCGACACGACCGTCGACTTCAGCAACGTCGGCACCGACCGGGTGACATTGTCCCCGGACCGACGCTCGGTCACCTTCGCGCTCCCGGCCCCGCGGCTGGCTCCCGCCGTCGTCGATCCGGCCGCGAGCCGAGTGGTCGGTCGCGAGCGTGGCTTCCTCAACCGGATTGCCGCGGTGTTCGAGAACAACCCGAGCAGCGAGCAGGAGCTTTATCAGCTCGCCCGCACGAAGGTGAACAACGCCGCCAAGATGAGCGACCTGGCCCGACGCGGCGAGGAGAACACCCGCCAGATGCTCACCACGCTAGCCCACTCACTCGGCTTCACCACTGTCACGGTCACCTTCGACGCCCCTGCGACGTCGGACACCGCCAGGCCGGCGAGCCTAACCAGCTAACCGGCGTGTTCCCTGGCTGGCTTGCTCGTGGGCGCTGTTCGTGAACGCGACGCGACCGGCACACCCGCGTCGTGTGAGCGCCCAAGGGGCAGGGACCGGCCAGCTCATCGCGTCATGGTTCGGCCCCGCCATGAACATCTCGTTGATGATCAACTGTAGAGTGGTCGTAATGTGCCTGGTGCGCGCCCACTACCTGCACGTCTACTAACTTCTCAGGCGCAACGCGGGCGTGTGGTCCGCGGGCGTCGAAGGAGGTAGGGCGCCATGGGTCCCCTTCGTGGGCCGCGGGACGAAGCTGCGCCGGTCCGCCATCGGGCGCGGGCCGAACTGGCGCGGATCCGTCGTCGGACGCAGGACGAGACGGTACGGGCAAGCCTGTTCTTTGTCCCGATGCTGTTCGTGGTCGGAGCCATCGTTGTGGCGCAGCTGAGTCTGGTGGTCGATCGTTGGATCACCGCGCGAGGTGTCGTCCTTCCGGCACTGCTCAGCGCCACCGTGGACAGTGCCAGGACGGTCCTGAGCACGGTGGCCAGCGCGACGATCACGTTCTCGGGGATCGCCTTCGCGGTGTCGCTGTTGATGATCCAGCTCGTCTCCAGCCAGTTCTCACCGCGAGCGGTGTATGGGTTCTACCGTGACACCTTCAACAAGGTCGTGATGGGCGTCGCCGTCGGCACCTTTACCTACTGCCTGCTCGTGCTGCGCGCCATTCGTCGGCCCTTTGAAGAGGGCGGGCAGGCGGTAATCCCGTATGTCTCGGTCTTCCTCGGCCTGGCGATGGGCATGGTGACAATCCTGGCGGTGCTCGCGTTCATCAACCACAGCGCGCACTCGATGGAAGCCACCGAGATCATCCGGCGCATCGCCGAAGACACTCGCGCCCAGATCGCCAAAATGTGTCCCTCGCCCGGCACACCAGATCCTTCCGGAGAGCGGGTTGGGCTCGTCCCGGAAGAACCAGGCTTCGTGATCCGTGCTGACCGGGAAGGGTGGGTCCAATATGTCGACACCCGGTGTCTGCTGTCGAGCGTCCCCGAGCGCGGGGTCGTGAGGCTCGACACCGGCGCCGGGATGTTCCTGATCGAAGGCACCCCGCTGTGCACGCTGTGGCCCAAGCCCGAGGACCCGATCGCTGCCACCGACACGGCGCGCGCTGCGCTACGGCTGGGACGTACCCGGACGATGGAGCAGGACCTGGCGCTGGGGTTCCAGCAGCTTGCGGACATCGCGTTGCGAGCGCTGTCCCCGGGCATCAACGACCCGACCACCGCACGGGAGACGATCGTGCACATCGGGTCGGTGCTTCGGGACCTGCTGTCGCGGGACCTGCCACCGGTAGCCCTCGTCGACGACCAGGGGCGCAGGCTGGTCCGCCCGCACGATCTTGCCCATACCGACTACCTCGACCTGGCCGTTGACGAGATTCGCCAGGCGGCAGCGAACCAGCCCAATGTCGTGGTGGTGCTCCTGGATGTGCTCGGCATGCTGATTACCGAGCTGAAAGCCGCTCCGGAGCGTGTCCAACTGGTACGGACCAAGGTGGGCGACGTCCTGGAAGCCTGTGAGCGATCAGATCTTCACCCGGCGGATCTCGTCCGGGTTCGCCGGATCGCCGAGCTAACCCGTCATTGAGCTCCGTAGTGACGCACGAATTCCTGACCCGTTCACTACGCTGCTCAGCCAAGGCATCACGATGTGGCACCGCGATCGTCGACAACTCAATGTCCATGGGGCGGGATGCCTCGAACACGTCTTGGAGAGGGTCCACCATGCGGGTGCTGGTGTTGGGTGGGGATGGTTACCTGGGGTGGCCTACCGCGGTGCACTTGTCCGATCGTGGGCATACCGTGGCCGTGGCCGACAACTTCGCCCGCCGAGGCTACGACCACGAGCTGGGGGTGGACAGCCTGGTGCCGGTCGAGCCGCTGGGAGTCCGGGTGCGGGTCTGGGCGGAGCTTTCGGGCCGGCGCATCGAGACCTTCTGCGGGGACCTCACCGACGCGGCGTTCACCCGCGAGCTGGTTCAAGGCTTCCGTCCCGAGGCGGTGGTGCACTTCGCCGAGCAGCGGTCCGCACCGTACTCCATGATCGATCAGGCGCATGCCGTTTACACCCAGCGCAACAACGTGCTCGGCACGCTGAACCTGTTGTTCGCGATCGCCGAGACCAACCGGGACATCCACCTCGTCAAGCTCGGGACGATGGGCGAGTACGGCACCCCGAACATCGACATCGAAGAGGGCTGGCTGACCGTCGAGCACAACGGGCGCAGCGACCGGATGCTCTACCCGAAGCGGCCCGGATCCTTCTACCACCTCTCGAAGGTGCACGACAGCCACAACATCGAGTTCGCCTGCCGGGTGTGGGGGCTCCGAGCCACCGACCTCAACCAGGGCGTGGTGTACGGCCAGCAGGTCCCGGCGACCGAGGCCGACCCGCGGCTGGCAACCAGGTTGGACTACGACTCGATCTTCGGCACGGTGCTCAACCGGTTCGTCGTGCAGGCAGTGCTGGGCCACCCGCTCACCGTCTACGGTTCGGGCGGCCAGACCCGCGGCCTGATCGACATCCGGGACACGGTGGAATGTGTCCGGCTGGCGTGCGAGAACCCCGCGGCGGCGGGCGAGTTCCGGGTCTTCAACCAGATGACCGAGGCGATGTCGGTCGAGGAGATCGCCAAGACGATCGCCGAGTGCTACCCCGGGCCGACCGAGATCGAGTACCTGGACAACCCCAGGGTGGAGCAGGACGCCCACTACTACAACGTCGTACACAGCGGGCTGGTGGGTCTCGGCCTGGCGCCACACCGGCTGTGCGACACCCTGATCACGTCACTGTTCGCCACGGTGCAGCAGCACCGCAACCGGGTTGACCTCGCCGCCATGCGGCCTACCGTGCAATGGCGGGCCACGGGGCCCGCCTCGTGAGTGGCAAACAGTGTTATAACACTGTTTGCCACTCACGAGCTTTTTCTCAGAGCTCTTGAACAACCCAGTCGATCATGACGGCTAACAGGCACGCCGTCCCCCGAGCAGCCGCGCCGGCCACCGGCGCGTCATGAGCTGCACCGCGGTGGCTAACCGCCGTGAACTCGACCGTACCGACCTTTGAAGTCACCGGGGACG
>DASUII010000169.1:0-19026 GCA_036279835.1 Pseudonocardiaceae bacterium
CCGCAACCGCGACATCACCTGAATACTCAGAATCGAGTCCCCACCCAACTCGAAGAAATTATCCTCAACCCCCACCCGCTCCACGCCCAACACCTCAACCCACACCTGCGCCAACACTGCCTCGGTCTCGGTCCGCGGGGCGATGTATTCCGACACCGGCTGCAGATCCGGTGCGGGTAATGCCGTACGGTCCAGTTTCCCGGTCGGGCCCAGCGGTAACTCATCGAGCACCACAAACACCGCGGGCACCATGTAATCGGGCAACACCTCCCCAGCGTGACTGCGTAACTGCGCGGGAGTGGGCGCAGTGCCCGCCGAAGGCACCAAATAAGCGACCAACCGTTTGGTCCCGGGCTGGTCCTCCCGAGCGATAACCACCACCTCACCCACGTCGGAATGTCCCGCCAGCACGGCCTCGATCTCACCCAGCTCGATCCGGAACCCCCGGATCTTCACCTGGTGATCGACCCGACCGACAAACACCAACTCGCCGTCGGGAGTCCACCGCGCCACATCCCCGGTCCGATACATCCGCCCACCAGCAGGCCCGAACGGATCAGCCACAAACCGCGCCGCGGTCAACCCAGCCCGACCCAGATACCCCCGGGCCAGCCCCGCCCCAGCGATATACAACTCGCCGAGCACACCGACCGGCACCGGCCGCAACCAGCGGTCCAGGACATAAACCCGCATATTGTCCAACGGGCGTCCAATCGGCACCACCCCCGGCACCGACTCGACCGCCATCATTCGATACGAGCTGGCAAACGTCGTGGTCTCCGTCGGACCATAGACATCGACGACCACCACACCCGGGCAGGCCGCCAACACCAGGCGCAACGCAGCCGCCGGCACGATCTCTCCACCGGTCCATACCTCACGAACACCGGCAAAACACTCAGCCGAGTTCTGCGCCACCAACCGGAACAACGCGGTGGTCAAGAACAACCCGGTCACCCCATACCGGGTGATCATCCTTCGCAGGACCTCGACGTCCACCTCGCCCGGCGGGGCCACCACCACCTGACCCCCCCGCAACAACGGCACCCACAGCTCGTAAGTCGACGCATCGAACGCCGCCGGCGAATGCAACAACACCCGCTCATGCCCACCACCACCGAAACACCGATCAAACGCCAACGCCACCACGTCCCGATGCCGAACCGCCACACCCTTCGGCACCCCAGTAGAACCAGAGGTGTACATGACATAAGCCAACTGCTCAGGATCTACCACCACACCAGGATCAAAACCCGACTCAGCCACCAACGAATCAACATCCACCACCACAACCTGACCACCATGAACAGAACCAGCAACGGCCTCCCATACCCGATCGGTCAACAACACCGACACACCCGCCTGAACCAACACCGACCGCATTCGCTCCACCGGGGCACGCAAATCCACAGGCAGATACGCCCCACCCGCCTTCACCACCGCCAGCTCACCCACAACCAAACCAGCAGAGCGCTCCATCAACACACCCACCCGATGCTCCACCCCAACACCAAGCCGAATCAGCCGATGCGCCAACCGATTCGCCCGAACCTCCAACTCCGCATAACTCCACGACACCCCATCACCCACCACCGCAACAGCATCCGGCGCCCGCCGCACCTGCGCACCGAACAACTCCACCAACCCAACCCCAGGAACCTCCCACACCGTGTCGTTCCACCCCACCACCAACTCACGAATCTCCCCCGCAGTCAACAACGGCAAATCCGACACCAACCCCGACGGATCCGCAGCCACCCCACCCAACAACACCAACAAATTACCAACCAACCGCTCAACCGTCACCCGATCAAACAAATCCGTATTATAAGTCAACGCCCCATACAACCCACCACCAGACTCCTGAAACTCCACCGTAACATCGAAGCTCGTACTCACCACCGGCATTTCGAGGGCATCGACGTGCAGGCCGGGTAGGACCAGCGCCTCATTCGCCGTGTGCGCTTTCACAGCGTTCTGCATCACGATCATGACTTGGAACAACGGGGTACGGCTGGTATCCCGAACCGGCGCGAGTTCGTCCACCACTCGTTCGAATGGCACCTGCTGATGGCCGAAGGCATCCAGAACGGTGACTTTCACCGAATCGAGGAACTGGGTGAAGGTCCGCGCGTTGTCCACCCTGGAACGCAGCACCAGCGTGTTGACGAAAAATCCGATCAGCCCTTCCAACTCGGCTCGCTCACGACCCGAAGTAACCGTGCCGACGGCGATATCGTCCTGACCGGACCAGCGGCTGAACAGCAGCTGACAGGCCGCTACCAACGTTATGAATAACGTGCTGTCCCGCTGCTGCCCTAATTCCTTGAGTCGCGTGGTCACCTCGACCGGCACCACGAACTCGTGCACGGCACCACGCGTGGTCTGCACCGCGGGTCGGGGCCGATCCGTCGGCAACTCCAATGGCGCCAGGCCCTGGAGCTGACCACGCCAGTAGGCCAATCCTTCATCGAGGACGGGGCCGGACAATGCCGCTCGTTGCCAGGCGGCGAAATCCGCGTACTGCACCGGCAGTGGTGGCAGATCGGCCACTTCCTGACACACCGCCGCCCGGTAAAGCACGCTCAACTCCTCGATGAGCACGCCCATCGACCAGCCGTCGGTGATGATGTGGTGCAACACCACGATCAACGCGTGCTCCTGGGCCTCCAACCTCACCAGCCGCACCCGCATCAACGGTCCCCGGGCCAGCTCGAACGATCGGC
This sequence comes from Pseudonocardiaceae bacterium, assembly GCA_036279835.1. Lineage (GTDB taxonomy): Bacteria > Actinomycetota > Actinomycetes > Mycobacteriales > Pseudonocardiaceae. The sequence goes on from DASUII010000169.1 coordinate 2,727, forward strand.
TGCTCTCCGCCGCCAGCACCCGTTTCAACTCGGCGTCGCGCTCGGGCAGCGTGAGACCCGAGAGGTCCAGCACCGGCACCGGCACCGCAGATGGCTGGTGCACCACCTGCACGCCCCGCCCTCGGACCTGCCCGAAGGTCGTGCGCAACGACTCGTGCCGGGCCACCAGCCTGGTGAACGCCGCGCTCAACGCGTCGAGGTCCAACTCTCCACGCAGCCGCAGCCCGACTCGCGTGAGGTATTCGCTGCTGTCAGGGTCAAACTGGTGGAGGAACCACAACCGCTGCTGCGCGAACGACAGTGCGAGCTCACCGTCCCGCGAAACAACAGTAATTACCGGCACCCCACCGGCTGAACCGGCCGGGATCGCCGCAGCCAGCTCCGCAATCGTGGAGTGGGTGAAAACCGCCCGTGGAGACATCTCGACGTCGAAGGCCGCCCGCAACCGCGACGCGACCCGAATACTCAGAATCGAGTCCCCACCGAGCTCGAAGAAATTGTCTCCGACCCCGACCCGCTCCACTCCCAACACCTCGGCCCAAATCCGGGCCATGACCGCCTCGACTTCGGTTCGAGGTGCAACATATCCTTCGGTGTCCCCACCCCACTCCGGAGCGGGTAGCGCGCGGCGGTCCAGCTTGCCGTTGGCATTCAATGGCAGCGCATCGAGCACGACGAAGGCCGCAGGCACCATATAATCCGGCAGCAGCTCGCCCAGGAACGTCCGCAGCTCGGCGGTAGTAGGAGTGATCGACTCTGTCGCCACCAGGTAGGCCACCAGCCGCTGGCGGTCCGATCCGTCCGTCTCAGTGCGCGTCGCTTCTCGGGTGATCACTGCGGCCTGTGCGACGTCGGGATGTCCCGCGAGCGCCGCTTCGATCTCTCCGAGCTCGATGCGGAACCCGCGGATCTTGACCTGGTGGTCGGCTCGACCCAGGAACTCCAGCCCCCCTCGGATGTTCCACCGAGCCAGGTCTCCCGAGCGGTACATGCGCGTGCCGGGCGCACCGAACGGGTCGGCTAGAAAACGCCCTGCGGTCAAACCGGGCCGGTTGAGGTAACCGCGGGTCACCGCGGCACCGCCGACGTAGATTTCTCCGATCACCCCGGGTGGCACCGGGCGTAGCCCGGCGTCCAACACGTACACCCGCAAGTCCGGGATTCCGACCCCGACCAGGCTGGCCGCGGCCTCGGCGACGGTGACCGCGTCCAGCGCAAGGTAGGTCGTGTGCACGGTCGTCTCGGTGATGCCGTACATGTTCACCAGCACCGCAGCGCTGTCGCTGTGACGCTCGTACCACGGCGACAGCCGCCACAGATCCAGTGCCTCCCCAGCGAAGATCACATAACGGAGGTTCAGCCGGGCACCCAGCTGTGGATGCTCGCCCTCGGCGCGCAGCAGTGGGTAGAACGCCGAGGGCGTCTGGCTGAGCACGGTCACCTGCTCGGCCGCCAGTAGGCGCAGGAACTCCTCGGGCGAACGGGACACCGCGAACGGCACCACGACCAAGCGTCCGCCGTGTAGCAGCGCACCCCACATCTCGAACACCGAGACGTCGAAGGCATAGGAGTGGAACAACGTCCACACGTCACGTTCGTTGAACCCGAACCAATGCCGGGTGGCGGAGAACAGCCGCACCACATTGTGGTGGGTCACCACGACGCCCTTGGGGGTGCCCGTAGACCCAGACGTGTAGATGGCGTATGCCGCGGCCGCGGGGCTCACGTGTCCGTGACGCTCGACGTCGGTGAGGTCTCCAGTGGGCTGGCGCGCCACCAGTTCAGCGACAGAGTCCATCACCAGCAGCGGCACCCCGGCGTTCACACCCGGGGCTCCCGCGACGACCTCACCAGCCGCCAGCAACAGCACGGGGTCGGCATCGCTGAGCACATGCCTGATCCGTTCGACCGGGAGGCTTGGGTCCAACGGTAGATACGCCGCCCCGGACTTGAGCACCGCCAGGATCGCGACGATCATGTCGAGTGAACGCGGCAGGGCCAACGCCACGAACCGCTCTGGTGCGCCACCGTGCTCAACGATATGGCGGGCCAGCTGGTTGGCGCGGGCGTTGAGTTCGGCGTACGACAGATGGTCGTCGCCGTGGCTCACTGCCACCAGGCCCGGGGTGCGTCTCACCTGCGCCTCGAACGCCTCGACCAGCGTCAGGGACGGCTCATCGCCGATGGTGCCGTTCCACTCCACCAGGACCTGATGGCGCTCGTGCGCCGACATCCACGGCAACGCCGACAACGGCTGGTCAGGATCAGCGGCCATTGCAGCGAGCAGCATCTGCAACCGCTGCGCCATCGCCGTCACCGTGGCCGCGTCGAAGAGGTGCGGGTCGAAAGCGAGGTGGAGCCCGAGCCGGTCGCCGAGCTGGACCCGCAGGCTCAACGGGAAGTTCGTGGTGTCAAGCGCCTGGACCTCGCGCACCTGCAAACCTGCCTCGGCAACCGAGGCGGAGTCGAAGGGGTAGTTCTCGAACACGAGCATGCTGTCGAACAGGCTCTCCCCAGCGGGCAGGTTGCTCCATGCCTGCAGCTGCGCCAGCGAGACGAAGTCGAACGGCCGCGACTCAATCTGCCCAGCCTGGAGCTGACGCAGCCACGACATGACATCCTGCCCAGCGTCGATCAGCACGCGAGTTGGCATGGTGTTAATGAACATCCCGACCATCGACTCCACACCCGCAAGCTCGGCGGGCCGGCCGGACACCGTGGTACCGAAGACGACGTCACGCTCGCGGCTGTAGCGGGACAACAGCAGAGCCCAGGCGCCTTGCAAGATCGTGTTCACCGTCAGACCGTTGCGCTTGGCCATCAGGTGTAACAGAACCGACTCGTCGGCCTCGAGCTCCACGCCCACCAGATCCGAGGAGGCGGAACGGTGCGCTTCATGGGGCTGCCGGTCGTAGGGCAGCGAGGTTCGCGAGTCGAACCCGGACAACACCGCCCGCCAGTGTTCCTCGGCTTGCCCGCCGTCCTGCTCCGCCATCCATTGCAGGTAGTCGCGGAACGGCCGCCGATCCACCAGCACGGGTTGCCGACCGTCGACGACCGCCGCGTACTGCTCGCACACCTCGGCGAACACCGCGGCCATGCTCCAGCCGTCCAGCACCACGTGATGCGTGGTCCAGACCAGCAAGACCTCGTCATCGGGCAGCCGAGCTATGACCAACCGCAGCAACGACGGCGCGGTCAGATCCGCCCCGGCGGCGCGATCCTGCGCCGCCACCCGCGCCAGCTCTCCGTTTCGCTCCACATCGGACAGACCAGCCCAGTCGTGGTACGCGATAGGCAGCTCGACCTCGCGGTGCACTACCTGCAGCGGTTCGTCGACTCCCTCCCAGATCACCGAGCTGCGTAATAGCGGCGTCCGGTCGACAACTCGCTGCCACGCGATACCCAGCGCCGCAGCATCGGACACACCGGACAACCGCAGCCGGATCTGGCCGACGTAGGCATGGGAGCCGGTGTCGAGCAGGCTGTGAAACACCATCCCGGCCTGCAACGGCGTCAGCGGGTAGAGGTCCTCCACGTTGTGACCGTCGCCGACGACACGATCGACCTGCTGCTGATCCAGGCGTGTCAGCGGGTAGTCCGAGGGAGTGCGACCACCGGCCTCCGGCCGGGAGCAGTGCGCCACGATCTCGCGCAGCGCCTGGGCCATCTCCGCGGCCAACGCCGCGACGGTGGCCTCGTCGTGCACGTTGACGGAATACGTCCAGTTCAGCTCTAACTCGCCGTTCTCGAACACGCTGGTCACATCCAGCAGGTACGCACGGACGCTGGCAGGCGCATGATCTGGCGCGAGGCTGCCGTGCAAGGGGTGGTAGAGCCCACTGGAGCCCGCCGCGTCATCTCCTTGGTCGTGGTAGTTCAGGCAGATCTGCGGCTGCGCGCCGTCGCGAAGCACCCGCGCCGCAGAGCTCGCCGGGCTCAGATAGCGAAGTGCCCCGAAGCTGAGCCCCTGGTGCGGTATGGCGCGTAGCTGTTCCTTAACGGACCTGAGGATCTCGCCCCATCCCGCCGCCGGAACGGCCAGAGCCATCGGGAACTGGCAGGTGAAGCACCCGACGGTGCGGGACAAGTCCACCCCGTCGAGAAGCTCCTCGCGGCCATCCCCCGCCACCGCGACCAGCACCTGGTCCCGACCGGTCCACCGCGACAGCACCCGGCCCAGCGCGCTCAGCAACACGTCGTTGATGTTCGTCGAGTACACCCGCGGCACCCGGTGAAGCAGCGCATCGGTGTCGTCCCGACTCAACCGCACCGACACCGTCTGGCTGGACTCGGCCGTGTTCGCGCCGTCCCGGGTAACCGGCAGGTCGGGCAATGCCCCGTGAGAAACCTCGGCCCAGTACGCCAGGTCGCCGTCGAGTCCGCCAGCCTGGACGTGTGCACTCAACCGGTGCGCCCACTGAGTGAACGGGATGCCGGTCGGCCTTAGCTGCACCAACGGTGTCGATGCACGCTCAGCTGGCGCTACCCGTGGCGCGGACCGAGCCTGCTGGTAGGCGTCCTGCAGATCAGCCAGGAGAATCCGCCACGACACCCCGTCGACGACGAGTTGGTGGACGGCGATGAACAGCTGCGGCCGGTGTCCGGGTCCGCAGTGGAACAGCACGGCCCGCAGCACCGGGCCACTCGCGATGTCCAGGCCGGACTGAGCGGAGCGTGCGGCCTCCGCGATGGTGGCTCGCCGGCCCTCGTCGTCCAGATCCGACAGATCACGCCGGTCGAATACCTCGGCCGATTCGGTGGGCGCGACGTCCTGACACCACGGCCCCTCGGTAATGTCGATGCCCGCTGCGCTAACGCTACTCGCGGTGCAGAAGCGCAGGCGCAATGCCTGGTGGTGGGCCATCAGGGCATGCACTGCTGTGGACAGCGCGTCCTCGTCCAGGTCCTCGGCCAACTCGACGACGACGGACTGGTTGAAGTGGGTTAGTGGGCCATGGGTCGTGAAGAACCATTGCTGGATCGGCGTCAGCGGTGCCGGGCCAACTACCACGTCCGGCTCGGCCAGCTCCGATGCCGGCTCCGGCTGGACGGCCGCTGCGAGCTCGGCGATCGTCTGGTGCCGGAAGACGTCCTTGAACATCATCTGCACGCCGGCCTGGCGGGCGCGGGAGACGATCTGGATGCTCAGGATGGAGTCCCCGCCGAGCGCGAAGAAGTTGTCCTCGACGCCGACCCGCTCCACTTTGAGCACCTCGGCCCAGACGCGAGCCAGTTCTTGCTCGATTGCGGTGCTCGGCGCTCGGTACCCGGATTCGAGTTCGGGTAGGGCATCGGGGGCAGGTAGCGCACGCCGGTCCAGTTTCCCGTTGGAGTTCAACGGCAATTTATCGAGTACGACGAACGCCGAGGGCACCATGTAGTCCGGCACGCTTCGCTTCAGCCAGGACCGCAGGTCCGCCGAACCGGGTGCGGTCGGACCGTCCGGCACGAGATAGCCGACCAGCCTCTGATGACCGCCCTCGCTCTCTTGCGCGACTACGACGGCCTCGCCGACGTCGGTACGCCGCAGCAGGGCGGCCTCGATCTCGCCGAGCTCGATGCGGAATCCCCGGATCTTCACCTGGTGGTCCGACCGGCCCAGGTACTCCAGCTCGCCACCAGCATTCCACCGCACGACATCCCCGGTGCGGTACATCCGCGCACCCGGCGCCCCGAACGGGTTCGCCACAAACCGCTCTGCGGTCAATCCCGGCCGGCGGAGATAGCCACGGGCACAACCGTGACCGGCGAGATACAACTCGCCCGGCACACCGACCGGCACTGGGCGCAGCCCGGCATCGAGCACGTACGCCTGGGTGTTCCAGATCGGTCTGCCGATGGTCGGTGCGCCGGGCCGGGCGTCGAGACGGGCCGCGGTGGACCAGATCGTGGTCTCGGTCGGCCCGTAGAGATTGGTGACGTCCACGGCCAGGTCTCGCATCGTTGCCGCGAGTGCCGGCGGCAGTGCCTCGCCGCCGACCAGCATGCGTAGCCCGCGCACACCTTCGGGATGCGCGGAGACGATCGTGTGCCACAGCGACGGGGTCGCCTGCATGATCGTGGCGCCGGAGTCCGCGACCAACCTCACCAGTGCGGCCGGGTCGGACACGACCTCCTTCTCTGCAACGATGACGGCCGCGCCGCAGACCAGTGGCAGGTACAGCTCCAGCGCCGCGATGTCGAACACGATGGTGGTGACCGCGAGCATCCGGGTCGTACCGTCCAGGTGGAACAGTTCGGCCATCGAGTCGAGGAAGTTGACGAGCGAGGCGTGCTGGATCATCACTCCCTTGGGCCGCCCCGTCGAACCAGACGTGTAAATCACGTACGCGGCATGTGACCCCGACAATGGCGGCACCCGATCAGCGTGGGTCAGATCGCCGTCCCCAGAGCCCATTGGCACTGTGCCGGCCAACACCGCGACGATCTCCGCGTCATCCAGCCGAAGCCGCGGAACCGCGTCATCCGTTTCAGGTAAGCCGCTCTCGACCTCGCACGTGGTCACTACCAGCACCGGGCGGGTATCGGAGAGCATGAACGCTATCCGCTCCGCCGGATAATCCGGGTCGATCGGCAGATAGGCCGCACCCGTCTTCCACACCGCCCACAACGCCACGACCATGTCCACCGAACGCGGCACCATCAACGCCACGAAACGCTCGACACCCACGCCCCGCCCGATCAGCACCTGCGCCAACCGATCGGCCCGCTGGTTCAACTCCGCATACGACAGGCTCTCGTCACCGCAGCGGACCGCGATCGCCTCAGGCGTACGACTCACCTGCGCCTCGAACAGCTCCAGCACGCTGCTCGTGGGCACCTCACTGCCGGTGTCGTTCCACTCCACCAACACCCGATGCCACTCCTCGACAGCCATCCACGGCAGCCCCGACACCGGCTGCTGCGGCTCGTCGGCGATCCCGGTCAACAGCAACCGCAACCGCTGCGCCATCGACGTCACCGTGGCCGTGTCGAACAACCGCGGGTCGTAGCCCAGCTGGAAGCCGAGCTGCCCGTCCAGATACGCGCGGAGGCTGAGTGGGAAGTTCGTGGTGTCCCGGGCGTGGACTTCGCGTATCCGCAGGCCCGGCTCCCCTTCCGGCGGCGCCTCGAACGGGTAGTTCTCGAACACGACCATGCTGTCGAACAGATTGACCCCAGCGGGTAGGTCGCTCCATGCCTGCACCTGCGCCAGCGAGACGAAGTCGAACCGGCGCGACTCGATCTCGGCGGCCTGCAGGTCGCGCAGCCACGACAGCACGTTCCCGGCCTCCGGACCCTGCCCAGGTTGAACAGGTCCACCAGGAATGCGCACCCGGGTCGGTACCGTGTTGATCAACATGCCGACCATCGACTCCACGTCCGGCAGATCGGCTGACCGCCCGGACACCGTGGTGCCGAAGAGAACATCGGGCTCTCTGCTGTAACGGGACAGCAGCACCGCCCAGGCGCCGTGCACGACGGTGTTCAGCGTCAGGCCGCCACGTTTGGCCGCCAGCTGGAGCCGCTGCGACTCTTCGGCCGAGAGCCCAACCCGCACCGTCTCGATGGACTCGGCGCTGTGCGCTTCGAGGGATTGGCGGTCATAGGGCAAGCTGGTAGGTGCAGCGAAGCCAGCCAGCACCCGCCGCCAATGCTCCTCGGCCTGCCGCTCGTCCTGCTCACCCAGCCACTGCACGTAGTCCCGGAATGGACGCCGAACGACCAGTTCGGGTGTCCTGGCGTGCACGATCGCGGCGTATTGCTCGCGGACCTCGGTGAAGACCTGGGCCAAGCTCCAGCCGTCCAGCATGACGTGATGCGCGGTCCAGACCAGCAGGACCTGGTCGTCGCTCAGTGTGGCGATGGACAGCCGCAGCAGCGGCGGCGAGGTCAGGTCCACCCCGGCTGCACGGTCCTCGGACAGCACCCGGGCCAGCTCGCGATCCACATCGGACAGATCACGCCAGTCGTAGTAGCTCGTCGGCACGTCGACGTGGCGGTGCACCACCTGTAGTGGCTTGTCGAACCCGTCCCACACCACCGCGGTGCGCAACGCCGGTGTGCGGTCAGCCACTCGTTGCCAGGCTGCACCCAGCGCCCGCGGGTCTGACACGCCGTCCAGCAGCAGCCGTGCCTGGTCCACGTAGACGGCCGAGCCCGTGTCGATCAGGCTGTGGAAGAGTATGCCGGCTTGCAACGGAGTCAGCGGGTAGATGTCCTGCACCGACCGCCCGTCACCCACCAGGCGATCGACCCCGGCCTGGTCGAGGCGGGCCAGCGGGAAGTCCGACGGGGTGCGACCGCCGACTCCGGGCTGCGCGCAGTGGTCGACGATCTCACCGAGTGCCTTGATCATATCCTCGGCCAGCTGCCGCACTGTGGCGTTGTCGTGTACCTGCCTGGAGTAGAGCCAGGTCAACTCCAGCTCCCCGTTCGACACCTGGCCCGAGACGTCCACCAGATGCGGGGCCGGCTGGTCGGGTGCCAGATCCGCGCCGATGCTGTCGCGTTGAGCGCGGTACAACCCGCCCGCAGCAGCGGCCGCGTCCCTGTGCGTAGTAACCCATTGGCCGTGGTAGTTGAAGCAGACCTGCGGCCGCGGGTCGGAGTGCAGCGCGGCGGCCGGGGAGTCCTCCCGGCTCAGGTAGCGCAACGCCCCGTAGCTGAGCCCGCGGTGCGGCACGGCACGGAGCTGCTCCTTGACCGATGTCAGTACGGAGCGCCAGTCCGAGCCCGCGGGCACGGTGAGCGCGAGCGGGAACTGCGTGGTGAACCAGCCCACGGTGCGGGACAGATCCACGCCGTCGAGGATCTCCTCGCGGCCGTGGCCCTCCAGCGCGATGAGCACCCGCTCGCACCGGGTCCACTTCGACAGCACCCGACCCAGGGCGCTGAGCAGGACATCATTGATCTGGGTCCGGTAGACGCCCGGCACCCGGTGCAGCAGGGCGTCGGTCTGCGCCCGGCTCAGCCGCACGGTGACCTGGCGGGTGGAGCCGGCGGTGTGGACACCAGCCCGGTCGACCGGCAGGTTCACCTGTGCCTCGCGGGACACCTGCGTCCAGTACTCCAGTGCCCCGTCCAGCGCCCCGGACCGGACGTGTTCGGCCAGCCGGTGCGCCCAGGTGGTAGCGGCGGTGCCGGGTGGTTCCAGCGCCACCTCGGAACCGGCAAGGGCCTGCCGGTAGGCCGTGTCGAGGTCATCGAGCAGGATGCGCCAGGAGACGCTGTCGACGACGAGGTGATGGGCGCTGAGGAACAACCGAGCCCGCTGCCCGCCACCGTGCTTGAACAGCACCGCCCTGATCATCCGACCGGAACCAAGATCGAGTTCGGATCGCGCTGCGGTGGCCGCCGCTACCATGGCGGCTTGCTGCTGCGGCTCCGCGAGCCCAGACAGGTCGTGGCATACGAGCATCCCGCTCGGGACGGCAGGACCGACCTGCTGCCACCACTGACCGTCTACCTGCTCGAATCGCAGCTGGAGCGCATCGTGGCGGACCACGACCGCCTCGACTGCCGTTCGCAGCGCGTTCTCGTCAAGCTCCTCGGCCAACTCCACCAGCACGGACATCGTGAAGTGCCGCAGCGCTCCGTACGTGCTGAAGAACCAGCGTTGGACGGGGGTCAGCGGGGCGGGGCCGACGGGTAGGAGCTGCTCGACCGGGGCGTCCAGGGCACCGACCAGCGGGGCCAGGGCGGCAATGGTCTGGTGCAGGAAGATGTCCTTCGAGCTGAGCTGCAGGCCCACCTGGCGGGCGCGGGAGACCACCTGGATGCTCAGGATGGAGTCCCCGCCGAGCTCGAAGAAGTTGTCGTGCAGCCCGATCCGCTCCGCCCCCGTCACCTGAGCCCAGATGTCGGCGAGCCGGCGTTCGGTGGCGGTGCGCGGGGCGACGTAGCCGGCGGTCAGCGCGGGGCGGTAGTCGGGGGTCGGCAGGGCGTGCCGGTCGATCTTCCCGCTGGATGTCAAGGGCAGTGCGGGCAGGACGGTCACAGCCGAGGGCAGCATGTAGTCGGGCAGCAGGTGACCGGCGTGCTCCCGCAGCGCCTCAATCGTCGGGGCGCCGGCCGATCCGGCCGCAACCAGGTAGGCCAGCAGGTACGGGCGCCCGTCGTGGCTGGCGAGGGTCACCGCCGCCTGAGCGACGTCCGGGTGGGTGAGCAGGACTGACTCCACCTCGCCCAGTTCGATGCGATATCCACGGATCTTGACCTGCTCATCGGCCCGGCCCATGAACTCCAACTGCCCGGCTGCGCTCCAGCGCACCAGGTCCCCGCTGCGATACATCCGCATGCCCGGCCCGCCGAAGGGATTGGCCACGAACCGCGCCGCGGTCAGCCCCGGCCGACCCAGGTAACCGCGGGCCAACCCGACGCCGGCGATGTAGAGCTCGCCGGCCACGCCCACCGGAACCGGCTGTAGCTGCTGGTCGAGCACGTAGACCTGGGTGTTGGCGATCGGAGTCCCGATCGGCACCGGCGCACTAGGCACCGGCTCCCGGGCGGTCAACCGCCGGCTCCAGGCCGCCACCACCGTGGACTCGGTGGGTCCGTAGGCGTTGATCATCGTGCGGTCCGGGGCCCAGCGCGCCACCAATTCGGCGGGGCATGCCTCCCCGCCCACGATCAGGTACCGGAAGGCCGGCAACTCGCCGGCTACCGGCGGTGGCAGGGTGGCCAGTGCCGCCGGGGGGATCAGGGCATGGCTGACGCGCTGACCCGTGAGGACGTCGACCAGCTGCTCTGCCAGCAATCGACCCGGCGGGGGCACCACCAACGCCGCCCCTGCCGGCAGTGCCAGACACAACTCCAACACCGAGGCGTCGAAGCTCGGCGAGGAGAAGTGCAACACCCGATCCCCCGGCTGCACCCCGAAATGCTCGGTCAGGGCTGCGGCGAAACTGGCCAACCCGGCGTGGGTCACCACCACCGCCTTGGGCCGCCCAGTCGAGCCTGAGGTGTAGATCACGTAAGCCGGGTGGGACAACAGCAACGGCGCCGCACGGTGGGCGTCGTCCACCGGGGCTCCGTCGATCGGGGCGCCGTCCGCCGCGGTTGCCTCAGTCGGCGTCAGTTGCACCTGCCAGCCCGGATCGTCCAGCACCACCATCTCGGCGTCGCACCGCAGCCGGCCCACGTACTCGGCATGAGTCAACACCACCACCGGATCGGTGTCGGTGAGCATGAAGTCGATTCGTTCACCGGGAAGGTCCGGATCGACGGGCACGAAGGCCGCCCCGGCGGTGGCGACGGCCAGCTGGGCCACCACGTTGTCGACCGAGCGGGGCAGCACCACGGCCACGATCCGCTCCGGACGCGCCCCTCGGGCGATCAGCACCCGCGCAAGGCGATTCACCCGCTGCGCCAGCTGGCGATAGCTCAGTACCCCAGCGCCCGGTACCCCAGCGGCCAGTACCTCAGCCTCGAAGATCACCGCCGGTGCCTGCGGAGTTCGGACCACCGCTGCGGCGAACACCTCCGGCAACGTCGCCGGCGGCACTGCCCGCCCGGTGTCGTTCCACTCGACAAGAACCCGATGCCGCTCCTGCACCGGGAGCAGCGGTAGCCGCCCCACCTGCTGGCTCGGATCGGCCGCCACTCCGGCGAGAAGCACGGACAGCTGGTCCACCATGCGTCCGACGGTGAGGCGATCGAACAGATCGGTGTTGTAGGTCAACGCCCCACGCAGCTCGCCGGCCACGACCTGGAACTCGCACGTGATGTCGAAGTTGGCGGTATGTCCGGACAGGTCGACGGTCTCCACGCACAGCTCGGTGAACGCAGGCGGGGTCCGCTGCGCGTCGTGCAGCAGCACCATGACGTCGAAAAGCGGGTTACGACTGACGTCCCGCTCGGCGTGCACCGCGTCGACCAGTCGCTCGAAGGGCACCTCCTGGTGAGCGAAGGCGTCCAGCGCGGTGTGCCGGACAGTCCCGAGGAACTCGGTGAAGGTGTGCGTCCGGTCGACGGGGGTGCGCAGTACCAGGGTGTTGACGAAGAACCCGATCAGCCGTTCCAGCTCCGACCGGTTGCGGCCGGAGACGACCGTACCGACGGCAATGTCATCCTGACCGGACCAGCGATGCAGCAGCACCTTGCAAGCGGCCAGCAGCACCGTGAACAGGGTCGTGTCCTGGGCACGGGCGAGCTCGCCGAGCTGAGCAGCGACCTCGGTGGACACCACGAACTCCTGCACCGCGCCCGTGGAGGTGCGCACCTGCGGCCGCGGCCGATCGGTCGGCAACTCCAGCGGGGATATCCCCGATAACTGCCGAGTCCAGTAGTCGAGCTCGCCCTTCAACGCCGGCCCGGACAGCCGGTTGCGCTGCCAGCTGGCGAAATCGGCGTACTGCACCGGTAGCGTGGGCAGCTCCGGCTCCCGTCCCTGCGTGGCGGCGGCGTACAGCGCGCCCAACTCCTCGACCAGCACACCCATCGAGGCGCCATCGGTGACGATGTGGTGTGCGGTGAGCAGCAGAACATGCTCATCGTCGGCGACGCGGAACAGCAACGCCCGGAACAGCGGCCCTGTCCGCAGGTCGAAGGGGTGGCCATATTCCGCAGCTAGTGCGGCGTCGAGCTCCTCGCCCGTCGCACCGGCCAGCTCGACCACCGGCACTGCCAGGTCGACCGCGGGGTGCACGACCTGCATGCCCTTGCCGTCCACCTCGTCGAAGGTGGTCCGCAGCGACTCGTGCCGAGCCACCAGGTCCCGCAATGCGGCAGTTAACGCCGGCGCCTGCAGCGCGCCCCGCAGGCGCAGCGCGAGCCCGCTGTTGTACTCCGATCCCGCTGTCTGATCGCCCGCCGTCTGGGCGCCCCCCGCTTGGAACTGGCTCAAGAACCACAGCCGCTGCTGCGAGAAGGACAACGGCAACGGGTCGGTCCGGTCGGCCACAGGAATCGGGTCGGACTGTGTCGACTGGCCGGCCAGTCGACGGCGCAACACCTCCTGCAAATGGGCAGGCAGGGCAGCTATCCGGCCTCTTGTTGATGAAGAACTGTCTCTGGTGGACGGCATGACGATCTCCTCACCTTCCGTCGTTGCCGTCACCGAAGGCAACCCGTTCTAGTTCACTGAGGATTGCGTCTTCGACCATCTCCGCGAGCGCCGAGACGCTGCGAGCGGTCAGGACATCTCGCGGCGTCAGGGCGATGTCGAATGCCGCCTTGATCCGGGTGATGATGAGTAGGCTGCGGACGGAGTCGCCGCCGAGTTCGAAGAAGTTGTCCTCGACGCCGACCTTGTCCACGCCGAGCACCTCGGCCCAGGTCTGAGCCAGCACACGTTCGGTGTCGGTGCGAGGTGCGATGTAATCGCTTCCAGCCGGGTCAGCCGCAGTAGACGCGGGCAGGGCGCGGCGGTCGAGCTTGCCGTTGAGGGTCAAAGGCCACTCGTCCAGCGCGACCAACGCCGAGGGCAGCATGTAGTCGGGCAGCGAGCCGGCGAGCAGCTCATACAGCTCACCTGGCTCTGCTGCCCGGCCACCCGCTGAGACTGTGTAGCCGACAAGCCGGGTGGAGCCGGAACTGTCCTTTCGCGCGATCACCACGGCCTCGTCCACGTCCGGGTGCCGGCGCAGAGCGGCTTCGATCTCACCCGGCTCGACGCGGAACCCGCGGATCTTCACCTGCTCGTCGACCCGCCCGGAGAACTGCAACTCGCCGCCGGCGGTCCAGCGCACCAGGTCTCCGGTCCGGTATATCCGGCTGCCGGGGGGCCCAAAGGGGTTGGCCACGAACCGCTCCGCGGTCAGCCCGGGACGGTTCAGGTATCCCCGCGCCAGCCCTGCACCGGCGATGTAAAGCTCACCAGCAACGCCCACCGGGACCGGCCGCAGCGCCCCGTCGAGCACGTAGGTGCAGGTGTTGGCGATCGGCCGGCCGATCGGCGGGACGACTCCCGGGGCAAGTGCCTGACTCCAGGTCGCCACGACCGTGGACTCGGTCGGCCCGTAGGCGTTGATCATCCGCCGGCCTGGTGCCCATCGGGTCACCAGCTCCGCGGCGCAGGTGTCCCCGCCGACGATCACCGTGCTGAACTCCGGCAACCCGGTCGCCGCGATCTCCTCGGGCACGGTGGCTAGCGCAACGGGCGGGATGAGGGCGTGGGTCACGCGGTGCCGCCCGAGCACCTCGGCCAGCTGCTCGCCCAGCAGCGGGCCCGGTGGTGGCACCACCAGCGCTGCACCGGCGGGAAGCGACATGCATAGCTCGAGCACCGAGGCGTCGAAACTGGGTGAGGAGAACTGCAGCACCCGGTCATCCGGGCCGACCTGGAAATGCTCAGCCTCGGCGGCGGCGAAGCCTGCCAGCCCGGCGTGGGAGACCACCACACCCTTGGGCTGACCGGTGGAGCCGGAGGTGTAGATGACATAGGCCGGATGCGCCGTCAACAGCGGCGATGCGCGGTCGGCGTCGGTCAGGGCCCGGTCGACCATGGTCGCCGCCGCAGCCACCGTGGCCGGTGCGTCGAGAATCAGCATCGGCGCCTCGGCGACCGCAGGCAGCTCGGCCGCCACCTCGGCCAGGGTCAGTACCAGCACCGGGCGCGAATCGGCGAGCATGAACGCGATCCGCTCGGCCGGGTAGGCCGGGTCGATCGGCAAGAACGCCGCCCCCGCCTTAGTCACGGCCAGCTGCGCCACCACGATCTCCACCGAGCGGGGCAACCCCAGGGCCACGATCCGCTCAGGGCCCGCCCCGTGGGCGATCAGCAGCCGGGCCAACTGGTTCGCCCGCGTGTCCAGCTCCGCGAAGCTGACCATCCCGCCCTCGAAAATGACCGCCGGGGCGTCCGGTGTCCGCGCGACCGCCGCCTGCACCAGCTCGGGCAGCACCACCGCCGGCGCGTCTCTATGGGTGTCGTTCCACTCCACCAACACCCGATCGCGCTCGGTCTCGGTCAGGATGTCGATGTCGCCAAAGCGAATGGCGGGATCGGCGATCAGCAACATCAACACTCGAAGAAAATGCGCGGCCATTCGCTCGATCGTTGCGGCATCGAATGCGCTGGGGTCGTAACCGAAGTCGACGGACAGTCGCCGACCCGGGGACACCACGACACTGAGCGGGTAGTTGGTGGTCTCCACGGCTTGCAGTTCGCGAATCTGCAGGCCGTGGGTGGCGGCAGCCTCATCGTTGATCGGGTAGTTCTCGAACACCACGATGCTGTCGAACAGGTGGTCCCCGCCAGGCAGGTCGCTCCCGGTCTGAACCTGGGCCAAGGACATGAACCCGAACCGCCGGGATTCGGCCTGGGCGGCCTGCAACTCCTGCAGCCACTCGACCGCCCCGGCTTCCCCGCTCAGGCAGACACGTACCGGCAGGGTGTTGATGAAGATGCCGGTAATGTCGTCCACGCCCGCTAGCTCTGCTGGCCGGCCGGACACAGTTGCTCCGAAACACACGTCATGCTCGCTGCTGTAGCGCGACAGCAGCAAAGCCCACAGTCCCTGCATGATGGTGTTGAGAGTGAGATGGTGGCGTTTGGCGAACTCGGTCAGTCGACTGGAGTCCACTTCGTTCAGCCCAGTGGACAACGAGTGCGACGAGCTACTGGTGTGCGCCTGGGCCGGTGCCCGGTCGTAGGGCAGCGGCGTCCGGCACTCGAAGCCCGCCAGGACCCGCCGCCAGTATTCCGCCGCCTCGACCTGATCCTGCCCGCCGAGCCACTGCAGGTAGTCCCGGAAGGGGCGCCGGTGGGGGGGTTCGAAGGTGGTGTCGTGGTGTTGTAATGCGGCGTGGCAGGCGAAGACGTCGGAGAGTACTTGGAAGACGCTCCAGCCGTCGAGGAGGACGTGGTGGAAGGTCCAGACCACGTGGACTTCGGTGGTTGACAGTTGGGCCAGGTGCACTCGCAGTAGCGGGGGTTGGGTGAGGTCGAATCCCTGGGCGCGGTCAGCGGTGAGTAGCTGCTGCACTTCGCGGTTGCGGTCGGTGCTGGGTAGCTGTTGCCAGTCGTGGTATCGCAGGGGTAGCTCAACGTGTCGGTGGACGATTTGGAGTGGTTCGGTGACCTCGTCCCAGACCACGCTGCTGCGTAGTACTGGTGTCCGGTCCAGCACTTGCTGCCACGCTGCGGCGAGCAGCTCGATGTCGCTTACCCCGTCTAAGACAAACGCGGCCTGCTCGCAGTAAACCCCCTGCTGTCCCTGCGACAACGCGTGGAACACCATGCCGGCCTGCATCGGGGTCAGCGGGTAAATGTCTTCCACCGACCGGCCATCACCGACCAGACGATCCAGCACGGGCTGATCAAGACCAGCCAACGGGAAATCCGACGGAGTACGCCCACCCACACCCGGTCGCC
>DASUII010000170.1:0-4114 GCA_036279835.1 Pseudonocardiaceae bacterium
GTGTCAGCGCGCCGCCACCGGGACCCACCGCGATGAACAGCATGCCTCGACGGAAGTCCACCTTGCCGCCCCCGACCGCCACGATCAGCGTTGCGGTGAGACCAACAGTGGTCAGCAGCGGCGATTGCACCCACTTGATGACGAAGCTGAACAACCACGCCACTGGACTGTCCGTGTTGTCCAGCAGCGGAGCGACCACCGCCCCGAGCAGGCCCGCCGTCCCGAAGAGGATCAAGCTGATGGCGACGCTGGACTCGACCTCGAACAGCGCCCAGATGATGCCGGTCCAGGCGAGTACGGCGAGCATGCCGCCGATCGCCCCGCCGATCACCCACAGCAGAAACTCGTCCCAGGTCTTTACCTTGTTGGCTGCCGCGCCCAGCACCCCAAGGATCGCTCCGACGAAGGGCGCGATCAGCAGCACGACGAGCAGTATCGGCTACGGCCACCACATACTGTCCGCGCTCAGCGGAGCGCGGCGACCGCTTCGACCTCAACCAGCTGGTCCGGGTAGCCCAGGACCGCCACACCCAGCAGCGTGCCGGGGGCATCGTGGTCGCCAAAGTGTCGTCGCACTACCGCCCAGGCGGCGCGCAGGTCCTCACGGCGTTGGCTGGCGACGTAGATCGTCGTCTTGACAACATCGGGCAGGTCTGCGCCAGCCGCCTGCAGGGTGGTACGCAAGTTGGTCATGACCTGCTCCGCCTGATCGACCACATCGCCGACCGCAACGATTGCTCCGCCCTGATCGAGCGGACAGGCCCCAGCCGTGAAGACCAGCCGCGAGACGTCGCGCGCCACGGCAGCGTAGGCGTAGGGGACACGACTGGTCAGCCCCGACGACCGCACCAGCTCAACTGGGACATGTGCCATCACCCTGTCACTGTGGCACGGTCTTCGGCCCCTTGAGATCGATTCGGATGTGCGCGGGCGGGCGTCGACCGGGACCGCGGCCCGCCTGCTGAGGGGCGATGATGAGTTCATGTTGGCCTGGCGGGTGCAGCGACCGGGGGCCATGAGTACCCGGCCACTGGTGTCGGTGCGAGAGTCGGCACCCCAACGCAGCGGTGACGAGCTGCTGGTGCGAGTGCTGGCCTGCGGGGTGTGCCGCACCGATTTACATGTCGCCCAGGGTGACCTACCAGTGCGTCGGCCGGGTGTCGTCCCGGGCCACGAGGTAGTCGGTGAGGTCGTCGAGGCGGCCGGCGTGTTCCAGCCCGGGCAGCGGGTGGGTATCGCCTGGTTGCGCGCCACCTGCGGGCGGTGCCGGTATTGCGTTCGCGGGTCGGAGAATCTCTGCCCGTACTCGGCGTACACCGGGTGGGACGCTGACGGAGGCTACGCCGACTACGCCACGGTGCCCGCCAGCTACGCCTACCCGCTGCCTGCCGGCTACTCCGATACCGAACTCGCACCGCTGCTGTGCGCGGGCATCATCGGATGGCGAGCGCTGGCGCGAGCGAACCTGCCGCCAGGAGGCAGTCTTGCCCTCTACGGTTTCGGCGCGAGTGCGCACCTCACCGCCCAGATCGCCCTAGCCCAGGGCGCGCGGGTGCACGTTTTGACCCGCAGTCTCCCGGCCCGAGAGCTCGCCGTGGAACTGGGCGCAACGTCAGCGGGCAGCGCTGATGATCCACCACCGGAGCCGGTCGACTCCGCGATCCTGTTCGCCCCCGCCGGGGAGCTGGTGGCGCCGGCGCTGGCCGCGCTGGACCGAGGCGGCACCCTGGCGGTGGCCGGTATCTACCTCACCGACATTCCCGTACTGCGCTACCAGCAGCATTTGTTCCAGGAACGGCAGATCCGCAGCGTCACGGCCAATACCCGCCAAGACGGTCACGATTTCCTGCGTTTCGCAGCCGAGCACCGGCTGCAGGTGGTGACTACCCGTTACCCCCTCGACCGGGCTGACGTGGCGCTGGCCGACCTGGCGGCCGACCGGGTCCACGGCGCAGCTGTCCTTATTCCCTGACCGTGACGGCGCCCGCGCTGCCTTCCCAGGTTCGCACGACCAGCTCGCCCTTAGTGATCTCCACGTAGGTGGCGGCGCCCGAAAGCCAGTTGCCCGAGTTCACGTAGACGCCTTCGGGCAGCGTGACCATCTCAGCGCAATGCGTGTGACCGAAGATGACCGCGTCGAAACCCCGGCGGAGGATCATGCTCGCCGCCTCGTGGTACGGCGACCCGAGCAATGACATGTGCCGGTGGCCGTTGTCGGCGCCCGGGACGGCCCGGCCCACCCGCTGGCGGCGGGCGTCCTGCAGCCGCCGCTGCCCTTTGGCCCACAGCTTGTAGGTGTCGGGCGCGGTGAAGAGGGCGTAGCGGGCCAGGCGAGTGGCTATCCCGTAGAGCTGCGGGCTCTGGGCGAAGAACGGGTCGTAGAGGTGGCCGTGCTCGATTCGGATGCGATGGTCCCCGGAGCGGAGGTTGAGGAACGGCGAGAGGCGGCACAGCGACCACTCCTCCAGGAAATGCTCGAGGACGATGTCGTGGTTGCCGACGACGTAATAGATGTTGCGCCCCTCCGCCTTCAGAGCTTTCAGGCGGTTCAGGACCGGGATGGCATCGGCAGCCAGCCGGCTGAAGCTCGTCTGGAGCATGTCGAAGCCGTCACCGTTGATGCAGACGCTGGCGCCGGTGTTCCGGATGTGGTCGAGGAAGGCTGGGAGCCGGGTCCGGGCGGTGGAGGCGGGATTGCCCAGGTGGAGGTCGGAGACGACGACGAGATGTTCCTCGGTCGCCTCGATGTTCACGCCCCGGGCTCCTGCTCGTCGGGTTCGAGGGCGATGAGCCTGGCCTGGACGGCCCGCAGGCGGGAGCTCAGGTGGTTGAGCATCTCGAGGGCGAACGTCGGGTCCCGCCGTAGGCGGAGAAGGAGCCCACCCCGGCTCAGGACGAGCAGCCGGGTCTCACCCACCGCCCGGGCGGTGGCCTCCCGGGGGAGGGATTCGAGCAGCGACATCTCGCCGAAGAAGTCTCCCTTGTCGAGGGTGGCGAGGACGACTTCCCCGTGAGCCTTCCGTTTGCTGATCCGGACCTGCCCTGACTGGACGATGAACATGTCGTGGCCGACGTCGCCTTCCCGGACGATGTCGTCGCCGTCCGGGAAGGCGATTTCCGCTTCACCGGTAGCGCGGCGGCCAGCCTGCTTGGCGCGCCCGCCGGGCGGTTTCATCCGCTGCGCTCCATCGGCTCGCACAGTACGGGCGGGACCGGGCGGGTGCAACGAGACCGCATCGTCTCACAGCGACTTTCTTGGGCTCGTCGAAGACGTGGCGCGCTTCCGAGTATTGTCTTTGGATGGTTGGTCTCATTTTGTGACAACACCTCTCACGTAAGGACAGTGTCACAATGACAGCAGGTCAGATGCGGTACGGCGCTAGCCAGGACGCCGGGAGCGACCGTACAGATTTGAAGGCAGACATCGCCGGGCAGCCCGCGTTGCAGGTGCAGAACTCGCGCAGCGACTCGGGTGCTGGGATTGTTGGGATGGGCTATTCAGGTGTTCTTGGCGCGAGCGAAAGCGACGGCGGTGTTGGTGTTTTTGGAAGCGGCACGAAGGGTTTTGGCGTATTTGGCATTACCACTCGCGAAACGGGTGCTGGAGTCCAGGGTGTCGGTGGAAGCGCCAGCACTAGCTACGGCGTCCGCGGCCTTAGTTCCGTCGACAGCGTCAGTTCCGCCGCCGCTGGGGTTTATGGGATCGGACAGAATCCGACAGCAACGGCGTCATAGCTCAGGCGGACAACGGGACGAACGCTTATGGTGTGTGGGGTAGGAGTGCGTCGGGATACGCCGGAGTATTCAGTGGGAAAGTGAATGTTTACGGCACTCTTTTTAAGTCATCCGGCGGTTTCCGCATCGACCACCCACTGGACCCGGAAAACAAGTACCTAAATCACTCGTTCGTTGAGTCCCCTGACATGCTCAACGTTTATTGCGGTAGGGTAGAAACGGACGACAGTGGTGAGGCAATCGTCTCACTGCCGGACTACTTTGAGGAGCTCAACCAGGACGTTACGTACCAGCTCACCGTTCTAGGGACGTTTGCGCAGGCCATCGTGGCGGAGGAAATCCAGAACAACCGGTTCACGATCAAGACTGATCTGGCGAA
>DASUII010000171.1:0-4003 GCA_036279835.1 Pseudonocardiaceae bacterium
CGCCGCGTCCAAGCAACGCCGGGCACAGGTCCTGGAAGCCTTCAATATTCAGCGCCGCGAGGACAAGGTCCTGCTGCCGTTGATGATCGGGGTGTTCCTGGGCATCACTGCGGTGGCGTTCGGCGTGGGTTTCGTGTTCGGCCAGCAGTGGATCTTCCTACCGCTGGGAGTCACGCTCGGCGTGTTCGGCGCGATACTGATCTTCGGGCGGCGCGTTCAACGCAACGTGTTCGCCAAGGCGGAAGGTCAGCCAGGCGCTGCGGCCTGGGCACTGGAGAACTTGCGCGGTGGATGGAAGGTGACACCCGCGGTGGCGGGCACCACGCAACTCGACGCCGTGCACCGGGCCATTGGGCGCCCCGGAGTCGTACTGGTGGCCGAGGGAGCCCCGCATCGGCTCAAGCCACTCCTGGCTCAGGAGAAGAAGCGAGTAGCGCGACTGATCGGCGACGTTCCGATCTACGACGTCACGGTGGGCAGCGGCGAAAACCAGGTTCCACTCGCCAAACTGCCCCGGCATCTGGCCAAACTGCCGCGCAATGTCGACAAGGCGCAGATCGCCGTGCTGGAGAGCAAGCTGGCGATCCTGGCCACCCGTGGCGCCGCGATGCCCAAAGGACCCATGCCGCCGGGCGCCAAGATGCGCAACGTGCAGCGCACCGTGCGCCGGCGCTGAACGCTCAGCGAGTTCGCAGCACAATCGTCCCGGCCGCGCGGTCATGCAGGCCGCGGCCGTCGATGTTGTACACCACCGGTGGAATCAACAGGCACAGCAGCACCGTGCGGATCACCGCGGCACCGAATCCGGCTCGGCGCCCGTCCAGCAGCGCCACCCGTAGTCCGGCCGCGGCGTGCCCAACGGTACGACCGGCGATCGCGATCGAGAGCACCGTGATCGCCGCGAACAGCGCCAGGGCTGAGAACGCCGGATTTTTCGTCAGCAGTTGTGCCGCCACAGAGCAGGGCAGCCAGTCGATCACGATGGCCACGATGCGGGGGCCGAAGCCGGCAGCCGAGCCTCGTCCGCGCTCAGGCAGCCCGAGCCGCTGACCGGGGTAGCCCGGTCCGTCGGTGTCCGTGGTCGGGTTCTCCGGGACTTGCTCGGCCGGGCCGGTCAGCCAGCTTTGGGTCCATCTACTCACTCGACTAGGGTATGCCGTCGATGGGCTAGCGTCGCCCACCACCTGCCCTTTAACCTTGGCGAAACATCGAGGTAATGGTCGCGCAACACCGCGCTCTTAGGTTCTCCGCGAGCGACCTGACCGATCACGCCGATCCACCGCACAGCGCACGAAGGAGTGAACGACGGTGTTCTCCAACTCCGATGAGGTCCTGCGCTTCATCGCCGATGAGGATGTCGAGTTCATCGACGTCCGCTTCTGCGACCTGCCGGGCGTCATGCAGCACTTCACGGTCCCGGCCGCGTACCTCGACGCCGGCGTCATCGAAGAGGGCCTGGCCTTCGACGGCTCCTCGGTGCGCGGGTTCCAGTCGATTCACGAGTCGGACATGCTGCTCATGCCCGATCCCGCGACCGCACGTATCGATCCGTTCCGGGTGCAGAAGACGCTGAACATCAACTTCTTCGTGCATGATCCGTTCACCCGGGAGGCCTACAGCCGGGACCCCCGTAACGTCGCCCGCAAGGCCGAGGAGTTCCTGGCCTCCACCGGTATCGCCGACACCGCCTACTTCGGTCCTGAGGCCGAGTTCTACTGCTTTGACTCGGTGCGCTTCGACACCACGCCCAACAGCGCGTTCCACGAGATCGACTCTGTCGCCGGCTGGTGGAACACCGGCGCCGAAGAAGACGGGCGCAACCAAGGCTACAAGGTCAACTACAAGAGCGGCTACTTCCCGGTGCCGCCGACCGACCATTTCGCCGATCTGCGTAACGCGATGGTGACGCATCTCATCGGGTGCGGTTTCAGCGTGGAGAAGGCACACCACGAGGTGGGCACCGCGGGTCAAGCGGAGATCAACTACAAGTACAACACGCTGCTGCACGCCGCCGACGACCTGCAGCTCTACAAGTACATCATCAAGAACACCGCATGGGCGGCCGGGAAGACCGTGACATTCATGCCCAAGCCGCTGTTCGGGGACAACGGTTCCGGGATGCACACTCACCAGTCGCTGTGGACCGACGGTAAACCGCTGTTCCACGACGAGTCCGGCTATGGCGGCCTGTCCGACCTCGGGCGGCACTACATCGGCGGCATCCTGCACCACGCGCCGTCGCTGCTGGCGTTCACCAACCCGACGGTCAACTCCTACCACCGCCTGGTGCCCGGGTACGAAGCACCGGTGAATCTGGTGTACTCGCAGCGCAACCGGTCGGCCTGCATCCGGATCCCGATCACCGGCAACAACCCCAAGGCCAAGCGCATCGAGTTCCGTTGCCCGGACGCCTCAGGCAACCCCTACCTGGCCTTCTCCGCGATGATGATGGCAGGACTGGACGGGATCAAGAACGCCTACGAGCCCGCCGCACCGATCGACAAGGACCTCTACGAGCTGCCGCCCGAGGAAGCCAAGGATGTGGCGCAGGTGCCAGCGAGCCTGGGCGCGGTGATCGACCGCCTCGAGGAAGACCACGACTACCTGCTCGAAGGTGGCGTCTTCACCCCGGACCTCATCGAGACCTGGATCGCCATCAAGCGAGAGAACGAGATCGACCCTCTGCGACTGCGCCCGCACCCCTTCGAGTTCGCCTTGTACTACGACGTCTGATCGCTGAGGATTTCTGGCCTGCCGTTTCAGGTTGGGAACCCAATAATCAGACCGTCGGAGGCTCGGAGTCCTTGCCCTCAGGTGCGGGTTCGGGCCTTCCGCATGCTCGGGGTCGATCAGATGAAACCCGCCGTCCACGGGCTGGCGGGTCCGCTCCAATCTGGACTATTGCTACGAAATGCAGCGACCACGACCAGCCCTTCTGTCGCCGAGTTCGACACCACGGCTGTCCCTAGCCGCTCGAGCAGCCGTAGTGTCGAACTCGGCGCACCCAGGTCAACGGCAACATCCGCCGGGCTAGCCAAGCTAGGCTCGACGGCGGTACAGGGGTAACAACTCAGTCGTGCTTCAGGCGCCGAAGGAGCGCTCTACGACGGCGCGGGCTCTGCGGGTCGTGCGGCGGTACTCGTCGACGACCTCGCCGGGGTCGCTATCTGCGGAGCGTCCTAGCGCCCTGGCTACGGCAGCCAATTCTCGGCCGGATATGGGCAGTTGGTCGACCTGCTTGCCACGGACCAGGGTGAGAACGTTGCGGGTCTTGGTGACGAGCTTCCATGCGGCCAGCAGAACCTCGGCATCGGCCTCGGCAAGCAGTCCGGCATCGGCTGCTGCCTGCAGCGCGATCGTGGTGGATGGGGTGCGTAGCGCCGCGATCTCGTGACCATGCTGCAACTGCAGCAGCTGGATGGTCCACTCCACGTCGGCCAGGCCGCCGCGGCCGAGCTTGGTATGGGTCGTGGGGTCGGCGCCGCGGGGTAGTCGCTCCGAGTCGACTCTGGCCTTGATCCTCCTGATCTCGGTGGCTTGGCTCGCGCTCAACCCGCCGGCGGGGTAGCGCACCGGGTTGATCATCGAGAGGAACCGCTCCCCCAACTCCCTATCGCCAGCTACTGGGCTGGCTCGCAGCAACGCCTGAGCCTCCCACGTCTGGGCCCACTGGGTGTAGTACGACTGATACGACGACAGGGTGCGTACCACCGCGCCTGAGCGCCCCTCCGGACGGAGCCCGGTGTCGATTACCAGCGGTGGATCCTGGCTGGGTGAGCCAAGCAGGTTGCGCACGGACTCGGCCACTGAGGAGGCGAAACGCACCGCGTCGGTCTCTTCGGACCCAGCTAGCGTCTCACAGACGAACAGCACGTCGGCGTCGGAGTTGTAGCCCAGCTCCGCCCCGCCGAGCCGACCCATCGCGATCACCGCGATCCGGGCCGGCTCGGCCTGCCTGCGTTCGATCTCAGCACGCACCGCGACGTCGAGGGCCGCTGCCAGT
>DASUII010000172.1:0-8167 GCA_036279835.1 Pseudonocardiaceae bacterium
GGTGGTGGTGCACCGCTCCGGTAAGCAGCAGGGACGGGATCGACGCATGATCGGCGTCCACGCCCCGGTTCGACAGCACGATCAGCCGGGCGCCGTCCTCGACGGCTTCGGCCACCTCGACGCAGATCTCGTTGAGCCGGCTCACCAGTGCCTGCCCACCGCCGTTCACTTTGTAAACGCCCCGGACCGTGACAGCCTGGTATTCCGGCTGGTCGCCGTCGTCGTTGACGTGGACGATCTTGGCGAGCTCGTCGTTGTCCAGCACCGGGAACGGCAGCACGATCCGCCGGCAGGAGTCCGCAGTGGCCGCCAGCAGGTTGGGCTGTGCACCGAGCTGCGCTTGCAGCGAGGTCACCAGCTCCTCCCGTATCGCGTCCAGCGGCGGGTTGGTGACCTGGGCGAACAGTTGGGTGAAGTAGTCGAACAGCGGCCGGGAATGCTGGGAGAACGGCGCCAGCGGGGCGTCATTGCCCATCGACCCGATCGGCTCTGCGCCGGTGCGGGCCATCGGCGCCAGAAGTATTCCGAGCTCCTCGTGGGTGTATCCCAGTGTCTGCTGGCGGCGGACCAGCGAGGCGTGGGTGTGCACCTCGCGCTCGCGCTCCGGCAGGTCCACCAGCCGGGTCAACCCCTTGGCGACCCAGTCGGTGTAGGGATGCTCGGCCGCGAGCTGGCCCTTGATCTCGTCGTCGCCGACGATCCGGCCGGCCGCGGTATCGGCGAGGAACATCCGCCCCGGCTCGAGGCGCCCCTTGCGCACCACGGTGGTGGGGTCGATGTCCAGCACGCCCACTTCGCTGGCCAGCACCACCAGGCCGTCCTCGGTGACCCAGTAGCGGGCCGGACGCAGGCCGTTACGGTCCAGTACGGCGCCGATCACGGTGCCGTCGGTGAACGCGACCAGCGCGGGGCCGTCCCATGGCTCCATCAGCGTGGAGTGGAACTCATAGAACGCCCGGCGCGCTGGGTCCATCTCGGTGTGGTTCTCCCACGCCTCCGGGATCATCATCAGCACCGCGTGCGGCATCGAGCGGCCGCCCAGGTGCAGCAGTTCGAGCACCTCGTCGAAGGACGCGGAGTCGCTGGCATCCGGGGTAGCGATCGGGTACAGCCGATCCAGATCACCGGGGATGAGGTCGGTGGCAAGCCGGCTCTCCCGGGCGCGCATCCAGTTCCGGTTGCCGCGCAGCGTGTTGATCTCACCGTTGTGCGCGACGAACCGGTACGGGTGCGCCAGCGGCCAGGACGGGAAGGTGTTGGTGGAGAACCGGGAGTGCACCAGTCCCAGTGAGCTGGTGACCCGCTCGTCGGACAGGTCGGGGTAGAAGCTCACCAGCTGTTCCTCAGTGAGCATTCCCTTGTAGACGATCGTGCGCCCGGACAGGCTGGGGAAGTAGACGTCGAGGTCGTGCTCGGCGCGCTTGCGCACGCAGTACACCCGCCGCTCCAGTTCCATCCCGGTCTCGTGCCCGGTCCCATCGCTGGCTAGGAACAGTTGCTGGAAGCGGGGCATCGCCGAGCGGGCTGTCGGTCCGACTCCCTCGGGCTGCACCGGCAGCTGCCGCCAACCCAGTACCCGCATACCCTCCTGCACCGCGAGGTCCTCGACGGCGGCCATCACGGCGGCCTCCGCTACGTCGTCGTCCGGGAGGAAGGCGGTGCCGACCGCGTACCGACCCGGTTGCGGCAACTCGAAGTCGACGACCTGCCGGAAGAAGCCGTCGGGCACCTGGATCAGGATGCCGGCGCCGTCACCGGTGTCGGGCTCCCCGCCGCGGGCGCCCCGGTGTTCGAGGTTGCGCAACGCAGTGAGAGCCTTCTGCACGATTCCGTGATCGCGACGGCCGGCGAGGTCCGCCACGAAAGCCACACCGCAGGCGTCATGCTCATAGGCGGGGTCGTAAAGACCGGCTGCCGGACGTCCACTGTTCGACCGTCGAGGATTCGATCCTGCAGGCAGGTAGGTAGCGGTCACAAGCACCTCCCGTCGTCTCGATTGGGTTGATACACGCATCGGGACGACGTGCACCCATCTGCGGTGACCCTCAGGTTACCGCAGCGGATTACCTAGCCGTTATCTCTTCTGGCCGACGGCCTCGCAGCCAGAGCGCCGATTGACTTCGCCGCCACCGGGATTGACATACCGTCACACTCTGTGCATTCCCAGGGTACGGCAGCCGCAGCGCACAGAGGTGCCGCAGTTGGCAACTTCTTCCCAAATTGCCACCTGCGGCACGTCCGCATCGCATGCACACACTTCCCCGGTGGGATATATGTGACAAATGTGACGGTGAAGCCGACGGGCGGTCGCCGAAGATGCCCGACGGTCAGACGATGACGCGTCCGTCGGGGGTGGCGTCGTCCCCCGTCGCCCGTCTGGGTGCACAATCACCCCCGACCGGGTGCTCGCCGGACCATCGGCGGCTGCCGGGAAAGGATGCGTGGTCGGATGGATGGCCGTCGGTTGCTGTTGGTGCATGCCCATCCCGACGATGAGTCGTCCATGACCGGCGCAACGATGGCCGGCTACGCGCGGCAGGGCGCCACTGTTGTCCTGGTGACTTGTACCCGTGGCGAGCTGGGCGAGATCGTCGCGCCCGATCTTGCCGGGTTGCGCGAAGTCGATCCCGACGGGCTGGGTCTGCACCGGGAAGCAGAGCTGGCTGAGGCACTTGCCGCGTTGGGCACCACGCGGCAGCACTGGCTGGGCGGTCGCGGTCGCTGGCGCGATAGTGGGATCCCTGCCACCGAGGACCCGACGGCCTTCGCCTCCGCCGACCTCGATGAGGCGATCCGGGCGATGGTCGGGATCCTGCGCACCGAGCGACCGCAGGTGGTGGTGACCTACGACGCCGACGGCGGGTACGGGCACCCGGACCACATCCAGGCCAACCGGGTGACCATGGCCGCGTTGGATCCCGCTGCTGACCCCCGCTTCGCGCCGGAGCTGGGCGCGCCGTGGCGGGTGGCGAAGGTCTACTGGATGACGTTGTCGCGCAGGCTGATCCAGACCGCGGTGGAGGCTGGGGTGTTGTCGTCGATGGAGATAGTGCCCAACTCGCTGCCCGACGAGGAGATCACCGCGGTGCTGGACGGGCGGGCATATCTGGACAGCAAGGTCGCCGCGCTGCGGGCGTACCGCAGTCAGGTGGATCTGCAGAACGGGATATTCGCCATGCTCACCCAGGTCCCCGAGTTCGCAGTGGAGAGCTACCTGCTGGTCCGCGGGCAGCGCGGGCCAGGCTCGGGACCGTACAACTGGGAGGACGATCTGTTCGCCGGTCTGGCGGGTCGGCCCGTGGCGGATTCCGGATGAACTCTGCCGAGGAGATTCAGGGTGCGCTGCGGCGCGTCCGGCGGCGCGGCGTCAGGCGCTGGGGGTCCAGCCGGGCCGTTGCGGCCGTCACCGTCGTCATTGCCGGCGGTGGTCCCGCCGTGCTACTCGCCCGGCGCGCCGGTGCGCATTCTGCGGAGTTCGCGCTGCCGGGTGGACTGACGGATCGCTGGGAATCAGCGTCCTCGGCGGGCCGCCGCCGGCTCACCGGGGAGCTCGGGATGCGACTTCCACCGCAGTCGGTGCTCGGGTTGCTCGACGACTACGTCACACACACCAGGCTCGTGATCACGCCAGTCGTGCTCTGGGCTGGCGAGCAGGCCCCCGCGGTGGGAGTCCTCGCCGTCCCGTTCGCCGACCTCGACGTCGAGCCGGTGTTCGTGGCGAGTTCGGAATCTGATCGTCCGGTGATCCGCCTGCCGCTGCACGGCGGCTGGTTGCACGCCCCGACGGCTGCCGTCCTGCACCAGTTCCGCGAGGTTGTCCTGCACCGCCGCCGTCATAGCCGCATCGCGGCTACGTGAGTGGCAACCGGTGCTGGAGCACTCAACGCCACTCACGACCAGTAGCGTGGGCGGGTGCGGGTGGCGACGTGGAATGTGAACTCGGTGCGTTCGCGGATGCCTCGGCTGTTGCCTTGGTTGGACCAGCGGGTGCCGGACGTGGTGTGCCTGCAGGAGACCAAGCTGCCCGCGGACGCCTTCGACGAGCTGGTCCGTCCCGCGCTGACTGAGCGCGGGTACGCCGTCGCCCACCACGGCGACGGCCGGTGGAACGGGGTGGCGATTGCCTCCCGGGTCGGTTTGGACGACGTCGTCGCGGGGCTGCTCGACGAACCCGCCAATCCGGTGGGGCAGCTTCCAGGGCCGGAGGCCCGTGCGGTGTCGGCGACCTGCGCAGGATTGCGGGTGATCTCGGTGTACGTGCCCAACGGCCGCACTCCCGAGGACCCGCACTATCTGTACAAGCTGGACTGGCTGGCCGCGCTGCGCGCCACCGTCACCGCCGGAGATCCTGCGGTGACGGTGGTCTGTGGTGACATGAACGTGGCCCCCACCGACGACGATGTCTACAACGCGGCCGCCTTCGCCACCTCGACCCACGTCACACCCCCGGAACGCGACGCCCTGCGCGCCCTGGAGCTGCACGACGTGGTGCGGGAACGCTGGCCCGCCGAGCGGATCTTCACCTACTGGGACTACCGCGCCGGCATGTTCCACACCGACCGCGGGATGCGGATCGATCTGATCCTGGCCGGAGCGGCAGTCGCGCCGCGGGCGTGCGCCGCGTGGGTGGACCGTCACGCCCGCAAGGGCACCGGCCCCAGTGACCACGCGCCGGTGATCGTGGACCTCGACGACGCGCCCGACGGCGACTGCGGCCCGATGGTCCCGCCCCCGTCAGCGTCTCGCAGCGGTGCCCGGCGCTGATCTTTCGCGCATCGGGTGTGGGCCACGCCGCGCTGCGGGAGACGATCGCCGACCTGTCCGACCCCTTGGCCGTCGAATGATGTGGTCGAGATTGCCGTTAGGTTCGACTCCTGTCAAGATAGATAAATGTCGAAGCAAAGCGCGCCAGTGGACGTCGAGCCGGTGGTGTTCTGCTGCTCGCCGGTGACTCGCCGGCCGTTGTCCGCAGAGGAGGCCGCGGAGTTGGCCCGAGTGTTCAAGGCGGTGGGTGACCCGGTGCGGCTGCGATTGCTGAGTCTGATCGCAGCACACGCCGGCGGGGAGGCCTGCGTATGTGATCTGACCGGGGCGTTCGATCTGTCGGGTCCGACGATTTCGCATCACCTCAAGGTGCTGCGAGAGGCGGGGTTGATCGAAGGTGAGCGGCGCGCCACCTGGATCTACTACCGGGTCCGGCCGCGGCTGCTGCGCCAGCTCTCCGACGTGTTGGTCCCGGACCCGGCAGGGGTCCTTGCGTGACGGTCACCGTGAGCCGGCCGCCAGCAGGCGTCGTAGGACGGCTGTCCACTCTGGACCGGTTTCTGCCGGTGTGGATCCTGGCCGCGATGGCACTGGGCCTAGCCGCCGGTCGACTGATCCCCGGCCTGGGTAGGGCCCTGGATGCGGTGCAGGTCGCCGGGATCTCGCTACCGATCGCGGTGGGACTGTTGGCGATGATGTACCCGGTGCTGGCCAAGGTCCGCTACGACCGACTGGACACTGTCACCCGGGACCGGCGGCTGCTGGTGCCCTCGTTGCTGCTCAACTGGGTCCTGGGCCCGGCGCTGATGTTCACCCTGGCCTGGGTGCTGCTGCCGGATCTGCCCGCCTACCGCACCGGACTGATCATCGTCGGGCTCGCTCGGTGCATCGCCATGGTCATCATCTGGAACGACCTGGCCGGCGGGGACCGGGAAGCCGCTGCCGTCCTCGTCGCACTGAACTCGGTGTTCCAGGTGCTCGCCTTCGCCGGTCTGGGCTGGTTCTACCTACTCGTCCTGCCCCGTTGGCTCGGCCTGGACACCGCTGCGCTGGACGTGTCCAGCTGGGCGATCGCCCGTTCGGTGCTGGTGTTCCTCGGCATCCCGCTCCTGGCCGGGTACCTGAGTCGCCGCCTGGGCGAACGGGTTAAGGGCCGGGACTGGTACGAGACCCGGTTCCTGCCCAAGGTCGGGCCGGTGGCGCTTTACGGGCTGCTGTTCACCATCGTGATCCTCTTCGCCCTGCAAGGCGGGCAAGTCATCAGCCACCCGCTGGACGTCGCCCGCATCGCGCTGCCCCTGCTCGCCTACTTCGCGATCATGTGGGCCGGCTCCTTCGCCTTGGGCAAGGCCGTCGGCCTGAACTACGAGCGCTCGACCACGCTGGCGTTCACCGCCGCCGGTAACAACTTCGAGCTGGCCATCGCCGTCGCAATCGCCACCTTCGGCGCCACCAGCGGTCAAGCCCTGGCCGGGGTCGTCGGCCCGCTGATCGAGGTCCCCGTTCTGATCGGGCTGGTCTACGTCGCGCTGGCCGCCCGCCGCTGGTTCAGCGCCGCACCCACACCCATCCCGCCTCGGTGACCACCGATGGGACCTGACCGACCCCGCCGGCAAGACCATCGAGCAGATCCGCCCGATCCGCAATGAGATCGATCGCCGCGTCCGTGAGCTGCTCGCTGAGCTGGCCCCGACCATCTGAACACGCCTGCCCAACCGCTCAGCAGCAGCCGGTCGTCGCGTTGCCCCCGGCCGTCGTCAGCCCGGACACCGCCCGGCGCACCACCGAGGCGGGCTCGGTGGGAGTCTGTGAAGCCGTCTGTGGGGCACAGTCGAACAGTGGCGCGGTTGCCGGGTCGACGGCCACCGCAGGCTCCAGCAGATGGAAGGCACCCGCGTAGGGCTCCCGGGAGTAGATCTCGAAGCTCTTGGCGCACACCGCGGTCGGCGCCCCACGCGGAAAGACGTGCTCGTCATCGTCGAGCACCGCTTTGAAGGGGCCGCTGTAGATCACCGCCTGGCCGTGGTCGCGACATTCACCCTGCTTGCCCTTGTACGCGATGACGGTGACGCTGCGGAACTCGATGCTGTCTACCACCCGCCAGGGGGTGGAGTCCCGCTTGACCAGGTGCACGCCGTAGAAGCCGGCCCGCTCGAACGCAGCCAGAAACGCTTCCTCTTGGTAGGCCCCGGAGATGCAGCCGCTCCACAGCTCGGGATCGGCGCGCAGGTGATCGGGCACCTCGACCGCACTGACGATGTCCGAGATCACCGCGCGGCCGCCCCGGCGTAGGACCCGGAAAGCCTCGGCGAACAACTGCTCCTTGTGCTCGGTGGCGACGAGGTTGAGGACACAGTTGCTCACCACGGCGTCCACCGAACCGTCCGCGACCAGCGGTTGTTCGGCGCGCAGCCGCCGCTGCTCGGCTTCCAGCGTGGCCAGCGTGGCCACGTCAGTGACCGGGTGGGAAGCGAGCCAGCGGTCCAGCGCGTCGAGGTCCAGTGCGAGATCCTGGATCCGGCCCTTGCGGAACTCCACGTTGTCGTGGCCGATCCGCTGGGCGACGACCGGTGCGGCGCCCCTGGCCAGTGCGAGCATGTCGTCGTTGAGGTCCACCCCGATGACCCGGCCGGCCGCGCCCACCACCTGCGAGGCGATGAAACAGATCTTGCCTGCACCGCAGCCTAGGTCGAGTACGGTGCCACCCTCGACGAGGTAGCGGCTGGGATCGCCGCACCCGTAGTCCCGCTCGAGGACTTCCTCAGGGATCACCGCGAGGAAACGCGGGTCGTAGTCGACCGGGCAGCACAGCGCCGGCTGCACTTCCTGCGCTCCGGCGCTGTACCGCTGGGCGACCGCGGTCTCCACGTCAGTGCGAGTGGCCAACGAAGGCATCGGGGTCTCCCTGCGACCGTAGGGTGCCCCCGGCAACGTGTACGCGTTGACCTTGCCGCCGGTTCAGCTTCTGGCGTGATCGGCCCGGCGGTTGTGGGCCCCGCTGCTAATCGGTCGTTGTTTCGTCGTTGGACTCGGTGAAGACTCGGCTGCCGAGGAAATCCTCCGGCTTCAAGGTGGTGAGCTCGTCGCGGCCGACGGCTTCGTCGGTCGTCATCATCCGGCTTGCGTGCCGCAGCCGGGCCCGCTCGATCGCATTGCGCACGCTACGAGCGTTGGCGAACCGCGGTTGTCCTTTGCGGCGGTCAAGGTATTCCCGGAAGGTCGTCGCGGCCTTCGGGGTGAAGCTGTAGCCCTCCGCCTGCATCATCAGCTTCCCGATGCCCTCCAGCTCATCGAGCGTGTAGTCGGGGAAATCGATGTGGTGCGCGATCCGCGAACTCATTCCGGGGTTGGACACGAAAAAGGAGTCCATCCGGTCTTTGTAGCCGGCGAGAATCACCACCAG
>DASUII010000173.1:0-10479 GCA_036279835.1 Pseudonocardiaceae bacterium
GAGAACCGCACCAGGTACGGTGGCTCCCCTTCCGGACCGCGCACTTCTAGGACTTCGCCCACGTGTTCGTGCATGCCGACATTGCGGCTCTTGATGTGGACCTTGTCACCAACGGTGGCATACATGGCGCTCCTTCGCTCCAGTCAGACTCCGACGGACGCACGCCCTCATCGGTGAGCGTGCCGGACAAATCCCGGTGACTGCAAGATTCTCGCCGCAACAACGCGAGGCTAAGCGCGGCGGGCGAACACGACGTAGGTTCCGCCGTGTGCCTCGACGGTGCCGCCGAGTGTTTCGATCGTCGCGCGCAGCGCTTGCGCGACAGTGCGGAAACGCTCGGGTTCGAGGCGTTGGTGATCGCTGAACGTCAACGCCTGTCCCACCCATTCGTCGGCGCTCAGGGTGCGTTCCCAGGGGTAGGTTCTCGTCTCGACCGAGCAGAACGCCTCGTTCTCGGTGAAGGGGTCGATGTAGCCGCTGTCGTCGGGTACGCGACCGTGCGGATGCGCCTCCGGCGCATGCTCGCGGTAGACGGCCTCGAACATGGCCGCGACGGACTCGTCTAGCACGTGGTAGTTCCAGAACCGGGCGATCGTGCCGCACGCGCGCAGTACGTGGGCGGCCTTGGCCATGCCCAGCTCGGGATCGATCCAATGCCACGCGGCCCCGCAGGTGATCAAGTCGAACCGCCGCCCAGCGTCGTCCCAGGTCTCGAAGGCCCCCACCTCCACCGGGATGCCGTGACCGCGGGCCACCTCAGCCATCCGCGGGTCCAGCTCGACACCGAGGACGGACAGGCCACGCCCGACGAGGCCCACGGCGACCTTGCCGGTGCCGCAGCCGACGTCGAGCACCTGAGCCGGCCGCAACGTCGCAAGATCGTCGAGTAGAGCGTCGGGGTAGGTCGGACGGTATCGCTCGTACTGCCGGGCCACCGCGCCGAACGACTCGGCTCGACCACGATCGAGGTGCAGCTCACCCGAGGACACCCGGCGATGATACGAAGGCGTGCCTGTCCCTGCTCTCTACACGTACATCACGTCGCCACGTTGAGCGGTGGGATGAGGCCGGTCAGCGCTCGGCGCCGTGGCGCGGATCCGGAGCTGGCGTAGCTCGGCGAGGTAGTTGTGCAGTTGGGACAGCCGTGCGTCGGGCCGACCGCCGTCGGGGTTGTCGTGCGCGGCGCGCACCGCGTCAGCGGCGGTTCGCAGCCGCTGGTCGTTGATCTCGGTGAAATGGTCCCGCAACGCCCGGTGCATGGCGCGCAGTTGCGACCGCAATTCGTCGCTCACCCGGAAGTTCACGTTGTCCATCAGTTTGGACACCGCCATCTTGGCCTCGGCCTTGCCGCGCTCGTGGCCGTTTTTTCGGTCCTCCCAGAAGGTGAACAGCCCCAACAGCACGCCAGCCCCGACGGACCAGGTGCTGATCAGCGCTAAACCCGCGAGGCTGGTCAGCACACCGACCATGAGGACACCGCCGTAGGATCCGCGCAGGCTGTTGACCACCCGCGCGAATATGCCGCCGCTGTTGGGTGGTTCCATCGGCTTGACTCGGCGCAACGCCTCGTCGGGCGTGACCACCCGCACCCGAGGCAGCGTCACGCCGGTATGCGAGCCATCCGGGTTGCCGGCCAGCCTCGCGGCTACCTGCTCGGCCAGTTGCTGGGCGCGCTGCGCGGCCAGCTGGAAGTTGGCCAGCACGCTGTCCTCGACCTTGTCGCGCACCGACTTGTCGAACTGCTGCCACTGCCGCATCGGGTTCGTCGTGGTGATGTGCTCCTCGGCGTGTTCCATCACCTCGCGGAGCCGGTCGCGCAGGTCGAAATCCACCTGCGCCATCAGCTCGGTCGCGCCGTCGCTGAGCGCGAGCTGCCACTGCGCCGACAGTTGCTGGCGCCGGTCCAGTTCGGTCACCGCCCGCTGCTGCCGCTGCTGTGGTGAATCGTCGGCGGCTGGCAGCGCATCCAGCTCACGGTTCCAGATCGTGCCCAGCTGCTCGGCGACGGCCCGCACCTCGCCGAGCACCCAGTCGCGCAGTGCTGGATCCACCCTGGTCCCGATCCGGTCGCGGAGGAACTCGAGCAGCTGCGGCACCCCGGAGGCGACCGACAGCGAGTCGTCGCCCCGCTGCCGGCCGCTGTCGCACAGCGCCGAGGACACCGGCAGCAGCGGGATGGTCGGCGAGTCCAGGTTGGCTGCCTGCAGCCGCGACCGGTTAGCCCGCTGGACCTCAGCCCATCGAGGGTAGGCGTCGATCTTGGTGAGCACGCAGGCCAGTGTGGTGCCCTGCGCCCGGATCCGGGCCAGCGCATCCAGCTCCGCCGAGCCGTATTCGTGACCCGCGTCGGCGACGAATAGCACCACGTCCGCCGACCCCGGTTCTGGCACCACCGGCCGGTTCGATCCCGCAGGGCTGGCAGCGTCGACGAAGGTCGCCCCCGGCAGCCGATCGGCAGATGCGTGTTCCAGGACTTGGACCAACGAGGTGGCGCCCTGACCGGGCGCCCCGACCACCACTACACGTATCTGCCGAGCGGCTATCCGGGCGTGAGCCCTGGCCAGCCGCTCCACCGGGTCGGGCCGACCGGTCGCACCGGCCAGCCGCTTGGTCTGGTCGAGCAGGCTGATCAGCTCGGCCGACTGCATCGTCACCGACACCGCTATGTCCTCCTTGTCCTGCCTGCGCCCCGGATCAGTGCGGGACTGCGGTGTGGTCCGTGCCGGGGTGTGTGGCGTCGTGGGGCGTCGGACTGGCAGCCGGCCCGCTGTCATGCGTGGTCAGGCCGCTGGACAGACCGTGCGACGGGGTCGAGCCGACCCCGCTGCTCGGGTCGGACGGCGTCGCCGGCGCCGTGCTGTGCGTGGTCGGCGTGTTGTGCAGGCTCGACGCCGAACCGCCCGGCGCCGTGTTGTGTGTGGTCGGCGTGCTCTGCGGGGTCGCGGTGGGGTGCACGCTCGGTGCCGGACCGTTCGACGTCGCTGGTGCCGTGCCGTGCGGGGTCGGCGTCGAGGCGTGCGACGGCTGGGACGTGGTGTTGGTCGGTTGTGGGCTCTGGCCCGAGACGGCGCTGGGCGACGGGGAGCTGCCCAGGTCGGCCTGAGGCGCGGCCGGGTGGGACGGCTCGCCGGGCGCGTGGCCGGGCGCGCTGCGTCCGGTGTCGGCCTGGGGGCCGGTATCGGCCTGTGGCGCACCCCCGACGCTGCCATGGCCACCGGTGAAGCCGCCACGCTGGCCGCTGTCCAGTCCGCCGCCCTGCTGACTGGGAGCGGTAGCGCCGTGCGCGTTCTGCTGGCCGTCCCGGCCGGCACTCCCGCCGCCGAAGAACCCGCTGGCGTGGTGGCCAGAGCCCTGGCTGGAGTCCTGGTTGAAGCTTGAACCGCGGGTCGACTCCTCGCCGCGTGGTGAGCCGGACCGCGAGTCGCTGTCGGACTGGTGTGCCGCGGTGTTCACCGTGGCGGCCTGCTGGACGCTGTGGCTAAGCGGCTCGGAACTGACGTGGGTCGAGGACTTCGGGTCTAACGGGGTGGCGTTTACCGGCGCCACCGACGCCGCGGCATTGGCGGTCGCGACGGCCGGTGCGCTCGCACCGGAAGCCACGTTCGGGCCCACCGAGGCGCCGTTGGACAACGACGGGCTGCTGGCGAAGGATGGCGCGGGCGAGGAGAAGGTCGAGGCGACGGGCGCGACAGGGTTCGCTGGACTGCTCTGGAAGCCGCCGAGAGACTGACTGTGCTGGTAACCCAGGTCGCTGCGCTGCGCGCCGTGCCCGGTACGGCCGCCGTCGATCCCGCGCTGCGGGTCCTGCTGCGCCTCGCCTCGTGAGTCATACCCGGACTGATGCTGGGTGGTCCGAAGGTCGCGGACGTCATGGTCGCCCCGGAACTCGTGCGGCACAGCCCGATCGTCCTGGCGCAGGCCGCTGTCCTGGTGTTCCAGGTCACGGTCCCCATGCTGCACGTGGCGGTTGTCCTGCCGCTGGTCACGGTCGTCACGGTCATGGTCGTTCCGGACGTGCTGGTCGCGGTCGTGGTCGCTCCAAACCCGCTGGTCACGGTGGTCAAGGTCGCGAACCTGGTCGTTCCAGCCCTGCCACTGGTTGTCCCCACCCCAGTGGTAGCTGTTCTCCCAGCCGCGCCAGTCGTGGTCGCTGCTGTAGTGGTTGTTGCACCATTCGCGGTAGTCGTCGTGGTCCCAGTAGCTTGGCTGGTGCCAGCCGGGGGGTGGGGCCCAGCCGTGCGGAGGTTCCCAGCCCTGCGGTGCCACCCAACCGATCCCGTGGTCCCAGACCGGGCCGAAGTAGTCCGCACCTGGGACCCAACCGTGCCAGTTGTCGTGGTTCTGGAAGTGCTCGCAATTCTCCCAGCCGCGCCAGTCGTGGTCGCTGCTGTAGTGGTTGTTGCACCACTCGCGGTAGTCGTCGTGATCCCAGTAGGACGGCTGGTCCCAGCCGGGGGGTGGGGCCCAACCGTGCGAAGGTTCCCAGCCCTGCGGTGCCACCCAACCCGCACTGTCGACCCAAACAGGACCGAAGTAGTCGGCTCCGGGCACCCACAGGTGCGCGTCGTGCAGCTCGCCAGCGAGGTCGTGCCGGACGGCATCGCGAACATCGGCAGCTAGCCAGAGCTGGCTGATAGAACCTTCAGGCATTGCATGCTCCTTAAGTCAGGTTGAACTCGCGTTGCCAGTTATGCCCCGGTGATGTGCGAGCAACCTGTACACAACCTCACAGTTAGCTGGGAGTCGGCCACGGACGGTGACGATCTGCGGTGATAGTCAGGTCGTCCCCACCGGTTCGGTGGACCAAACCAAAGAGACCTACCTCGCCACGGCCTGCCTACCCCCGGTCCGGCCTACCTCGTCCGTGCGTCGACAACTGGAGAGCCCAAGCCGAAGCAGATCATCCAAAGCACTCGGTCAGGATGTCGCGGACTGTCGTGGCCTGGTTCTCGTCGAAGCTGATCACGCAGCAGCCGGCAACATGTGGGTCCAACACGATCTCGCCGTTGACCTTCGTCATACGGAGGTTGCAGAACCCTCTGCAGCCGCGATGTGTCTGGCAGGTCGCCGGGACTGTGCGGTCGTTCTTGCCGGTCGGGTGGTTGCCGGCGGTCACGGAAGGCGCCTCAGGTTGGGCTAACTCCGGCATGGGTCCGCGAAGATCGCCTGGTTGACCCTGTCCATCTGTGGCATCGGCTCGCATCGGCGGAGTGTATCCACATTCAGTATGAATATTCAAGGTTAGCTTGACTTCATGGAGGGCAGCCGGGAAGCTGGGCACACCTCTTGGTCAGCTCTGGAAGGAACAGCTATGTGTCGGGCCATCGACATCATCACCCTCCGGACAACGGATCAGTGCCCTGACAACCGCACGTGCCCGTCAATCCACGCTGTCACCGGTGAACCGGACCGGCGTTACGTGATCACGAAGAAGGATACGGATCCCGCTGTGATCGCAGCGTTCGCCCGCCTCGTCACCGGCGATGAGCAGCTCGGCTACGTGCCGACCGACTTGATCCCGGAGGCATAACATGATGGACGCCGAGGCACTCGGGTGTTTCATCGACGCGCACTACCACCAGCCGGGCGACCGACTGTTCCGCTCGGAGGTTCTGCCGGAATACGACGTTGCCTCCGACGATGACGACTTCCGGCGTTGGCTCGACGGAGCATCCGAGCCTCCGTGGTCCCGAAAGCAACCGTGGCTGGACACATTGCGCGAGGAACGCGAAAACGGACAGGTCTCCAGGCGTGTGCGCCTGCTGTCCGAGCAGCTCACCGACTACGAGCGGTACGCCTGCGACTTCGGTTACCGCTACAACGGCGAGTACGAAGACATCCGGATCCTGCACCGCAGCGAGCACGAGATTCCGCTCGGACTGATCGAACGCGATTTTTGGATCATCGGCGACTCGGTCGTCGTCAGGATGCACTACGGCGATTGTGGCCGTTTCGAAGGTGCAGACGTCGCAGATTCTGCGCAGCTGGCCGATTATCTGCGTACGCGTGATGTCGCGTGGCCCGCGGCCGAACCCTTCACGCAGTGGTGGGACCGTCATCCTGAGCTTCACCGGAAGGCGGCGGCCTAACTAGGTGAGCAGCGCAGCCGACGGTACGGAGCAGGACCCGAAGCGACGCTCCGGGTTGAGATCCCTGCGCGAATTGCGCAAGGCTGCCGGTCTCAACCAGACCGAGGTCGTTGAGGGTGTCAAGCGGGCGCTGCCAGACGCTCGATTCTCGCAGCCCGCGCTGTCGCGAGTCGAGCAGGGTACGGGCAGCCTGACCCCCGACATCGTGCGTGCACTCTGCCGAATCTACTGCGTCACCGGAGCCGAACGAGCTGCGCTGGTCCAACTGGCCGAGGACGCGGAGGCGGGTTATGTGGATGCCCGGGTTGTGTTGCAGGCCGGGAACACGATCAACCTGCAACAGCGGTTTGCCCGGCTGGAACGCGACGCAGCTGAGATCCGTTCCTACAACCCGGTAATGGTGATCGGCGGCCTGCAGACCCCGGCATACGCGGCGACGGTCTTCGGCACCAGTGAGGACGATCCCATCGTGCGAGACCGGATGGGTCGGCAGGAGAAGATGATCGCAGACTCGCGACGGCGATGGTTCTTCGTGCAGGCCGAGGGCTCGCTGCGCTGGCAGGCGCGGTCGGCGGCCGTGATGGCAGAGCAGATGGAACACCTCCTCAAGCTCAGCCACGCTGCGAACGTGGACCTTGGAGTAATCGGATGGCAAACGCCGGTCGAGGTTTTTCAGAACACCGCATTTCACCTTTACGACGACACCGCGGTTGTTGTCGGTACCCGCGACGGCACTGCGATCATCACCGACCACCTGCGTGTGGCCGACTACCGCAGTGTGTTTGACGAGCTCGCGGCCCTTGCCCCGTTCGGCGATACCAGCCGCGACGTTCTGCGGCGGATCGCAGACGACTACAGGAATCTTCTGAGTGTGGGCGCCTGACCTGGGGAGGGGCGACTCGTGCGGATCGGGTCCTTGTTGCCGATCTTCCCGAAACCATCTCACTTCTGGAACTGATCGCGCTGCGTCGCGAGCTCACCGAACTCCTTGGCGCGCCAGGCGACGTGGTGCCGGCCCGCTCATTGCGACCGGACGTAGCTGCCGCGATCGATCGCGAAGCGATCCTGTTGTGAGCCCAAGGAAGGAAGATCGCTGCCAGAAAGAGGTTCTTGTGGCAGCCGAGGGCGATTCGTGACCACCTCACCCGGGGATCGTTGGACGAGAGAACGTAGAGGCCAACGCGCGTGACGCCGTGGTGGGTGTTGCGGACCAGTCGCATCGGACGGGATCATGGTCGGCCGGAACGTCTCTGATCGCAGAGGACGCCGCCCGGGCACAAGGCGAAGGAGCCATCCCGTGATCTTCATCGTCGTCAAGTTCACCATTCTTCCGGACAAGGCTGATGAGTGGTTGTCGCTCGTCGACGACTTCACCCAGGCCACGCGGGCTGAGCCAGGCAACCTCTTCTTCGAGTGGTCCAGGAGCGTCGACGTGCCTAACCAGTTCGTCGTGGTCGAGGCGTTCGCGGACGGCGCCGGCGAGGCGCACGTGAACTCTGACCACTTCAAGACCGCCATGGCGTGGATGCCAGAAGTGATCGCGAGGAAGCCGGAGATCATCAACGTCCACGTTCCGCAGGACGGCTGGGGTGAGATGGGGGAACTGACGCCGATTAACCCTCAGTAGACGCCGGTCAACCTGTGCCTCATCGGCTCGCCCGATTCTCAAGATCGCCGATAGTGGGCGGTAACCGTGCAGGATCGCGCGGCCAGCCCTCACTTTCGGCGATCATGGCAGGTCGCTCCGCCTCGCAGTAGTCGCAATATGAGACGAGCACCCGAGCTCCCGAGCTTCCCGGGAGTAGCGTGAGCGCCTGGCCGCTGATGGTGGAGGTGCCGATGAGCCAACAGCTTCAGGCAGAGACCTTCAACCCGTGGAGCATCGTCAACCTGGTGTTCCATCACCTCGCTGAGCAGGGTCTGCATCCCGTACTGGGAGTGACGGGCGACCCCGGTGAGCCGGCGGCGCAACTGCTGCGAGCGCTCGGCATCGAGCCGGCCGCCGAAGGAAACCGGCAGGTATCTCAGGACGTCCGCCAGCACCTGGCCGAGATCCGAGCCGCCGTGCTCGGCGAGAGCTGATCAACCCCGCTGCGGCGTCCGCATCCTCGGCACGTTGATGCCGTAGTAGCGGATCTTGCGGTAAATGGTAGCCCGCGACATGCCGAGGTGAAGGGCCGCCTGGGCGCAGTTGCCGCCGGTGTTGATCAAGGTCTCGACGACCGCGTCCCGCTCGATGGACTCCAGCGGGCTGAGCACCCGCCGGGCGGTCGCCATCGCATCGGCTGGCAAGTCCGCCAGCTTGATCACCCCGGTGCGCCGATGTGTCGCGACCTTGAGTAGCATCCCACGCAGCTGTTCGACGTTGCCCGGCCACTGGTTACGCATCAGC
The DNA here is from genome assembly GCA_036279835.1 of Pseudonocardiaceae bacterium. GTDB lineage: Bacteria > Actinomycetota > Actinomycetes > Mycobacteriales > Pseudonocardiaceae. Next base: position 8,482 of record DASUII010000173.1, read on the forward strand.
AGCCGCATCGCTTCCGGCGAGCAGGTCAGTTGGGCGCCCCGGGTCAGCCGAGCAAGGAACAGGTGGACGAGCTCGGGGAGGTCTTCGATGTGGTGCCGTAACGGCGGGACCTGAACGGAGGACGGGAAGCAGCCGATCAGGCCGGCCAAGTCGTCGCCGCTCGGCGCGTCGCTGCTGCGGGTCGCCACGACCCAGCTCTGCGGCTGGTCGGTACTACGCTGTGCCTGTTCGAGCAGCTCGGTCAGCGCGCGGAGAACCTCGGCGCGCAGCCGGTCGACGTGTCGCAGGACGAGCGTGCCCGCCCTGCGAGCCAACTCGTCGGCTACCGCGCCGAGCCAACTGCTGCGGTCGGCGCAGTCGTCGGCGTCCAGCACCCGCAGGTGCGCGCCCGGAGTGATCGCCAGATGCGCGCCCTGCGCCACCGTCAGTTTGCCGACCCCGGCCTCACCCTCGAGATCCAGCCAGCCGCCGGACCGCAGGTGTGCCTGAACCTCCTGGCAGCACTTCATCCACAGCATGCTCGTGCCGACCACACCGGGCATGGCCTGAGCGCGGGCGGGCGAACCGCCGTCCGTCGAGCGAGTCGCCGACTCGGTGGCGAGCAACTGCACCTGCACGACGCCGCCAATCGTCGCTGACTCGCTCCAGCTCGGCTTACAGTGCACCCGCGCGAACGCACCGCTGGGTAGCGAGGTGGTGAACACCCGGATCTTGCCGGCGCCCAGAGCCGCTGTGGACTGCTCCAGCAACGCCACCTGGTCCTGCGGATCGATGAGCGCCCGGGCACTGTCGTTCATCATCACCAGGTCGGTGCTGATCGCCAGGATGGAGCCCCGGTTGCGGCGGCAGGCCAGCAAGTAGTCGTGCAACAGGGCAAGCTCGCGGCGGCCGACCTGCGCCAGCAGCGCCTCCTCGATCTGCTCGGCGATGATCGCGGCGGCCGCCGCGATCATCGCCGGGTTCGCGTCGTGTCGCCAGCAGGTCAGGTCCAGGATGCCCAGCACCTTGCCGGTGGTCGGGTGGCGGATCGGGGCGCCCGCACAGGCCAAGTCCTCTAGGTGCTCGACGTAGTGCTCGTGGCCGAATACATGCGCGGGTCCACGGCCCTCTAGCGTGGTGCCGATTCCGTTGGTCCCGGCGAACTGCTCGGCGTAGCTGAACCCCGGCGCCAGCCGCACGTCGTCCAGTTTCTGCTGCAACCGCGAGTCGCCGGTGCGGCGATCCAAGACCACTCCCGCGGCATCGGTCAGGATGATGCTGATCGGTTCGTCGGCGTACTTCCCACATGCAGCGCTGATCACTTCGTCCGCGCCATGGGCGAGCCGCGATTTGCGGTCGAGGTTGGGATCGAAGGGCAGCTCAAGGTTGACGGCGGCCACCTTGCACTCTCGGGATCGCCTCCACGACGCCAGGATGCTGTCCCTGACCACCCCGGGTCGGACCGCCTCCGAGGTCAGAAACAGCTCACGGGCATGCGCCACCGTGCCGCCGATCCGTGTGTCCCGGTGCCTGGCGGCTGCGGCCGGGCCGTCGGCTGGTGGTAGACGCATGTCGGCCAAGGGGCGTTGCCTCCTTGGAGCTCCCTCTCGGTTTGTCCGCCGAGCGACATCGCGGTGGTGGCGACTAACCCGACGCTAGTCCTGTAGTCCAACTGAACGGTAGCCAGCCAGCCACGTTCGCACTGTCTCAAGTTGAGACCGCCATATGGCTCTACACCCGGTGTGATCCGTACCACGGAGGTTTGGCGTCGCGCGATGCCCTGCGGTCGCAGCGGCATCAACTGCAGGCGCCCCGAACTTGATCAAGGAATGAAAGTCCACGACTGAAGGCAGCGTGTCTTAGCCGACCTGAGAGCCCCGGTAAGGAGTGACAATGAGTCGCCAGAGTGTGGCAAAGGCTCACCAGAAGATCCAGGAGCTTGCCTGGGAGCCGTTGTACCACGAGCCGGTGAAGCACTACGGCACCGACTACACTTTCAGCAAGGCGCAGAAGAAGGAC
>DASUII010000174.1:0-4599 GCA_036279835.1 Pseudonocardiaceae bacterium
GCCCGCAGGCTCGTGCGCCGAGTACGCCGAAGACGGGAAGCCGGGTGACGTTGGACACCGCGAACCGCACACAGCTGCCGTCCGACGGCCTGCCCACTGACCGACCCCTGACACGGCACAGCTCGCTGGCCGCTGCCACTCGCACGATGGCGGTGGCGACCCTGGTCAGCCGGATCACCGGGTTCCTCCGCCAGCTCGCCCTCGCCGCAGTACTAGGACTGGGCGTAGTCAGCGACTCCTACACGGTCTCCAACACGCTGCCGGCGATGCTCTACGAGGTCCTGCTCGGCGGAGTGTTGACCAGCGTGGTGGTGCCATTGCTGGTGCGCGCCGCGAAAGAGGACGGCGACCGGGGCGAGGCCTACGTGCAGCGGCTGGTCACCGTGGCCTGCGTGGCGCTGGGAGTGGCCAGCGTGCTCGCCATCGCCGCGGCACCGTTGCTCGCCGTGTTGTTCCTGGGCGGCGGCGAGGACGCCAACCCGCAGCTGACCACCATGTTCGGCTATCTACTGCTCTCGCAGATCGTATTCTACGGCCTGTCTGGGCTATTCGGGGCGATTCTCAACGCCCGCAGCAGCTTCGGTCCGCCGGCCTGGGCACCGGTCCTCAACAACGTCATCGTGCTGGTGTCGTTAGGGATCTACGCCCTCGTACCAGGGGAGATCAGCGTCAACCCAGCGCGGCTCAGCGACCCGAAACTGCTGGTATTGGGCCTGGGCACGACCGCTGGCATTGTCGCTCAGGCGCTGGTGCAGATACCCGGGTTACGTCGGGCCGGTTTTCACTTCGGCTGGCGATGGGGATGGGACTCCCGGCTGACCCAGGCCTGCGGGATGGCGGCCTGGTTTGTGCTCTATGTGCTTGTCGGCCAACTTGGCTTCGTGGTCACCACCCGCTCGGCAGCGCAAGGCGATCCGGGCGGGGTAGTGATTTACAGCCTGGTCTGGCTGCTCCTGCAACTACCCTATGGCGTCCTCGGCTACTCTCTGCTCACAGCCATCATGCCGCGGATGAGCCGGGCGGCGGCCGACGCCGACTGGCGAGGACTGGTCGAGCACCTGTCGACGGCCAGTCGCTACCTCATCGTGCTGCTGGTACCGATCACCGTGGTGTTCACCCTGGCCGGCGAGCAGATCGGCCTCGCGCTGTTCTCGCTGGGCAAAGCGGGCAGCAACGCCGAGCGGCTGGGTACCGCGCTGGCGGTGTCCGCCTTCGGTCTGCTGCCCTACGCGATGACGATGCTTCAGCTGCGGGTGTTCTATTCGATGGCCGACGCACGCACCCCGACAATGATCAACGCTGTGATGGTCGCCGTGAAGCTGCCGCTGCTGCTGGCTTGCCCGGTGTTCCTCGACGACGCCGATGTGGTGCTCGGGCTCACCGCGGCCAACTCGCTGTCCTGCGTGGTGGGCGCCATGGTGGGGCAGGCCTGGCTGCGCCGGCGCCTTGGCCGGGTGGAGACCAAACGCAGCTTGCTCACTTTGCGTAACTGCCTGCTCAGCGCCGTGCCCGCGGTGGGCGCGGTGCTCGCCCTGCGCGCCCTGACCGACTTCAACGGCGTGGCCGGCGCCTGGCTTGACTTGGTGCTCACGACGGTGATCGTCGGCGTCGTGATGGGCCTTGCCCTGATCGTCCTGCGGACGCCAGAACTCACTGAAGCGCTGCGCGCCCCCGTCTTCGCGAGGTTGCGTCCGATTACCGGCTCGGCCGGCGGTGGTCCGATTACCGGCTCGGCCGGCGATGGTCCGATTACCGGCTCGGCCGGCGATACTCGGCCAACTAGCCGTCGGGAGCCGTAAGCTTGACAATCATCCCGAAGCGCCGAAACGTCCGGAACGGCCCAGGGAGGCTGACATCACCGTGAGCGAGTCGGCGGGGACAGGGCCACACCGGTCCGATCCCTCGTGGCCGACTCCCGGCTGTGTTCTCGGCCAAGGTCGTTACCGGTTGCTGGCTGAACTCGGCCGCGACGACCGCTGCGCCGCCCGCCTGTGGCGGGGCCGCGACCTGATGCTGGAGCGTGAAGTCGCGCTGACCTTGTTCATCGCTGCACCGCACCCCGCGGAGCTCACGCTGATCCGGACCGCCGTCGCGCGGGCATTGCGGTCGGCTCGGCTGGACACACCGGGCGCAGCGCGGATGCTCGATGTGCTCGAACCGGTGCGCGGTGACGGCCCGACCGTCGCGGTGATCGTCGCCGAATGGACCCCGGGTTGTGCCCTGGTCGACCTGCTGGATAGCGGCCCGCTGCCGCCGTCGGTGGCGGCCGGCGTGCTGGTGCCGTTGGCTGGTGCCGTCGACGCGGCCCACAGCGCCGGTCTGGTTCTCGGCTGCGACCATCCGGACCGGATCCGGGTGAGCACCGACCGGCAGGCACGCCTCGCCTTCCCGGGTCCGCCCGCATCAAGCGGGTCCCGGGACGATATCCGCGGCCTGGGCGGGATGCTGTACCTGCTGCTCACCGGGTGTTGGCCGCTGCCAGACGGACCACCTGGCCTGCCGCCGGCGCCGCTGGGAACCGACCGGTTGCCGATCAGTCCGACGACCCTGCGCCCCGAGGTGCCGGTGGAGTTGTCCACCCTGGCGCTGCGCTGCATTGCCGGCCCAGGCACCGGCGGCGGCGTGCACACCGGGTCCGCCGTGCGCCAGGTGCTCGAGCTCAACGCCGTGACCGCTGACGAGGATTTCTTCTCACTAGGCGGCCGGGGCGGCCGGGTTCGGCGCCCGATCGATCCGCGCCGGGCGCAGCACCTACGCCGGATCAAACTGGGCGCATCGATGACAGTGCTGGGCGCCGCCACCCTGTCGATTCTCGGTTACGGCGGCATGCAGGTCGTCTCGGTGTTCACCGACACCGGCGGCGCGCCATTGGTCATCGCCGGCAGCCCACCGGCCGCGCCGAGCAGCGCCGCCGGCAAGCCGACGGTGCTACCTGCGTCGGCCACGCCAGTGCAGGTCAAGGCCGTGTCTGTCTATGACCCTTCTGGACTCGGCAGCCCGGACCACCAGAAGGACGTCGGCAAGCTGCTTGATGGCAACCCGCGCACCGGGTGGTCGACTGACTCGTATTTCCAGCAGTTCCCCAGCTACAAAAAGGGGCTCGGCGTGATGCTGAGCTTCCAGATGCCCATCGCGGTGGCCGCAGTGACGGTGGTGTCGCCGAGCCCGGGCACCGTGCTCGAGATACGCACCGCGACATCGCCCAACGTGCGACTGGAACAGACCACCCTGATCGGCACCGCCACCCTCGGGTCCGGCAGCACCCGGATCCCGCTGCGGACCGAGCCACCCACGCGATACCTGCTGGTGTGGATCACCACCCTGAGCGGCACGAAAGATCACCACCAGTCGCAACTCACCGAACTCGACGTCCAGCAGCGCGCCACCTGACGTTGCTCGCCTTCAGGAGAGTCTTCGCAGCACGTCTCTGGTGATCTCCAGCTGACCGCGATGCTGGGCGAGCTCCTCGTAGATATGCAGCAGGGCGCCGCCCTGGGTGCGGGCCTGCGGCAGCGTGGAGTCCATGGCACGCGGCGAGCCGCGCGGCGGGCCGAACGGGTCGAGCGCGGCGATGTCGGCGCGCAGTTGCTGGCGGGCGCGTTCCGCGCGATGGGCGAGTTCAGCGACGCTGCCGGTGGCCCGGAACTCAGCAGATCGGTCGCGCACGATGGCCCGACCAGCGACGATCTCGCCGCCCCAGTATTCCATGACGCCCAGACAGTGGGTGAGGATCGCGAAGGGTGAGTTCGCGCCGGGCACGTCGAGTCGGCGATTGGCCAGGTCGTCGCCGAGCTCACTCACGATTCGCACCATCGCGTCGAGCGCATCATCTAGGTAGTACAGGAAGTCGTCGATCGAGATCATGCCGGCAGCCTCGCAGACCCGATCGAAGCGGTTCTGGTCATGGTCTCCAGCGAGCGGGTGAAGGTCACCATTGCCCGCCCGACGCCGTTGTAGTTCGGTATGGGTGCGCTGACGTCGAAACCAAGGCGCTGGTGAAAACGGATTGAGCCCTCGTTGCCTGACGCCGTGACCGCACGCGCCTGCCGGCAGCCCACGCTCGACGCATAGGCCAGGAACTCGCCGTAGAGGGACTCCGCAAGACCGCTGCGTCGGCGGTCGGGTCGCACGCTAACGAAGTGCAGGTACGCCAGTTCGGGCGCAGCCGGTGACACGAACGCGACCAGGAATGCTGCTAGACCGTACTCATCGTCGGTGACGCGACTGGTAGCCCAGAAGTGGTCAAGGAACAGCCGCGGCAGCGACGCCCGCACCGGGCGCCCCCACAAGTCGTCGATCACCGCGACGATCCGGTCGTAGTCCTGCGGCCGCGCCATTCGCGATTCCACCCCGTCACCGACCATGTCATCGATCGAAGCAGGCTTGCCGAGATACCGCAGCTGTGATGAGGTGGGAATGATCATCGTCGTTGAGGGTCCGAGTGCGGCCGGAGATTGTCCCGGGCCCCTAATTTGGGGGGTTGTCAATCCCCTAATGCGGGTGGTTGACAACCCGGTGCGATCCCCGATGGCGGGGTGTGGTGTGGGCCCTAGTTTTGCTCTCACCCCGCCGGGCAGCCCGCCTGGCCCCTCCGCCAAG
>DASUII010000175.1:0-16652 GCA_036279835.1 Pseudonocardiaceae bacterium
GCCGAAATCCAGCTTGAGCTGTGAACGGCCGGGTCGAACCGGGGCCGATTATCATCGTCCCGACCTGGGGAGAGGCTCGATGCATGAAATTATTGTTCGTGTGGAGGCGCCGAAGCTCGTACCAGTGGCACCCCATCACGGAACTCGACGATGCGCTACTGGAGCGCCGGACGCCGTCTCTCGAAGGCTTGGCGCAGGCATGGTGAGGAACGGGTCAGCGCAACTCGCCGGCGCACAGGGCGGTAGTGAAGGCGGCCCAAGCCCGTGGGCAGACGGTCAGGACGCCGCCGGTGGGGTGCTTGGAGTCGCGCACGGCGATGGCGCCGTCGAGGACCGCGACCTCGACGCAGTTGGCGTTGTTGCTGCTGCGGCTGCTCTTGCGCCAGTGGGCGCTGCTGAGGCTGCTCTTGCGCCAGTGGGCGCTGCTGAGGCTCAGCGTAGGCATCTCGGGCTCCTCTCCGGTGCTCATGCGACCCTGCGCGGCGGCCCGGTCAGCCGATTTCGGTGGCGATCTGGCTGATCAGATCCGCTGTTGCAGCGGGTGCAAGGGCTGCGTGCAGGATAGTCCCCAGGGCCAGCCGATAGGCGGCCAGATCGGCCTCTTCCTCCAGGAAAAGCCCGGTGTCGTGGTTCTCCATGAACACCAATGCTGGCTCCTCAGCGAATTCCAGGATCACGAACGGCCCCCGCAGTCCTGCATGCGCCCCGGCGGCCAGCGGCACCACCCGCAGCGTCACATGCGGTTGCTCCGCTGCGCCGAGCAGGTGGTGCAGCTGCCGGTGCATCACTCCCGGCTCGCCGATCGGGCGGCGCAACGCACCCTCGTCGACCACCGCAAAGAACTGCGGGGCGCGGGCACGGCTGAGTACCGCTTGGCGGGCCATCCGGGAGGCCACCAGGTTGTCCAGCTCAGCCTCGGAGACGGTGGGCTCGACGCCCTGGATGATTGCCCGCGCGTATTCAGCGGTCTGTAGCAGCCCTGGCACGAACAGCGCCTCGTAGTTCTGCACACGGGTGGCCTTGGCTTCGAAGTCGATCAGGCTGCGCCACAACTGGGGTAGCCCGGGCTGGCGGGTCCACCAGCCGCGTTCCTCCGAACGCCGGACCAGGTCGAGCAGCTCGTCGCGGGTCGACGCGGGCACCTGGTAGAGGCCCAGCAGCGCGGCGACATCCTCGATCTGCAGGCCACTGTTGCCGGTCTCGATCCGGCTGATCTTGCTGGGCGACATGCCCATGCGCTTGGCCACCTCCGCGCCGGACAGCCCCGCCTGCTCCCGCAGCACCCGCAATTCGGCGGCGACCTGGCGGGAGCGGACCGAGGTGTACGGGTTACCGGGCATATCGTGCACTATGCTGCCTGCACACCGCAGATCCAATCACTCGATCTGGTAATTGCTTGCAACACTTGCAATGATCGATGGTCGTCGCATGGACCTGGCTGACATTGAGCGCAACTGCATGAGCGAGACTGTGGTCGAGAAGACCTGGGAGGTGCCAGCCCACGGTGGCAAGGGACCGGTGACCGTCACCCTGCGCATGCCGGAGGTGAGAGTCACCGACTCGGAGGGCCGGCACATCGTGATCTCACCCGCGCAGGCCGACATCGTCAGCGGCAAGCTGGGGAACATCGCCGACTGGATCGAGGACGGTGCGGGCGACTGAGCCCCGGCGCCGCAGTGCGGCAGACTAGCCGGGCAGGACCGCCGTCGAGAGGAGCTGCCCGTGACCCGGCCGCAGGCCGATGTGCTGACCGTCGCTCGCGAACAGGTGCTTGACCAGGGAACGGGGCTTTCCGAGCAGCAGACTCTCGCGGTACTGCACCTGCCAGAAGACCGGTTGGCAGAGTTGCTCGCGCTGGCGCACGAGGTGCGGATGCGTTGGTGTGGCCCGGAAGTCGAGGTCGAGGGCATCGTCAGCGTCAAGACCGGTGGCTGCCCGGAGGACTGCCACTTCTGCTCGCAGTCCGGCCAGTTCAGCTCGCCGGTACGCGCGGTGTGGCTAGACATTCCCGGCCTCGTCGAGGCGGCCAAGCAGACGGCAGCCACCGGGGCGACGGAGTTCTGCATCGTCGCTGCGGTGCGCGGGCCGGACCGTCGGCTGCTGTCCCAGGTCCGAGCCGGCATCGAGGCGATTCGAGCTGAGTCGGAGACGGCAGGGATCAACATCGCCTGCTCACTGGGCATGCTCACCCAGCAGCAGGTGGACGAGCTGGCCGCCATGGGCGTGCATCGCTACAACCACAACCTGGAGACCGCGCGCTCGCACTTCCCGAACGTGGTGACCACGCACACCTGGGAGGAGCGCTTCGAGACGCTGCGGATGGTGCGTGAGGCGGGCATGGAGGTGTGCTGCGGCGGCATCATCGGGATGGGGGAGACGGTGGGGCAGCGCGCCGAGTTCGCCGCGCAGCTCGCCGCGCTGGCTCCCGATGAGGTGCCGATGAACTTCCTGATTCCGCAGCCCGGCACCCCGTACGAGACCTATGACATCGTGGCGGGTGCCGACGCGTTGCGGACCGTGGGCGCGTTCCGCCTGGCGCTGCCCCGCACGATCCTGCGCTTCGCCGGTGGCCGCGAGCTCACGCTCGGAGACCTGGGCGCCGAGCAGGGCATGTTGGGCGGCATCAACGCGATCATCGTGGGCAACTACCTGACTAACCTCGGCCGGCCCGCGCAGGCGGACTTGGAGATGCTCACCGAGTTGCGGATGCCGATCAAAGCGTTGGGCGCGACGTTGTGAACTTCTGCGACGCCTGTGGACGCCCGGTTGATGACGGCGAGCACCACCGCTGCGCCCGCCGCCAGCAGCTCGATCCGCCCCGGTACTGCCCGCAGTGCGCGCGCCGGATGGTGGTGCAGGTGACGCCGACCGGCTGGTCCGCGAGATGCAGCGCGCACGGCCCGCATCCGAGGTCGGCGTGAGCGCAGGGCAGGCGGAGGTCCAGCAGGTTCCCGAGTCAGTCCCCGCCCGGCCCGGCGCGGTCGTCCGGGCCGATCTGCTTCCCGCGCTGGGAGTGCTGTGTGCGGTGGTAGTACTGGGCCTACCGCTGGGCGCCCTATGGTCCTGGTTGGCGCCGCCCGAGTTCGTCGCGCGATCGGCGATGGCGCCCACACCAGGTGGTGTGCTGCCGTTCGTGGGGCAAAGTGAGCACCGCTTCGATGATATGGCGACCTTCGTGCTGTTCGGGCTGGCCGCCGGAGTGCTCACCGGCGCGGCGTTGTGGCTGTTCCGGCGGTGGCGTGGCCCGTTGGTGCTGGTGGCCGCAGTGCTCGGCTCCCTGGTGGCGGCATGGCTCGCGATGCGTGTCGGGCTGTGGCTGGCCGCTGCGCACTATCCCAATCGGGCGGGGACCGGCGCGCCCTTCCCGCAGGCCCCGGCCCTCGAATCAGCTTGGGTGATCGTCACGCAGCCGTTCGGTGTTGCGGTTACCTACTGCCTCGCGACCGCATGGAATGGCGCGGAGGACCTGCGGTCGTGAGTGCGAAACAGTGTTATAACACTGTTTCGCACTCACGAGGGTCAGTTGCGGCTGGCTTGTTCTGCGAACTGGTTCAGCGGTACCGGTACCGCACGCAGCGTCCGCAGGAACGCCGCCTCGCGCACCAGCAGGGTGCGTACCATGCGTAGCCGATCAGCGGGGTCGCGGTCCTCGAGTAAGGCTTGCCGGTCTTCCAAGGTCAGCAAGCAGTCGGAAGCCAGCAGGTGTGCCAACGCTGCGACGTCGACGTCCTCCTTGGGCTCCTCCCAATCACCGTGCTGCCACGCCGCGCAGCAGTACTGCCGGTGAGCTTCCCGAGCCGAGCGGGCCAGCATCGGCAGGAGCATCGACTTTTCTGCCGGTAGGTCGTCATCAGGCACCCACTCGACCCTGCCCACCAGATATGGCGCGGAGGTGTTGTCGATATCGAGCAGGCGGAACCGCTTCCTGCCGCGAGTGACGATGTCGAAGCGGCCATCGGGCAGTCTGCGGGCATCCTGGAGGACCGCAGTGCATCCGATCTCGTGCACCTCCTCCGTCGATTCCAGACCCTGCTTGACCGCGATCACGCCGAAGCTGCGGCCGGGTACAGCGCCGGTCACCAGGTCGACGGTCAACTGACGGTAACGGGGCTCGAAGATGTGCAACGGAAGTGACGCACCCGGAAGCAGCACAGTGCCCAGCGGGAATAGCGGGACGGTCTCGGCCACAAGTAAACGTTACGGTGCCGCGCGTGGATCCGCTAAGTGAACTGCCCCTTCCGGGGCATGCTGCGGGTCTGGTGGTCGCAGCACCGCGAACGGGTCGGTGATCCGCATGCCGCGCTCCGCGAAGCGGTACAGCGCCGCGGGCCGGCCGCCGGACGGTCCCGGCGCGGCGGTTCCGCCAGTAGGGACCAGCACCCCACGGCGGGCCAGCACTCGCTGTAAGTTGGTCGCCGAGACTCGGTGACCCAGCGCAGCAGCGTAGAGCTCGCGCAGACTGGAGACAGTGAACTCGGGCGGCGCCAACGCGAAGCCGAGGTTCGTGTAGGACAGCTTGGCGCGCAACCGATCCCGGGCCCGACGCACGATCAGGCCGTGATCGAAGGCGGTGCGCGGCGACCCTCGTAGGGCATCGGTCACCGGGTGCCATGCCGTGTCGTCCGGCAGCGCGGGATCGGCCACGCAGGGCACCAGCCCGAGGAACGCGGTCACGACGGTCCGCCGGTGCGGCATCCGATCCGGCGCGCTGAAGACCTCGAGTTGTTCGACGTGCGCGACGTCGCGCACATCCACTTTCTCGGCGAGTTGGCGCAGTACCGAGGTCTGGACGTCCTCACTGTCGCCGAGCCGCCCGCCCGGCAACGCCCAGCGCCCAGCATCGGGTTCGATGGCGCGTTGCCACAGCAGCACCTGCAGCTGCTGGTCGCGGACCTGCAGCACAGCGGCGAGGACTTCGTGCATCGCAAGGCCACCGCTGTTATCATTCACGTTTTCGATTGTAAGGCGAAAACTGGGGCAGGGGCCAGCGTCAGGGCTGGCGAAGGAGGCGACATGGCCGCTACCGCCGCGACGGAGTGGACCCACGCCGGCCACCCAGAGCCGGAGCTTGATCAAGCTTGGCGCCAGGAGGTGCGCGAACTCGCCCGGCAGCGCGACGCGGTGTTGCTCGCGCACAACTACCAGGTGCCCGAAATCCAGGACATCGCCGACCACGTCGGCGACTCTTTGGCACTGTCGCGCATCGCCGCGGACTGTGCGGCGAGCACCATCGTTTTCTGTGGCGTGCACTTCATGGCCGAGACGGCGAAGATCCTGGCACCGGACAAGACGGTACTCATCCCGGACGCCCGTGCGGGTTGCTCGCTGGCCGACTCCATCGACGTCGGGCAGCTGCGGGACTGGAAAGCCGAGCACCCCGGCGCGGTCGTCGTGTCGTATGTGAACACCACAGCTGAGGTCAAAGCCGAGACCGACATCTGCTGCACCTCATCCAACGCCGTCGAGGTGGTGGACTCGATTCCCGCGGACCGTGACGTGCTGTTCCTGCCCGATCAGTTCCTCGGCGCGCACGTGCAGCGCGTCACCGGCCGGACGAACCTGCACATCTGGGCCGGCGAGTGCCACGTCCATGCCGGGATCAACGGTGCCCAACTGGCCGCGAAGGCCGCAACCAGGCCCGACGCCGAGCTTTACATCCACCCGGAATGTGGCTGCGCGACCAGTGCCCTGTATCTAGCGGGTGCGGGTGCGGTGCCCGCCGAACGGGTGCGGATCCTGTCCACCGGCGGCATGCTCGATGCTGCCCGGGCGACTGGCGCGCACGAAGTACTGGTGGCCACCGAAATCGGCATGCTGCACCAACTGCGGCGCGCGGCCCCAGGGGTCGACTTCCAAGCGGTCAACGACCGGGCCTCCTGCCGGTACATGAAGATGATCACTCCGGCGGCGTTGCTGCGTTCACTGCGCGACGGTGTCGACGAAGTGACCATCCCTACCGACATCGCCGCGCGTGCCCGTAGCGCGGTGCAGCGCATGATCGCTATCGGCCGGCCGGGCGGTGACGAGTGACGGCCTGGGAGGTCACCGTCGACCTCGCGGTGGTCGGCACTGGCGTCGCCGGGTTGACCGCCGCCCTGCGCGCCGCCGAACTCGGCCTGCGGGTGGTGGCTGTGACCAAGACCACGGTCGAGGACGGCAACACCCGGTGGGCGCAGGGCGGTATCGCGGTGGTGCTGCCCGGTGATCAATCGTCACCGCCCGAAGACAGCGTGGACGCGCACGTCGCGGACACGCTCGCGGCCGGCGCCGGGCTCTGCGACGAGGCCGCCGTCTGGACGATCCTGGCCGCCGGCCCCGCCGCGGTCAGCGACCTGAGGACACACGGTGCCGTCTTCGACGGTGGTTGGACGGATGTGCACCGCACCAGGGAGGGCGGACATCGGGCCTACCGAGTGATCCACGCCGGTGGTGACGCCACCGGCGCCGAGATAGAGCGGGCGCTGGCCAGCTCCGCTCGCAGCCAGCAGCTGGCGTTGCTGGAAGGGCAGTCGGTCAGTGAGGTGCTGCGCGACGATACCGGTCGAGTCGCCGGTTTGGCCCTGCTCGACGAGCAAGGTGGCGGAGTGTTGCGCGCTCGGGCCGTCTTGCTCGCCACCGGAGGCCTCGGCCAGCTCTACGCTGCCAGCACCAATGCCGATGTTGCCACCGGTGACGGGTTGGCACTGGCGTTACGGGCCGGGGCGCTGACCGCCGACTTGGAGTTTGTGCAGTTCCATCCGACAGCGCTGCACCTGGGCACAGGGTCGAGGGGTCGCCAGCCGTTGGTCACCGAGGCGATCCGGGGCGAGGGCGCAGTCCTGCTGGACATCGCCGGCGCCCCGGTGATGACCGGTGTGCATCCGCTCGGTGGCCTGGCGCCGCGCGACGTGGTGGCCGCGGCGATCACCAGACGGATGGCGGCGACGGGCACCGACCACGTCCTGCTGGACGCCACCCACCTCGGCAGCGCGCAGCTGCGCCGCCGTTTCCCGACAGTGCACGCGGCCTGTGCGTCGATCGGCATTGACCCAGCCTGCGAGCCGATTCCGGTGGCCCCGGCCGCGCATTACCAGTGCGGTGGCGTGGTCACCGACACCAGTGGCCGGACGACTGTGCCCGGGTTGTACGCGGCGGGAGAGGTGGCGCGGACTGGTCTGCACGGCGCGAACCGGCTGGCTTCCAACAGCCTGCTGGAGGGGCTGGTGATGGGGCGACGGGCCGCGGAGGCGGTGGCTGCTGACTTCCCGGTGTCCCGGTGTCCCGGTGTCCCGGTGCCCTCCCACGAGCTTCGTCCGGTCGCTGATCGCGACGCGCTGCAGCAAGCGATGAGTGCCCATGCCGGTATCGGGCGCGACTCGGCCGGTCTCGCCGCTGCTTCGGCAGTCGCGGGCGCCACCACACGCCGGCGGATACGGACGCCGCATGACGCCGAAGACGCTGCGCTCACCCTGGCGGCGGCCGCCGTGCTGGCCGCAGCCGCCGCACGCACCGAAAGCCGTGGTTGCCATCTGCGGACCGATCATCCCCGTCCTGCGGAGCGCTGGCGGCGCAGCATCGCCGTGGTGCTCGACGATGCCGGTATCCCGGTGCCGGCCGAGCCGGCGCTGATCGGAGGGGTGGCGTGAACGTACTCGCCAGCGTGGGGGTCGATGCCGACGAAATACACCGGGTCATCAGCACCGCGCTGGCGGAGGACTTACGCTACGGCCCAGACGCCACCACTGCGGCCTGCGTGCCCGCTGGAGCTGTCGCCACGGCGACTGTCTCGCCACGTGAACCTGGCACGCTAGCCGGTTTGCCGGTATTCGTCGCCGTGCTCGACGCGGTACTCGGAGCCGGCGGATACGAGATCACCATGGGGCGCCAGGACGGAGACCGGCTTGCCGCCGGCGATACCGTGCTCGCGGTCCGCGCCCCCGTCGCTGGACTGCTCACCGCCGAGCGAACCGCGCTCAACCTGCTGTGCCATCTCTCCGGGGTGGCTACCACCACCGCGGCATGGGTGGATGCCGTGGCCGGCACCGGCGTCTCGATCAGGGACTCACGCAAGACACTGCCCGGTATGCGGGCACTGCAGAAGTACGCGGTGCGCTGCGGCGGCGGGGTCAACCACCGGATGGGGCTCGGAGACGCAGTGTTGATCAAAGACAATCACGTGGCCGCAGCCGGTTCGGTGACTGCGACGATCGCGGCCGTGCGGGCGCATGCTGCCGCGTTGCCCTGTGAGGTGGAGGTCGGCACCCTCGACGAGTTGGACGAGGCATTGGCCGCAGAAGTGTCCCTGGTGCTGCTGGACAATATGACGGTCGCGCAGTGCGCCGAAGCGGTCCGCCGCGCCGCAGGCTCGAACACCGCGCTGGAAGCCTCCGGCGGCCTCACCCTCGACGTCGCTCGCGCATACGCCGAAACCGGCGTGCACTACCTCTCGGTAGGCGCCCTCACCCACTCACCCCCAGCCCTCGACCTCGGTCTCGACTTGTGCTGAGCGGTGCCGGCGCCATTCGGAGCCGAATCGCGGTTTTCAGGCCCTCACCAATCGCCATTCGGCTCCGAATGGCGGCTACTCGGGTGCCAGCAGTGCTGCGAGGGCCTGGTGCCATTGGGTGTGGATCTGGTCGTCGCCGCGTACGTTTCCGATGATTGCGCCGCATGCGGCGCAGAGCTTTCCGGCGGAGCGGAATTCGTAGGTTGGGGTCCGCGCGACCAATTCACGTGCCATGTCCTGGGGCATCCGCCCGTCCTCTCCTGACGTGGCCGCTAGCGGGCGGCGCAGTGGGCTCCGATGATTCGCGGAACGCAGTCTGCGTAGTTCAGCAGCAGGTCCACCGCCGCGTCATTGCGCGTGGTCTCGCGGTCTATCACCGATGCCGGTGGGTAGAATCCGCCTTGCGTGAGGCTCGTCGGGTACATCTCCAGCGTGTAGGACCAAATGTGGTGCTGCGCCCACATCCAGTCCGCCATCGAGCCGTCGTTGATGTAGAGCTGGCTAGACTGCTCCGGTGTGTAGCCGTTGGTGGCGGCCATCTGCTCGCCCAACTTGCGGAACGTATCCGCATCGGATTGATTCAGGCCGGGGCCGGTGGCACTGGCAGTGAAACCGTAGGGCCAGAGCACCAGCTCGGAGAAGCTGTGGAAGTCGATGTGGGCGGTGATCTGCTGTACGCCGCCGATCACCCGGCTGTTCACCCAGTCCCGGAGCTGCGCGGTCTCCGGCGCGGAGAACGGGGCCGGGCCGTGGTAGGTGTCGTTGGCGGGATTGGCACTCGACCCGTCGCAGCAGCCCCACTCGTCGCCCCAGTTCCGGTTGAGGTCGGTGCCGACCTCACGATTCCCCGGAGTCGGTTGGCGGTTCTTGCGCCACATCGCGAAAAGGCCGGTGGAGATGTCGTACTCGGCGCCGTCGGGGTTGGTCATCGGCATCACCCAGATTTCCCGGGACTTCAGCAGCCGGGTAATTACCGGATCGGTTCCATAGCCCTGCGCCAACCGTCGCACAATGTGCAAGCACATTTCGATGGTGATGTGCTCACGGGCGTGCTGAGCGCAGCTGAACAGTACTTCGGGCTCGTGCTTGTCAGTACGCACATCGTCGCTGATCTTCACCAGCAACAGCGGGCGGCCTTGGACCGATTTTCCGTAGCTGGATACCGCGACCTGGTTGGGGTGCGCGGCGGCCAGCGAGTCCAGCTCGGTAGTGAGCTGGCGGTAGGTGTGATAGCCCTGGTACCCGATGGGGAATTGGCCGGGCGCCACCGGTACCGGCAGCGGTGCGGCCGCTGGAAGTGAGACCAACCGCAGCCCGCTGGCCCGCAGTCGCTCGGCCTGCGCGGGTGTGGCGAGTACCTCCAGATAGTCGCGGCCGCCACCGAGGACTTCCACGCTCTGATTCGCGACGGCGGTGCGCGTGGCTGGGTTGTCCACCCCCGGCACGCGGTAGGCCGACAACGGCGGGGCCGGCGCTGCGGCCGCCGAGATCGGAATGACCAGCGCGAGAATCCCCACCACAGCGCCCATCACAACCCGCCGCATAGCCATCCCACGCAGGGTAACGGTGGCGCGTTCAGCAGGCTGAGGGTGGCTATTTCGAGGTGTCACATCCCGCTGAGCCCGCTCAATGCGCAGCGGCGCTTACCCTGGGAGGCAACGCTCGGATTGAGAGGGGTCTGCATGCTTGGCCGCACCGACCTGCGTGGTCGTCTTCCTGGCCCCACGACGCTGCGGGGCATGCTGCCGCGGGCCGAAGTCGACGTCGACGCGGTGGCCCACCAGGTGGCTCCGGTGATCGACGCGGTGCGCGACCGGGGTGTGGCGGCGGTGCTGGACTTCGCCGAACGCTTCGACGGGGTGCGGCCGGCTGGTGTCCGTGTGCCTGCAGACGCGTTGCGCACCGAGCTGGAGCAGCTGGACCCGACGGTGCGGGCTGCGCTGGAGGAGTCCATCGCCCGGGTCCGCCGGGCGCATGCCGACCAGCGACGCACTGAGATGGTCACCCAGGTGGTAGCCGGCGGAACCGTCACGCAGCGGTGGGTTCCGGTGGCCCGGGTCGGGCTCTACGCGCCCGGCGGCCTGGCGGTCTACCCGTCCACGGTGGTGATGAACGTGGTACCCGCGCAGGTGGCAGGCGTGGCGTCGCTGGTGGTGTGTTCGCCGCCGCAGGCCGCGCATGGTGGCCGGCCGCATCCCACCGTGCTTGCCGCCGCCGCGCTACTCGGGGTTGACGAAGTATGGGCCGTTGGGGGGGCGCAGGCCATCGCGCTGCTCGCCTACGGCGGCACGGACACCGACGGCGCGGCGCTGGACCCGGTGGACATGGTCACCGGCCCCGGCAACATCTACGTCACCGCAGCCAAGCGCGCCTTACGCGGCATGATCGGCATCGACGCCGAGGCCGGTCCCACCGAGATCGCCATCCTGGCCGACGCCACTGCCGACCCGGTGCACGTCGCCGCGGACCTGATATCCCAAGCCGAGCACGACACGCTGGCGGCCAGCGTGCTGGTCACCGACTCGGTAGCGCTCGCCGACGCCGTCGACGCCGAGCTGCATCGGCAGGTCGCGGCCACCAAACACACCGAGCGGATCCGCACTGCGCTGACCGGCCGGCAGTCCGGCTGCATCCTCGTCTCCCACGTGGCCGCGGGGCTGTCGGTGGTGGACGCCTACGCGGCCGAGCACCTGGAGGTCCAGACCGCCGACGCGGCCGCGGTGGCTCGCCGGGTGCGCAACGCCGGGGCGGTCTTCGTCGGCCCCTACGCGCCGGTCTCGCTGGGCGACTACTGCGCCGGCTCCAATCACGTGCTGCCCACCGGAGGCTGCGCTCGGCACTCCTCGGGGCTGTCCGTGCAAACCTTCCTGCGCGGCGTTCAGCTTATCGAGTATGACTCCGATGCCCTGGTGAAGGTCGCCGACCACGTCGTAGCGTTGGCTGAAGCTGAGGACCTGCCCGCGCACGGTCAGGCGATTACCACACGGTTCCGGGGGACCTCCCAGTGACAGCGGTGGCCGGGCCGATCGGTTGCGACGTGACGCTCGCCGATCTACCCCTGCGCGACGACCTGCGGGACTGCGCTCCCTACGGAGCGCCGCAGCTTGACGTCGCGGTGCAGTTGAACACCAACGAGAACCCCTACCCGCCGCCTCCCAAGCTGGTGGCCGACGTCACCGCCGCCGTGGCCCTGGCGGCGCGGAACCTGCACCGCTACCCCGACCGGGACGCCGTGGCGCTGCGCACCGACCTGGCCGGCTACCTCGCCGCGCGCACCGGCGTGCCGCTGACCGCGGCGAACCTGTGGGCCGCCAACGGGTCCAACGAGATCATCCAGCAGTTGCTGCAGGCCTTCGGCGGCGCCGACCGCAGCGCACTGGGCTTCACCCCGTCCTACTCCATGCACCCGATCATCTCCGCAGGGACTCGCACGCACTGGATCCCGGCGCCGCGGCGACCGGACTTCTCCCTGGATCCCGTGGCCGCGATAGCCGCCATCGAGCAGCACCGGCCCGATGTGCTGTTCGTCACCAGCCCCAACAACCCCACCGGGCAGTCGATCCCGCCTGACGACCTGGCGACGGTGCTCGGCGCGGCACCGGGCATCGTGGTGGTCGACGAGGCCTACGGGGAGTTCTCCCGGCGCCCGAGCGCGATCGGACTACTAGCGCAGTTCGCCGACCGGCTGGTGGTCTGCCGGACGATGAGCAAGGCGTTCGCGTTCGCGGGCGGACGGTTGGGCTACCTCGCCGCCGCGCCGGCGGTGGTGGACGCGCTGTTGCTGGTGCGGCTGCCCTACCACCTTTCGGCGCTCACCCAGGCTGCCGCCTGCGCCGCCTTGCGGCACGGGTCTTCGACGCTGGAGTCCGTGGCGACCTTGGTGGCCGAGCGCGAGCGGGTCATGGCGGGGCTGCGCAACCTCGGCGCCCAGGTGGTGCCGTCGGATGCCAACTTCGTGATGTTCGGATGCTTCGCCGATGCGCCGTCGGCGTGGCGGCGTTACCTGGAGCACGGTGTGCTGATCCGGGACGTGGGAATCGCGGGTCACCTCCGGGTCACCGTGGGCACCCCCGCGGAGAACGACGCGTTCCTCGCCGCCAGCGCGGCAGTTCTAGCCCGGGAGGCACGGTGAGCCGTACAGCGCGGATCGAGCGGGTAACCAAGGAGTCCTCGGTACTGATTGAGCTCGATCTCGACGGTACCGGGTCTACCGAGGTGAACACCGGCATTGCGTTTTTCGACCACATGCTCACCTCGTTGGGCAAGCACGCGGCGTTCGACCTGGTCGTGCGCGCGACTGGCGACGTCGACGTCGACGCGCACCACACCGTCGAAGATGTCGCGATCGTGCTCGGTCAGGCACTGCACCAAGCGCTGGGGGACAAGTCCGGCATCCGGCGCTTCGGGGATGCGTGGGTGCCGATGGACGAGACCCTGGCGCATGTGGCTGTGGATGTGTCCGGGCGCCCGTACTGCGTTCACACCGGTGAACCGGACGCGTTGACCGGGTTCGTGGTGGGTGGCAACTACCCGACAGTACTCAACCGGCACGTCTTCGAGACGCTGGCCGTTCATGCGCAGCTGGCGCTACACGTCCGGGTGCTGCATGGTCGCGATCCGCACCACGTCACCGAGGCGCAGTACAAGGCGCTGGCGCGGGCGTTGCGCGTTGCGGTGGAGCTCGACCCGCAGACCTGTGGGGTGCCATCCACCAAAGGGGTGCTGTGAGCTGGGTCGGTCTAGCCCTGCTGGCCGTGGCCGGTTTCCTGCTCGGCGGCGTGGTGTCGGCCTGGCGCCACTCCCGGTCGCTGGCTGTTGTGCTGGGGATCGGGACCGCACTAGCGATCGCCAGTGGCGTCGCCTGGCTGCTCTGAGAGTCGGTGTATCCCGTGCTGGCCTCACCGGCGATGGCCGAGCATCACCGAGATACCGGTGATCGCGATCGACGCGAACCTGCTCGTCTACGCCCATGTCACGTCCTATCCCCAGCATGAGGCGGCGCGGACCTGGCTGGAGGATCAGCTGGTTCGGGCGCCGCGGGTGGCACTGCCCTGGGTGAGCCTTTTCGCGTTCGTGCGCCTGGTCACCAACCCGCGGCTGTTCACCGAACGCCTGCCTGGCCAGCCAGGGCTGCGAGCGAACGACGTCCCGGATGCCCACCTGGCCGCGCTCGCCGTCGAGTGTGGGTTGCGACTGGCGACCAGCGACAGTGGTTTCGCGCGGTTCTCGGGCCTGCAGTGGTTCAACCCATTGCAAGCGGCGTGACGGGCCCAGCGTCGCAGCGCGACGATTATCACGCCACACTGATGCCTGTGGAGCTGCTGATCGCCCATAACCCGGATCCGGAGTCCCGGCTGGCCTACCTGCTGCGGCTGCCTCTGGGCAGCGGGATGGTGTTCCGCACGTCCGGGACATGGCCGCGGACCAAGGCCCTGTACTGCCACCCGGTGGAGTCCACCGAGTGGCCTGAGGACCCCGAAATCGTTGAGCAGGTCCCGGTACGGTCCTGCGTCCGGCGTGGCGCAGCGATCGACCTGGTTCTCGACCGGTCCCGGGAGAACCGTTCGCAAATCGTGTTCACCACGGCTCGCGGGCGCGACGCGGTGTTTTGGCAGTCTCCGCGCACCCGCAAGCAGGCCCGCCCCGACGTGCGCACCCCCACCGCCCGAGCAGCCGGGATCGCCGAGCTACAGATCGTGGTCGACTCTCATGAGCAGTACGCCTACCGGTTTGCCAACCAGCAGGTGTCGACCGTGCACAGGGCGCTGCCCTGCGGTGACTACGGCATCACCGTCGGGGGCCGGCTGGTCGCCGCCGTGGAACGCAAGTCGCTGCCCGACCTGGTGTCCAGCCTCACCGGTGGCACTCTGCGCTTTGCGCTCGCTCAACTCGCGGCACTACCTCGGGCCGCGGTCGTCGTTGAGGACCGCTACTCGGCGATCTTCAAGCTCGACTGGGTGCGTCCTGCAGTGGTCGCTGATGGCCTGGCCGAGCTCCAGGTCCGGTGGCCCACCGTCGCGCTCGTATTCTGCGAAACCCGGCCGCTGGCCGAACAGTGGACCTACCGGTATCTGGCGGCCGCACAAACCTGGGCAGCAACCGAGCCGGCTGCCCTGGAGCGAATCGGCATCGCAACCGGCGAGCTCGACAACGCTCCCATCGCCCCTGAACCCGCCACTGCAGAAGTCCGTGCCTGGGCCCGCGCCCACGGCGTTCCCGTCCCCGCCCGCGGCAAACTGCGACCAGAAGTGTGGGACAGCTGGCGAGCTGCCCACCCCTGACGGCAGGGCAGCGTTCAGCTGGGTGGCAGGCCGTATTTACGGACCGCCACAGGCATCACCGGGTATCGGCCTTCGTAGATCCGCTGGTGTAACTCCGCTTCGACGATGGCGCGCACGATCGGCAACTGCCGGGTGGCGTCGTCGGTGCTGGTCACCTGCAGCGGCCAGTCCCCGGCGGTCGAGCCCCGCAAATGGGCGTGGTTGAAGCTGCGGCGGAACCAGGCGATCACCTCGACCGGCGCGACCGGACCACCGTCTCGGGAAACGGCCTCCCGCTGCCGCGGCCAGGACAGCTCCCAGTGCTCGCCCACGCTGCCGTCGTCCTGCTCGACGCTGCGGCGGGTGATCTCACCGGTGTTGTCGAGAAATGCCGTGTCGGCCTCGGTGAGGACACGCCGGATCACCGGATCGAGCAACTCAACCGCGCGGTGGAACACCGCCACCCTGTCCACCCACGACACCGCCCCCTCGTAGCTACGCGCCACAAGATCCCCCAAGTGCCGCATCAGATCCTCGTCGCGCACCACCCCAGGATGACGCATTCAGCGGGCGCGGCGGGGTATTTCGTACCTCGTTTACCCCGCTGAATGCTGGTGGGCCAAGCTGGCGGGGTGACCGGCGTCGTCGTTTTGGACTATGGGTCGGGGAATCTGCGGTCTGCTGAGCGGGCACTGCGGCGGGCTGGTGGCGACGTGGTGGTGACTGCGGACCTCGACGCTGCACTGAATGCCGACGGACTCGTGGTGCCCGGGGTCGGAGCGTTTGCGGCTTGCATGGCTGGGCTGCGGTCGGTGCGCGGGGACCGGATCATCGGCCGCCGACTGGCCGGCGGTCGCCCGGTGCTGGCGATCTGCGTCGGGATGCAGGTGTTGTTCAGCCGGGGTGTCGAGCACGGGGTGCAGACCGACGGCTGCGGCGAGTGGCCGGGCACCGTCGAGCGGTTGAAGGCAGACGTGCTGCCGCACATGGGGTGGAACACCGTGGCATCGCCGGCGGACTCGCGGCTGTTCGCCGGTCTCGACCCGGGCACCCGCTTCTACTTCGTGCACTCCTACGCCGCTCGCCGCTGGGAGCTGGAGAGCTCAGGGCCGCTGACACCTCCGCTGGTGACGTGGGCTGAGCACGGCGAGCCCTTCGTCGCCGCGGTGGAGAACGGACCGCTGTGGGCGACGCAGTTCCACCCCGAGAAATCCGGCGACGCAGGTGCGCACCTGCTGCGCAACTGGATCGAAACGTTGTAGCCGTCGGCTGATAATGCGGTTTGGGACTTCGTGCGGCCGTATGTTCGACTTTGCGGCCACTATTGCGCGACGATCCAGGGGTGAAACCGGGTTTCCCGGACGTCAAGTGGCCGCTCGTCGGACGAGTGGCCGAGCTGAAGCACGTGTGCACGCTGCTGCACACCGGCCGCGGTGCGATCCTGCTGGCCGGAGCGGCGGGTGTGGGAAAGACCCGGTTGGCAACCGAGTGCCTGGATCTCGCGACCGCTCGAGGCTTCGTCCCGCTCAGGGCTCCGGCTACGCACGGAGCGGCGGGAATTCCCTTCGGGGCCTTCGCGTCGCTCGTACCCGACCTGGCTCCGAGTACCGACCTGCTGGAGGTACTGCGCAAGATCGCTGACGCGATAGCTGGACGGGGCAAGGGCAAGCCGGTGGCCGTCCTGGTCGACGATGCTCATCTCCTTGACGAAGCCTCAGCTGCCCTCACCCATCTGTTGGCAACGACCGAGCGCACGTTCCTCTTCGCCACTGTCCGCTCCGGCGAACAAGTCCCCGATGCAGTCATGGCGCTGTGGAAGGACGGGCTCGCCGAACGGATCGAGCTTCCTCCTTTGGCTGTCGATGAGAGTGGCGAGCTCCTCACCGCCGCACTTCAGGGGCCGGTAG
>DASUII010000176.1:0-5347 GCA_036279835.1 Pseudonocardiaceae bacterium
CGCCTAGATCGACATCACCAGCGGTTTTACCGGGAAAGGTGTCCACCGGCCTCGGTGTAATTGTGACGCACCGGTATTGTGGGATGTGTTTTATGTTACCCGGATTTATTGTGATAGTGGTTGTGCATTGCGCCGACAGCGGGCACGGTGGTAAATGGACAGCTTGTCCAGCAGCTCCGAGATCCGGAGGCCACCACCTTCATGGCCATTAAGATCACCGACGGTCAACAAGTCGTCGACGCCGACACCGTGGACACGCCCACCCTGCGGGTGCACGACGTGATGACCCAGCTGGTGCGCGATGGGCAGGACATCTCACTGAGGTCGCTTCAGGTGTGGGCTGACCTGGCCCGTCAGCTTGGTCCCAGCAGGCTGGGTGCCCCCGCCGCCGCGACGATGGTCCCCCTTGCCTATGACCTGTTCGAGAGGGTGCTCGCGGCTCAGCGCGAGGTCGTCGACGAGCTCGTCGCCACCCAGCGTCACCTCGCGCAACGATGCCTGGACCTCACCACCACCAGTGTCGGCGACAGTCGGGCCCACCGGTAGAAAAACCAGCGAGAAATCTCACAAGTCGGCCGGTACTGGCCGATGGGAGCTGTGCGTGCGCGTTGCGCGGAATTCAGCCCGGTGTACCCCGGGAGGGCCTTCTTTTGCCTTTTGCTTTTAACGCGGAGGCGACGACGAGAATAGGTACGACTATTCAGGGTCACGCTCACCAACAAATGACTACCCGCTATCCAGAAGGTGGTTTCGCGATGGGTAATTCCCGGCAACTCGCCCACCAGTGGTGGGCCGTCCTTGGCCAGACCAACCGTCAACGGGTCTGGGATACCCGCTACAGCTACCTCGACGGCGACCTCGTGGAAAGCATGGCCAACGCCGGCGTGCCGGTGGTCAGCGATGGCCGCTGGTCCTGCGTCAGCGTCGGACCCAGAAATCGGGGGCCGGACGCCGGGAATCAACCGCGGTAATCCGGGCGGTGTGGTTGGTCGATGGGTCGGATTCCGTGGTGGCCGGGCCCCAGGCCAGGGCCAGGAGCAGCGCAGCGCGGGTGGCGGGGTCGTCCAGCGCGGAGCCGAACAGCTCACGCAGCTGGGTCAGCCGGTATCGCACCGTCTGGGGGTGCACGTGCAGCTCGTCGGCCACCGCCTTGCGGTTGCCCATGTTCATCAGCCACGACGTCAGGGTCTCGGCCAGCCGGTCGCGGGTGGACTCGGGCAGCGCAGCCAGCGGGGCCAGGTAGTGGCGGCGTAGCGCGGTGAGCAGCCGGTCGTCGCGGTGCACCACCATCGCGTCGAGGTGTTCATCGACGAACAGCGGGTCCTCAGCCAGCACGCCTGCCTGCTGCAGCCGCACGGCGTGCTCGGCGAAACCCATACTGGCCGGTAGCCGGTGCAACGGCACAGTGGCGCCGACCACGGCCCCGGTCCCGCGCAGCGCGGTCGCCAGTCGTATGCGCCGTCCGGGACCCTGCGGGTCCGGCACGATCGCGACCAGCATCTGACCTCGCCGCAGCCGCAGGCAGGAGTCGTCCAGGCGCTGAAGCAGCGTCGTGGCTACCTCGTTGTCCGGGTTGATCAGGACGATCGCGGCGTGCCGGGGCAGCGACCATCCGGCCCGGGCAGCGGCGGCCTTGACGACCGCTGTGTCGGAGCGGTCGGAAAGCAGCTGTTCGGCCAGCTCGTCACGCAGCCGCTGGCGGTCGTAACCGGCGGTGGTCTGGGCCCCGACGTATCCTCGCCACGACGCCGAGGACATCTGGTCCACCGCGGTGAACACGACCGCAGCCAACCCGGCGAACGTCTCGGTGGCAACGCCGAGCCGCAGCGCCGTGTCGGACACGTGCCGCCAGGCCACCGCGGCACCGGTCCGGTAGGCGGCCAGCAGTGGGGTCAGCTCCCGTTGCTGCTGGTAGTGGAGCCGCCCGATCTCCTCGAACAGGGACTGCTCCACCCCGGTGGCCAACTGGGGCGCGATCGTCGAGGGATCCCGCTCGGCCAGACCAACCAGCCGGGCGATGAATCCCTCGGAGGCGCTGAGGATCTCCTCGAAGTCCCCGGCGAGGAACTCCGCGTAGTCCGGTTGCTGCTCGGTCAGCAGCTCACGGACCTCGGCCAGGATGACCGGCAGCCGCTCGATGATCGCGGGAACCAGGTCGGGCAGCCTAGTGTGGTCTTCCTCGGTGTCCATGGCCCAGTCCCCCCTCGCCATCCCGCCGTCATCCTCAGCGGATGGTGTGCTCAAGCCCACATCCGTGTGGTTTGTCTTTGCCTTGGTACCTGGTGATCGGCGGTCCCTGTGATCGGCTCGGTGTCGGCACAGACGTAGCCAATGCGACGCCGGCTGCGGGTGCCGGGGCCGGCGGACGGATCGCGGAGCAGCCGCAGCCCGCGTGCGGCAAGCAGGTCGCGGGCCAGCGCGTCCGGCGCTGGTTGGGTGACAGGTACTCCGGAGCTGATCCAGGCCACGACCGTCCCCCGCGCGGTGTCAGCGTCGAGTTCGTGCAGCTCCAGAGTCCAGGTGGTGCCCACCGAGCGGCACCACGTCGCGGCCACCACGGGCGTCGGACCAGCCGCGTCGTCTGACGGTGGTCGCCCGACCGGGTCCTTCCGACCGGTAATCGTCGCGGCTTCGTGGGCCTTCATCGTGGCTCCCAGGGGGATCGCTTCGCCTGCCTCATGCAGGGCTTCGTGTGCCGCGTAGCAAAGGCGTGGGCGCGTGATATGCCTCTTCTGGCACGATTCGCACGCCATGTTCCCTCGCCAGGTCAGGCGAGGGGAAACTCCACTCTCACCGCCGCAGAGGGCTGCAGGCGGTGGGGCGCGGGCGTGACCGCGCTGCACAAGAGAACGCTCCGGCACCATGTCGCACCACATATCGCGAGGTTGTGGGCTGGGCCACGCTGCCGGACCGTGCTCTGACCGTAGCACTTACCAATCAGGGGGGCGATCGTCGAAATCCACCGGTATGTGGGACCGTAGGGGTGTCGGAGGCACTCCGAGTTCGTCGATCCCACGGCGCGCCGTCTGCGACGATCGGAGACTCGGCTCTCACGCCGAGACTGGTGACAATCTCGTGGTACAGGGCGCCCTCGGCCCGTCGGCCGCCGCCGAGCTTCAGCAACTACTCCTCGACACCGACAGCCTCACCGACTTCCTCACCGATGTGTCCCACTACGCCGCGGACACCATAGGGCCCGGGCTGTCGTGCGGGATCACCCTGAGCCGCGACGGTCGGCCCTTCACCGTGGCCAGCAGCGACGACACTGCGACCAACCTCGATGAGGTGCAATACGGCCACCACAACGGGCCCTGCCTGACCGCGATGCGCACCGGCGAGATCGTGATCATCAACGACCTCGCAACCGAAGACCGGTGGGGCGACTACCGCCTGGATGCCCTCGCCCACGGGATCGGATCCGTCCTGTCCGTCCCGCTGTTGATCAGCCTGGGCGAGAACGGGGCGCTGAACCTCTACTCTCACCAGCCCTGGGTGTTCACCCCTGATCAGGTGCACCGCGCCGAAGGCTTCGCCGGTGAGGCGGCTCGTGCGCTGCGCTTGGCCTGGCGGCTAGCCGATAAAGTCGAGCTCACCGGTCACCTCGAAGCCGCCCTGGCCTCCCGCACCATCATCGATCAGGCGCTGGGCATCATCATGGGCCAAAACCGGTGCACCGCCGATGATGCATTCGAGATCCTGCGCGCCGCGTCCTCGCACCGCAACACCAAGCTGCGCGACATCGCCCACGACATCATCACCCGCGTCAGCGGCAAGCCACCCAAACCCTCATGAACGCTCGCATGACACGCGTAAGGACAACCCACCACTGCCTGTGCTAGCCAGCGGGCCAGACTGGCTGGCTCGGCACCTGCACTGGTGATGCAGCAGGCTTGCCCTGGGGTTGGTCGCGGCTCATCTCGGCGAGCGCCGCGTGTAGTGCGGCGACGGCCCAGCTCAGCTCGTTGCGTTCGACGACAAGCGGCGGGGCCAATCGGATGGTGGCGCCGTGGGCGTCCTTGGCGAGCACCCCGTGTTCGAGCAGCCGTTCGCATACCTCGCGTCCGGTACCCAGGATCGGGTCGATGTCCACCCCGGCCCACAGCCCGAGGCAGCGCACGGCGGTGACGCCGCGGCCGACCAGTGCGCTGAGCTCGCGGTGCAGGTGCTCGCCGAGCCGGCGAGCCCGGTGCTGGTACTCGCCGGTGCCCAGCATCGCGACCACGGCCCGACCGACCGCGCAGGCCAGCGGGTTGCCGCCGAAGGTCGAGCCATGCTGGCCGGGGCGCAGCACGCCCAGCACGTCGGCGTCGGCGACCACGGCCGACACCGGCACCACCCCGCCGCCGAGGGCCTTACCGAGCAGGTACATGTCCGGCACTACGCCGTAGTGCCCGCAGGCCAGCGTCCGGCCGGTACGGGCCAGTCCGGACTGGATCTCGTCGGCGATGAACAGCACGTTCTCCCGAGTGCAGAGCTCGCGGACCCGGCCCAGATATCCGGCCGGCGGCAGGATGACGCCGGCCTCGCCCTGCACCGGTTCCAGCAGCACCGCGACGGTGTGCTCGTCGATCGCGTCGGCCAGTGTGGCCGCGTCGCCGTAGGGCACGGTCCGGAAGCCAGGAGTGTACGGGCCGAAGTCGGCGCGGGCGTCCGGGTCGTCGGAGAAGCTGATGATCGTGGTGGTGCGGCCGTGGAAGTTCCCGCCGGCGACGATGATCGTGGCCCGGCCGTCAGGCACGCCTTTGACCTGGTAGCCCCACTTGCGAGCGACCTTGATGGCGCTTTCCACCGCCTCCGCGCCGGTGTTCATCGGCAGCACCAGCTGCTTGCCGACCAGCTCGGCGAGCTCGGCGCAGAACGGACCGAGCTGGTCGTGGCCGAACGCCCGACTGGTCAGCGTGACCCGGTCCAGCTGCGCCCGGGCGGCGGCCAGGATCCGCGCGTTGCGGTGCCCGAAGTTCACCGCCGAGTACGCCGAGAGGCAGTCCAGGTAACGGTTCCCGGCGACGTCGGTGACCCAGGCACCCTCGGCGGCGGCGATCACCACCGGTAGCGGAGCGTAGTTGTGCGCGGTGTGCGCGTCAGTCAGCCGGAGGTGGTCGGCCACTTTCGGCGAGCTGGCGTCGGCGAGCAGGCTCATTCCCGGATCTCCAGGGTGCAGCACTTCGCCCCGCCGCCGGCCTTGAGCAGCTCGGACAGGTCGACCCCGATCGGCTGGTAGCCGCGCTCGCGCAGCTGCGCCGCCAGCCCGGTGGCCTGCTCGGCGAGCACCACATGCCGGCCGTCGGACACCGCGTTAAGCCCCAGCACCGCGGCGTCGCACGCGTCGGCCAGCAGCGCGTCCGGG
>DASUII010000177.1:0-24634 GCA_036279835.1 Pseudonocardiaceae bacterium
GCGTGGGCACGGCCTGGATGTTGAGGGGTTCGGTCTGGTGTTCCTCGAGGCCTCGGCTACCGGCTTGCCGCTGGTGGTTGGCAACGCCGGCGGGGCGGCGGAGACGGTCCGGGTAGGCGACACCGGCGAGTTGGTGAACGGGCGTGACCTAGCGGCGGTAACTCGGGCCGTAGCGACCCTGCTCGCTGATCCCGAGGCAGCTGCGGCGATGGGCCGCCGCGGACGACGCTGGATGCTGCAGAACTGGGACTGGGGTTGCCGCCAGCAGCAGT
This sequence comes from Pseudonocardiaceae bacterium, assembly GCA_036279835.1. Lineage (GTDB taxonomy): Bacteria > Actinomycetota > Actinomycetes > Mycobacteriales > Pseudonocardiaceae. Next base: position 273 of record DASUII010000177.1, read on the forward strand.
TGCAGCAGCTGCTGCTGGGCGGTTAGCCGTAAAGCGCCTCGATGTCGGCGGCGAACTCCTTTGCCACTACGGCGCGCTTGACCTTCAGACTCGGGGTGAGTTGGCCACCGGCCTCGGTGAAGTCACCTGGCACGATGCGGAACTTGCGGATCGCCTCGGCCCGGGAAACGGTCTTGTTCGCGTCGTCGACCGCCCGCTGCACCTCGGCGCGCAGATCTGGGTCCTCGATCAGGTCTGCGACCGGGCTACCAGCCGGCTTGCGGTGCTCCGCGCACCAGGCCGGGAGGGTCTCGGCGTCGAGGGTGATGAGTGCGGCGATAAAACGCTGCTTGTCACCTAGGACCATGCATTGACTGATCAGGCGATGGGCCCGGATCCGGTCCTCCAATGCTGCCGGAGAGACGTTCTTGCCCGTCGCCGTGACGATGATCTCCTTCTTGCGACCGGTGATCCGTAGGAAGCCGTCCTCATCGAGCTCCCCGAGGTCGCCAGTGTGGAACCAGCCGTCGATGAGAGCTTCCCGGGTCTCCTGATCGTTGTGCCAATACCGGCGCAGCACACCGGGGCTCTTGACCAGCACCTCGCCGTCGTCATCGATCCTGATCGTGACGCCGGGCAATGGCTGACCCACAGTGCCGATCTTGACGTTTTTCTCGGTGTTCACCGTGGCGGGCGCGCTGGTCTCAGTCAGCCCGTAGCCCTCGAATACCAGCACCCCGACACCGCGGAAGAAGTGTCCGAGCCGCTCGCCCAGGGGGGCGCCACCGGAGACGGCTGCGAGACACCGGCCACCGAGTACCGCCCGGAGTTTGGCGTAGACCAGTTGGTCGAATAAGGCGTGCTTGGCGCGCAAGGCCAAGCCAGCGCCGCCGGTTTCCTGGGCTCGGCTCCATTCAACGGCGGTGGCAGCGGCGATGTCGAAGATGCGGCCCTTGCCATCGGCATGTGCCGTCTGCCTCGCCGAGTTGTAAACCTTCTCAAAGACTCGAGGCACGGCCAGCACTAACGTCGGCCGGAAATCAGCCAACTCGGCGACCACGTTCTTCACATCCGGAGTGTGGCCGAGGGTGATCCGGGCGTACACACAGCAGCACTGGATGATCCGGGCGAACACGTGTGCCAGCGGAAGGAACAGCAGCAGCGAGTTCGCCGGTTGCATCAGGCCGGTGAACTCTGACACTGCGGACCGGGTCACGGCGAGCAGGTTGCGGTGAGTGATTTCGCAGCCCTTGGGCCGGCCCGTGGTCCCTGAGGTGTAGATCAGTGTCGCCAGATCTTCGGCGCCCACCGTGGTGGCGCGTTCGCGCACAGCGGTATCGGTTATCTCCGCGCCCAACGCGGTGAGTTGGTCGATCGCTGCAGCCGGCTTGCCAGGGCCCGTCGTCGGTTCGATCTGCCACACTAGAGCCGGCGCACCCAACCGATCGATCATCTCGCGGTGAGCGGGGCTTTCGACCACTACAGCCTTGGCGCCCGAATCTGAAAGAATCCACTCCACCTGCTCGGCCGAAGATGTCTCATAGATCGGCACGGTGGATCCCCCGGCGGCCCAGATCGCGTAGTCCAGCAAGGTCCACTCGTAGCGGGTCTTGGACATCAGCGCGATACGATCCCCGCGCTCGATGCCCGCTGCGATGAGGCCCTTGGCCACGTCGGTCACTTGACCGGCAAATTCCCGCGCTGTGACGTCTATCCAGCTACCGTCGATCCGGCGGCGGAAGCTGGCGCTGCCGGCGAAGCGCTCAGCATTGGCCCACACCGCATCGGTGAGGTTCTCCTCGTCATCCACCGTGGTGGTGGCGGGAACCGTGAACTCCCGCACGGGTACCTCCGCAGGTCGGCCTTGCCCAGTACTACTCGGCAACGTATCGCGCCGATACCAGCGCCGGGTAGCCTGCCTGATCGTGCGGGTCCATGTGGTGTCCGACGTGCACGGTAACGCGGACGCGCTGGCCAGGGCGGGCGCGGGCGCCGATGCACTGCTGGTGCTCGGGGACCTGATCGACTTCGTGAACTATCACGACCACTCCGCTGGGATTCTCGGCGCGGTGTTCGGGCCTGCTGCAGTAAGCCGGTTCGCGGAACTGCGCTCCGGCTCAGCACCGGGCGAGGCGTACGTGTTCGTGCAGCAGCTGTGGAGCCAGATCCCGGATTCCCGCGACGTCGTCCGCGAGGCCATCGTCGAGCAGTATGAGCGGCTGTTCGCGGTGCTGCCCAGCCCGGCGTACGTCACCCCCGGCAATGTGGACCTGCCCGAGCTGTGGCCGCGGTTCGCGCGCTCGGGGTTACACCTGCTCGACGGGCAGACCGTCGAAATCGGCGGCCTAAAATGCGGTTTCGTGGGCGGAGGGTTGTTACCGGACGGCGTCGCCCCGCGGCGCGACCCGGTCTTTCGCTCTTACCTGCGTACTCCGCAGCAGTACGCAGGGGCGGTCGCCGCGCTCGGGCGGGTGGACATGCTGTGCAGCCACATTCCGCCCGCGGTTCCGGAGCTGCTCTACGACGTGCAGGCCCGACGGCCCGAGCTCGGCTCCGAGCAGCTGCTGATGGTGATCCGTCGGGACCGGCCGCGGATGGCGGTGTTCGGGCACGTGCATCAGCCGCTGGCCGGGCGGGTCCGGGTGGGACGGACTGAATGCGTCAATGTCGGGCATTTCCAGCGGACCGGGTCTCCGCACGTGTTGCGATGGTGACCACTCCCGGCGACGACGTGCGGGTAATTGCTGACTTCTCCGCCTACCCACAATGGGCGATGGCAGTGAAGAAGGCCGAGGTGGTGATTCCCGGCGCCGACGATCGCGCGGAGCGGGTCAGATTCTCGCTGGACGCCGGCCTGGTGAAGGACGAGTACGTGCTTGATTACGTCTGGTCTTTGGACGGGCTCACAGTCGCCTGCGACTGTTCGAGGGCCAGCTGCAGAAGGCGCAGCACGGCTCTTATGTGCTGCAACCCGTCGGCACGACAACTAAAGCTGCGCTCCGTCATCGGGCCCTTGGGGTGCCGCGTCGGACCGCAGCCCGGTCACCAGCCAGCCGATCCCGGCGGTGACGGCGAGCAGTCCCAGCGGTGTCGCCACCCGCTCACCGAGATCCACCACATTCGGCAACGCTAGCAACAGCACGCCAACGATGATCGTGAGCACGCCGCCTACAGTTCGGGTCCGCGGTATCGGCAGTGGTGCTGGCTCCGGCGGCTCGAAATGATCCTCATCAGTGTCGCTCGCTGGCCAACGTGGTTCCTCCGGCTCGGTGAAAGGCAACTCCAAGACACCACTCTCCGTGCTCAGGTCGGGTTCGCTGCGGGCCTGACGGTACCGGGTCCGGCGCGCGCTGAATGCTCTATCGAACCCGCTTGCTGACGAGCTGCGTACGGCAGGGTGGAGCGCGGCCGTTGTTCCCGGATACCGTGCTCCGTACGCTGGTTGGCGACGCGGCCCGCGAGGGCAAGGGAAGGATCGGTTGGCTGTGTTCTACTGGCTGCTCAAACACTTGCTGCTCGGCCCGTTGATGCGGTTGACCTGCCACCCGAAGGTTCAGGGTGCCGAGCATATCCCCGATCGCGGTGGCGCGATTCTGGCCAGCAATCACCTAGCGGTCGCCGACTCCTTCTTCCTGCCGCTAATGATCCGTCGCCGGCTAACGTTCTTAGCCAAACGGGAGTACTTCACCACGCCTGGGGTGCGGGGATGGCTCAAGCGGCAGTTCTTCAGCGCCGCCGGCCAGATCCCCATCGACCGCTCCAGCGCGTCGGCCGCGCAGGCCGCGCTGGACACTGGGGTGCGGTTGCTGGCTCAAGGGAAGTTGCTTGGCATCTATCCGGAAGGAACTCGGTCTCCGGACGGCCGGTTGTACAAGGGTAAGACCGGTGTTGCCCGGACGGCGCTGCAGGCCGGCGTCCCGGTGATCCCTGTCGTGATGGTGGGCACCGACAGAGTCAGCCCCCGCGGCACTAAAATGTGGCGTCCGCATCCAGTCGAAATACGATTCGGCGCGCCGCTGGACTTCTCCCGCTACGCGGGTCTGGCCGGTGACCGGTTCGTCGAACGATCCATGGTTGACGAGATCATGTACTCCTTGATGGAGCTGTCCGGACAAGAATACGTCGACAGGTACGCGACGTCGGTGATAGACCGCGAGCCGCCTACGCCGCCGTTGGAACTGAAGGCGTCCTGACAGGCCTCCTCGTCGTACTGTGCTTCGCTCGGCTGCGGTGGTCGGCTATGTGGACGAGGGGGGCACACCGGGCTGAGCAGGACCGGCGTCGGCCGTTGCGTGAGGTGTTGACGTAGACGACCAGGCGGCCCTCACTCGCGCGGCCCAGTCGGTGCGGTTCGCTGCTACTCAAGCCCTGGGTGGTACCGCCTGCTCGATGCGCCGGACCACATTGTCGGCGTCGTTGCAGGTGACAACGAGGCGGTCGAAGTGGGCACCCTCGAGGTCCACCACGACAGCGGGGCCGCCTCGGTAGACGGCTGCGAAGTCGACGACTCTTGATCCCCGGCGAGTGCAGAGCGAGATGAGTCCCGGGAAGCCGGTGCCGGGGGCCCGGATGCCCCGAAGCTCCGACCAGGGCCGGTCGCTGACGCGAGCCGATCTCACGGCGGCCAGGGGGACATGGACGTCACCGCGAAACGCACCCAGCTTCTCCAACGGGGAGAGCAAGACCACCAGCTCGTCACCGTGCACCCTCAGCTTGGCCACGTCCGGCATCCTCCTCTTATCAATCCACAATCCTCTCTCGTCCTCATTTTCAGCAGGTCTGTCAAGCTAGCGACAGACCGCAGGATAGAGTGCGTGGCGTTCCGATAGGCAATCACGCGGTGGCAGCGTCCTCCCCAGCGGCGGGGGGTTAGCATTTCGTGGCCCACGCGGCCGTGAATGATGAGATTATCGTGGTCGCTCAGGTAGGGTGCGCGGTCAGGGTGGCGGTGGTGAGTACCGGCACTGAGGAAAAGAAGTAGCATCGATGCTCGTCGGCGGCGGTGAGGCTGTCCATCCATCGGGAGGCCTCGTCGGGGGATATTCCGCCGTTCGCTGTCGCGTAGGCGGCGATCAGCCGGGCAGCCCAGTAGCTGAAGGTGTCTGCATGAAAATGGCGATTGAGGATGGTCAGCGGGCGCTGGTGCACGGCGGTGAAGCCAGCGTGCTCCAGCAGCAGTGGTAACACCACCGGCAGGTTCGGATGCGGTGCGTGCCCATGCCATGCCGAGACCATGCGGGCGGTTAGCTCCGCGTCACCGCCCGCCCACCACAACGAGCCCCAGTTGGTGGCCACGTTGACGAACCGTCCACCAGGTTTCGTCACGCGTGCGGCCTCGGCCACGGCGGTTTCCACATCCGGCACGTACTCCAGCACTTGGACATAGACCGTGGCGTCGAAGAGCTCATCGGCTGCGGATACAGCGCGCATGTCTTCCACCCGTACCTGCACCTGAGTCATGTCCTTGCAGTGCGACCGGGCCGCAGTGAGCTGATCAGGACTCACGTCGATCCCGATCGCCAGGCCCTGCTCACCCACCGCCGCACCGATGTCACGCAGCAGCAACCCGGACCCGCACCCGGCCTCAAGCACCTGCTCACCCGGAGCAACCGCCAGTGCCTCCAGCACAGCCAGGCGTCGGGCAACCAGATCCCGACAGGCCGCCAAGCGTTGCTGGACTACCGCCAACTCGCCCACAAACTCCATATCTCTCCATAGTTCCCGTCGACCGGCTCACCTCGGCGGATCTTCCCACGGGCGTCGCACACGCACTCGTCGCGTCGCACCCTCAAGGACGTGGAGCCTCACGATTACCTGCATATCAAGCATGTGAGGGCGTCGAACCGGGGAGTGGGCCACGGTTTCGGTCCAGCCCGGGTGCATCAGCTGTCTTCCTCGCCTGCAGTCGGCTCGCGCAGGGGTCGCACGCCGCTGCTCAGGTCGGGGCGGGTGATGGGGGAGCGGCCGTTGAAGTTGATGCGATCGAGTGGGGTGTTCCACCACACCACGCATTTCAGGCCCAGGCCTAGACATCCCAGCTGGTCTTCTTGGCCGTCTCGGTAGGCCTGCTGGATCTGGCCGCGTTTGCCGTGGCAGATCACCCGGCCAGGCGGTGGCGGGACTCCTGGACGGTGAGTTGGCGGTTCATCCGGCGCCGGTAGGTGTCATCGACTGGCTCTCAACGAGACTGAGCAGGTGCATCGTCTTGTCGATGCGCTCGTACTCGGCGAACGCCTGACCCAGCGGGGTGGGATGCTCGGCGCGGCCGAACATCCGCAGCCCATCCGGGAGATCCGCGCGCCAGAACCGCTGGTCGGGAAGGTCCCGGAAAACGCGGGGACAAAGCGGTAGCCCAGCATTTTTGAACAGCCCAAAGACCGCGTCGGAATACGAGGCGTGAATCAGCACCGCCACCAGCGAGGTCAGCAGGCCGTCCATCCGGGTGGTGTGAATCGAGACGTGGGTGAAGGCGTGGAGGAAACCGGTCCAGGCGTGCACCTCGAACAGCAGCGCACTGACCACTGCCGACCGGGAAGCAACCTTCTTCTGGATAGCCGCCCACACCGCGCCTGGGTCCAGGGCCGCCTTCCGTTCCTCCAGCCTCCAGCTCGGTGAATAGGACCCGGGACGCACGGGCCAGCGTCCGGGAAACCTTTTCCAGCGCCGTGCGCTTCGGTTCCGGCGCCCGCTCGATCGTCTGCGCCTTGGAGATCAGCCCGGAGCGGGCCAACGTCAAGACGAGTGCCGCCAGGAGCGCGGCCCTGAACAGCTGCACGGGGCGACGCAGCACGAGCGCCGGAGTTCATCTCGCCGACCTCAGTAGCGACCTGAAGTCGGCGACTGGCCCGAGGTGGGTCAGCTTGTCGGGGTTGACGATCGAGCTGATACTGGTGATCTGACCGCCGGTGATATCGAGCACCAACACGCCGATCAGCCGCTGCTGTCCGTCGAGATAGAGCGCTCCCGGGCCGCCGTTGACCTCGACGGGGCGCAACGACACGCCCGGAAGGCGGGCGCCCAGGCGGACCCAGTTGATCAGCGTGCGCGCGACACGGTTGCGCCCACGCAGCGACCGCGCGAGCGCCGGAACCTTGCCGCCGCCGTCGCCGGTCAGCTCCACGTCGTGAGCGAGCAGCGCCTCGAGTCCAGCGAGATCGCCTTGCTCGGCGGCCGCGAAGAACCGTTGTGCGAGCTCGTCGCGCTGCTCGCGCGTCGAGTGGAAGCGGGGGCGGCGCTGCTCGACGTGGCGTCTGGCGCGGGTGGCGAGCTGTCGTACGTTGTCCTCGCTCTTGCCGACGATTGCCGCGATCTCCGGATACCCGTAGTCGAACACATCGTGAAGCAGCAGCACGGCTCGCTGCTCAGGCGAGAGGCTCTCCAGCAGCACCAGCATCGCCAGCGACAGCGAGTCGGCTGTCTCAGCGTGCCGGGCCGGATCATCGTGGCCATCGGTGATGATCGGCTCTGGCAGCCACTCGCCGACGTAGCGCTCGCGACGGGCGCGCGCGGAGCGCAGCTCGTTGATCGCCAGCCGGGTGGTCACGATGGCGACGAACGCGTGCGGCGATACGATCTGCTCGCCGGCATCAAGCGCCTGATGCACCCGCAGCAGCGCTTCCTGCACCACGTCCTCGGCCTCGGACACGCTGCCGAGCATCCGGTAGGCGATCGCGAACGCGACCGGCCGCAGCTCGCCAAGCAGTCGCTCGCGATCGGTCATGCCGCTGCGAACCCCTGCCGCCAGCTCGGGTGCGCCGGGCGCCACCCAAGCTCGCGCTTGGCCTTCGCGTTCGACGCGCCGCGGGCGTCGGTCATCATCACCACGCCGACCTCCCCGGCGAACACCCGCCCAACGAACCGCGGCACGCGCACTGGCTTCTTGGCGCCGAGCTCGGCAGCCAGCGCCGGCAGCCACTCGGCGACCGGGGCGGGATCATCGTCGACCACGTTGTAGACACCGCGACTGCCGTGCGCGACCGCCGCCACCGTCGCCTCCGCCGCGTCAGCGATGTGGACGAAAGACCACACGCCGCCACCATCGCCGACCAGCGGGAACTTGCGCCTGCGGACCAGCTCGAACTGTTCCCCGCCCGGCGCCATCGACGTGCCTGGCCCGTAGAACGCGCCGTAGCGCAGCACAATCCCCTCGGTCCACCGCGCACCCAGGACAGCCTGCTCCAGGTGCCGGATCGCGGCCAGAGTTTCGCGTATCTCGCGCGCCGGCGTCGGGTCGAGCGGGTCTTCCTCGCTCTTCACCGGCCCGCCGGTGCGCACGTACGGCCACGCACCATAGCTCTGCGCCACAAACCGCCGCACCCCCATCGCCTGCCCCGCCGACAGCAGATAGTCCGTCCCCTCGGTCCGCAGGCGGTTGGTCAGCGCGAAATCGCGATCGAAGTGACGCGGGTCAAGCGACCCGATCGCGGTCAGCTGATGGACGATCACCTCCGGCCTCGCCCTGCCCACCGCCTCCGCGACCTGATCGGGATCAAGCGCGTCCGCGACCACCGCAACAGCGCCCAGCTCGTCAAGCATCGCCTGCTTCGACTCGCTACGCGTCATCCCATGAACCTCATGACCCGCGGCAACCAGACGTGGCACCAGCTGCTTTCCAATCGCACCCGTCGCACCTGCCACAAACACCCTCATCATCAACCCCTTCGATCGAGGATTACCTGCACCCCATAAGACAAGACGGCAGCCCCGGCTGTGACACACGCCGGCGCCCAGGTTGACGCCGGGCTGCACGCGCTGCGAGATTTTTACGCCTCGGCATTGATCCGCCACGGCGAGAACGTCAAGACGGTGCAGCGCCGGATGGGACACTCGTCGTCGGCGACCACATTGGACACTTATACCCACCTGTGGCCGGACATCGACCACCGAACACGGCAAGCTGTCGAGCGCGCGCTGTCAGCTCCTGCGGGCACTGTGCGGACAACAGAGAGATCATCCTGATGTTTTCGCAGGTCAGATAAGCGAGGATGGGTCCACGTGCGGTTCTTCTACGACTGCGAGTTCATCGAGGACGGCGTCACCATCGAGCTGATCTCGATCGGAGTAGTGGACGAGCAGGGTCGGGAGTATTACGCGGTATCCACCGAGTTCAATCCGGAGCGGGCCGGCGACTGGGTGCGCGCACACGTTTTGCCGAAGCTGCCGTCGCCGGCAGACCAGGCATGGCGCGGACGCACGGCTATTCGGGACACGTTGCTCGAGTTTCTCACCTCGTCGGGCGAGCGGGTGGAACTGTGGGCCTGGTTCGCCGCCTACGACCACGTCGCTCTTGCCCAACTGTGGGGCCCGATGCCAGCGTTGCCGCGGACCCTACCCCGGTTTACCCGGGACCTGCGGCAGCGCTGGGAGGATGCCGGTAAGCCGGCGTTGCCCCCGCCGCCCAGCGACGCCCACGACGCGGTGGCCGACGCCCGTTACAACCTCGCCCGATGGCGGGTGATCGAGCAGCACCGTCTGGCGCAGCGACACCGTCCCCGTTGACCTGCCGCTTTGCCGTAGCGATCCTCCTCATGCCAGGCTCTCGCCCGTCAATCCAATATGGAGCGGAAAGGCGAATCGACATGCGCATCGGTGTGCTCACCGGGGGCGGTGACTGCCCCGGGCTCAATGCGGTGATCCGGGCGGTGGTCCGCAAGGGCATCGAGGTCTACGGGCACGAGATCATCGGGTTCCGGGACGGCTGGCGGGGTCCGATGGAAGGGCTGGTCCAACCACTTGGTCTTGCTGACGTGGAGCACATCCTGCCTCTCGGTGGCACTATCTTACGGACCTCACGAACCAACCCGTACCGCAACGGCGGCGCCGAGCAGGTCAAGCAGACCCTCGCCGACCACGGCGTGGACGCGCTGATCGCCATCGGCGGCGAAGACACCCTCGGGGTGGCCAGTCGGTTGAGTGAAGACGGGATAGTCGTGGTGGGGGTACCCAAGACGATCGACAACGATCTGAGCGCCACCGACTACACGTTCGGGTTCGACACCGCGGTGCACATCGCCACCGAGGCGATCGACCGGCTGCGCACCACCGCGGAATCGCACCACCGGGCGGCGGTCGTCGAGGTGATGGGCCGCAGCGCAGGCTGGATCGCCCTGCACTCCGGGATGGCCGGCGGGGCGAATGTGATCCTGATGCCGGAACGGCCTTTCTCCTTGGACCCGGTGTGCAAGTGGGTCGTCCGCTGCCTCGAGCGGGAAGACGCAGCGATCGTGGTGGTTGCCGAGGGTGCAGTACCCGACGGCGGCGTGGAGCTGCTCGCCACCGCGGAGGTCGATGCCTTCGGCCATAAGCGCCTCGGTGGCGTCGGCATCTGGTTGGCCGACGAGATCGCCCGTCGCACCGGTGCCGAGTCCCGCGCTGTCGTGCTGGGGCACATCCAGCGCGGCGGCACGCCCACTGCTTACGACCGGGTGCTCGCCACCCGGTTCGGGATACACGCGGTCGATGCGGTGCACGAGGGCGACGGTGGCGTGATGGTGGCGTTGCGCGGCACCGACATCATCCGGGTGAAGCTGGCCGAAGCCACCGCAGCAGTCAAGACCGTGCCGCAGCACCGCCACGCGGAGGCCGAAGTCTTCTTCGGCTGACCGGCCCGCCGCAACGGTCTGGAGAATCACGGCATACGCTCAACCACCGTGAACTGGACCGTGGATGTTCCGGTCGACGCGCTGCCGGAGCTACCGCCGCTACCCGCCGATCTCCGTACCAGGCTGGACGCCGCGCTGGCCCGACCCGCCGCGCAGCAACCGAGCTGGCCTGACCCCGACGCGGTGCGCAGCATCCGCACCGTGTTGGAGAGTGTCCCGCCGATCACCGTGCCGCCGGAGGTGGACCAGCTACGCGAGCAGCTCGGGGCCGTCGCACGGGGCGAGGCGTTCCTGCTGCAAGGCGGGGACTGCGCCGAGACCTTCGCCGACAACACCGAGCCGCACCTGCGGGCCACCATCCGCACGCTGCTGCAGATGGCGGTGGTGCTCACCTACGGGTCGAGCATGCCTGTGGTGAAGGTGGGGCGGGTAGCCGGGCAATACGCCAAGCCGCGGTCCGCGCCGGTCGACGTGCTCGGGCTCGCCTCCTACCGCGGCGACATGATCAACTCTCAGCGTCCCATCCCGGAGGCGCGGGTGCACGACCCGTCGCGGTTGATCCGGGCCTACGCCAACGCCGCCGCAGCGATGAACCTGGTGCGTTCGCTGACCATGGCCGGCATGGCTGACCTGCACAAGGTGCATGACTGGAACAAGGACTTCGTCCGGCGATCTCCGGCCGGGGCCCGCTACGAGGCGCTGGCCGGCGAGATCGACCGGGGCCTGCGCTTCATGTCGGCGTGCGGCGTGGACGACTCTTCGCTGCTGTCCACCGAGATCTACGCCAGCCACGAGGCGCTGGTGCTGGACTACGAGCGGGCCATGCTCCGGCTGGACAGCAGCAGCGACACGCCCAAGCTCTACGACCTGTCCGCGCATTTCCTCTGGGTGGGGGAGCGGACCCGGGCGCTGGATGGGGCACACATCGCCTTCGCCGAACTGTTGGCCAACCCGATCGGGCTCAAGCTGGGTCCAAGTACCACCCCGGATAAGGCCGTGGAGTACGTCGAGCGGCTCGACCCGCACGGCACGCCAGGTCGGCTCACCCTGATCTCCCGGATGGGGGCGCAACGGGTCCGCGACGTACTGCCTGGGATCGTGCAGAAGGTCACCGCCGCTGGGCACCAGGTGATCTGGCAGTGCGACCCGATGCATGGCAACACCATCGAGTCGTCCACCGGTTACAAGACCAGGCACTTCGACTGGGTAGTAGACGAGGTGCAGGGCTTCTTCGAAGTACACCACGCACTGGGCACACACCCGGGCGGCATCCACGTGGAACTCACCGGGGAGGACGTAACCGAGTGCCTCGGCGGCGCCCAGGAGATCTCCGATGCCGACCTTTCCGGTCGCTATGACACCGCGTGCGATCCGCGGCTCAATACCCAGCAGGCCCTAGAACTAGCATTCCTGGTAGCCGAGATGCTTCGCTCGTGAGTGGGAAACAGTGTTATAACACTGTTTCCCACTCACGAGCGCTGTCGACGCTCACAACGTCGACAGCGCCACGGTAGCCCCGGGGCGAACCGGCTGGCCGGCCTCCGGGGACTGCGAAATCACCCGGTCTGAGAAGCCGCCGAGAAACCCGAAGCCGCCGAGAGACTGGCTGACCGTGCTGTTGAGCCCCGCGTCAGCGAGTTCTTGGCGGGCCTGCGCGACCGAGAGCCCGACCACATTCGGAACGACAGGCGCGGTACTCACCAGCAAGATGACGTTGGTTCCACGGGCGGCGCCAGTACCGGCCCTGGGGTCGGTGCCGATCGCATGTCCACCCGCGACCTGGTCGTCGAACTGGCGCTGCACCTGCACCTTTAGGCCGGCGCGGGCCAACACCGAGAGCGCCTGGGTCTGACCCATTCCCCGCACGTCCGGCACTGTGATCGGGGCGGGCCCCTTGCTGAGCACCACAGTCACCGGCGCGCCGACGGTGAGCATGGTTCCGGACGGCGGCTGCAGCCTGAGCACGGCGCCTGCCGGCACGTCGTCATCGAACCTCGCGGCGTCGGGATCCAGCCGTGGACTCAGATCCGCCTGCTGGACTGCCCGCTGCGCCTCCTCCGGTGTGCTCCCTATCGCCAGGTCGGGCACCACCGGATGGCCCAGCGAGATCACCACGGTGATGTCCGAGCCGCGTAGCGCGCGCTGGCCCGGCGCGGGGTCGCTGCGGATCACCGTGTCGCCAGGGACGGTGTCGTTGTGGTCGTCGGTGAGATCGGCCTTCAGCTCAGCGGCGGACAGCGCGCCGGCCACCGCCCCACGTTGCAGACCCACGAGATTGGGAACCACGGTCCACCGGCCGCTGCCCAGCCACCATGCGCCCACCCCGACCGCGCCCGCGAGCATCAACACGACCACGATCCAGGCGATGAAGGCGCGCCGGTTACGAGCGCGCTCGTAGAGGTAAGGATCGTCGTATGGAGCGGGAACAGCTGGTGCGATCTCGTCCCTGGCGAGAGCTCGAGTTACCTGCGGTCCGTGTTCGGGCGGGCGGACCACCGGGGCGCTGGCCAATCCAGCTGGGACTGCGGGTACCGGTACGGGTACCCGATCGATTCCCAGCTCGGCCCGCACTGATTGCAACTCCCGCAAGAACGCCGCCGCGTCTGGCGGCCGGGCGTCCGGATCCCGCCGGGTGGCTCGCACGATGAGGTCGTCCAGCGACGCGGGCACCACGGCACCAGCTGCGCTCGGGGCCGGCATGTCATCGTTGACGTGGTGATACGCAACCGACAATGCGGTCTCGCCGGTGTAGGGGGGTGCTCCGGTGAGCATCTCGAAGAGCATCACTCCGGTGGCGTAGACATCGCTGCGGGCGTCGGCGGCACCGGTCGCGACCTGCTCGGGGGAAAGGTAGGCCACCGTTCCGAGGATGACGTCTCCGGTGCTGCTGCTGGCCTCGGCCACTGCGCGGACCAATCCGAAGTCGGCCACTTTGACCACGCCGCCCGGCCCGATGAGGACGTTCTCCGGCTTGATGTCGCGATGTACCAGCCCCTCCCAGTGCGCCGCGGCCAGCGCTGAGAGCACCATGTCGGCCACCGACAGTGCGAGCGGCACCGGCAGCGGCCCGCGCTGGCGCAGCAGGTCCCGTAAGGTTCCGCCGTCCACCAGTTCCATCACCAGGAAGACGGAGTCACCAATGGGGGAGGAGTCGACACCTTGGTCATGAACCGCGACGATCCCAGGGTGGTGCAAGCGCGCGGCCGCGCGGGCTTCCCGCTCGAAGCGCTGCAGGAAAAGCGGGTCAGCGGCGAACCGCGGTGCCATCACCTTGATGGCGACCGGACGCTCCAGGCGGGTGTCCGTGCCCCGATAGACGGTGGACATGCCGCCGTGGGCCAGCATCGGACCAACCTGGTAGCGCCCCTCCAGCAGCGCGCCGACCAGGTTGCCGTCGTAATCGGGCCCCTGTCGCTCCACAGTCTGTGGATGGTACGGACCGGCGCGCCCCGAACGGCGGAAGGGCGCCGGCTGGCCGGTATGGCATGGTGACCACCGTGAGCGACCTCGCCATCGCCCTGGACGTGCTCGACCCTGAGGTGGAGGTGCTGCCGCTACCTGATGTCGCGCAACGGCTGAGACTGCCGGTAACCCGAGTGCACCAGATGATGCGTGATGGGCAACTGATGGGGATACGCCGCGACGGCGTGGTGTTGATCCCCGCGGAGTTCCTCAGCGGCGATGCGGTTGTCAAGGGACTGCCCGGCACGATCACCTTGTTGCGCGACTCCGGGTACTCCGCCGAAGAGATCCTGCGCTGGTTGTTCACCGCGGAGGATTCATTGCCCGGCACCCCGATCGGCGCGCTGCGAACCAACCGAGGGCGCGAGGTGAAGCGCCGGGCCCAGGCGATGGGATTTTGACCGAATCATTGCGCTGACCCGCTTCCTGCGGCCGTCCTCCCACGCCATGATCGGGCGCGGTATCCTCGCCATTCCGCTGTGACTAGTGGGGATTGTGGTTGGTCAGCCAAAGGAGGAAGCGCGATGCTGGGGAAACTGGGGAAGCTCGTTGTGCTGGCGGGGGCCGTGGAGGCCGCTCGCAGGTACGCCAAGACCAACCCCGACGCGGTCGGCAAGATCGCAGACCAGGCCGGTCGTCTCGTCGACCAGTGCACCAAAGGCAAGTTCAGCAACCAGATCGACGGCGCGGTGCGCAAGGTCCAGGACACCACTGGCCGAGGCTAGTCCACGCAGGCACCCCGATCAGGGTCCGAAGTCCGGCCCGTCGAACCGGTCCACCGTGGTGACCTGTTCGACGGGCTGGCCGCGTACCCTCGCAGACCGTCCACGCCATTTGTCCTCGCAATGGCGTGGCGAAACCTCAGGTCGCCGATACTTGGGCGCTACGGTCCGGCTAGGGTCGCCTGCCATGCAGGTTCAGTTGCGCCACAACCCGTCGTCGACCGTTGCTCGCTGCCTCCTCGCGCCAGGGGAGCCGCTGCGCGTCGAGGGCGGCGCGATGATCGCCCACAGCGAGGGCGTGCAGCTCGAGTCCAAGGCGCAGGGCGGGGTCATGAAAGGCCTAGCCCGTAGCGTGCTCGGCGGCGGTTCCTTCTTCGTCACCACCTACACCGCGCCACAGCAAGGCGGTTGGGTCGATGTCGCGGGGATGCTGCCCGGTGACACTGTCCCGATCACCATCACACCCGAGCGGCCTATTTTCCTGCGCCGCGGTAGCTGGATCGCCAACTCCTACGGCGTCGAGATCGACACGCAGTGGGGTGGGATGGCCAACCTGTTCGGTGGCGAGGGTGGCTTCGGGTTCCGCGCCAGCGGTCAGGGCGAAGCGCTGGTGAGCGTCTACGGCGCTGTCGACTATATCGATTTGCCGCCGCAGGAGCTCGTCACGATCGACACCGGCCACGTCGTCGCCTACGACCTCGCCATCCAATTCAGAATGCGCCGCGCGGTCGAAGGCAGAAGCGTCCAGTCCGTGAAGAGCGGCGAGGGCTGGGTGTTCGATTTCTCCGGTCCAGGTCGCGTACTGCTTCAGTCGCGCAACCCGGAGGCGTTCCAGCAGTGGGTCGCGGCGACGGTACCGGGACGCACGCCGCGCGAGGGCATCGGCGGCATTGCCGGTGGCTTGTTCGGCGGCTGAACTGGAACACTGGTCACCGTGGCCGTGAACTCGATGATGGTACCGCTCGGCACGCCGGCCCCGCCGTTTGCCTTGCCATCTCTGGACGGCGAGATCGTGGCCTCTGATGGTCTTGCCGCTGGCCGGCCACTGCTGGTGATGTTCCTGTCCAATCACTGTCCTTATGTCCGGCACCTCGAGCGAGAACTGGGCGCGCTGGTTGCCGAGTACGCACCCCGCGTGACTGCGGTGGCGATTTGCAGCAACGACACCGAGAGGTACCCCGACGATGGTGTCGACGGGCTGACTGAGCAGGCTCACCGCGCGGTGTTCACCTTCCCGTACCTGCTGGACGACAGCCAGCAGATCGCGCGGGACTACCAGGCCGCGTGCACCCCGGACTTCTTCGTCTATAACGGCCAGCGCCGGCTTGTCTACCGGGGCGAGTTCGACGAGTCCCGCCCACGCAACGACGCTCCGGTGACCGGCAAGGCATTGCGGGAGGCGCTGGACCTGGTGCTGGCTGGACAGCCGGTTCCCGAACCGCAGGTGCCCAGCATCGGGTGCGGCATCAAGTGGAAGCCGGGCGACGAGCCGTCCTGACCGTTGTGCACGCGTCTGCGCCCGGTTACATCTGCCCTACTGCGGTCACCCACACCACGGCGGTCCCGGACTCGTCGGATGCCGCTAGATCGACCTCGGCGTTGATGGCCCAGTCATGATGCCCGGACGGATCATCGAGGATTTGGCGCACGACCCACCGATCGGGCTGCTGGTCGATGATCAGGAGATCCGGACCGCGCGCGTCAGCGCCGGTGCCGATCTCGTCGTACTCGTCAAAGTACGGTTCCACGGCCTGCCGCCAGGACTCCGCATCCCACCCGGCGTCCGCGTCGAGCTCACCCAAATCCTCCCACCGCCGGCGGGCAGCCAACTCCACCCGGCGGAACAGCGCATTACGAACCAACACCCGGAAGGCCCGCGAGTTGGCTGTGACCGGCGGCGGTCGGTGATCGATCGGGGCCGGTACCGCGTCCTGCTCCTGCGGGTCCCGCAGCTTCTCCCACTCGTCCAGCAGGCTGGAGTCAACCTGGCGCACCAGCTCGCCGAGCCACTCTTGCAGGTCACGGAGCTCATCGGTCTTGGCGTCCTCGGGTACCGTGCGGCGCAGCGCCTGGTAGGCATGGGCCAGGTACCGCAGTACCAGCCCCTCGGAGCGGGCCAGGCCGTAGAAGCCGACGTACTCGGTGAAGGTCATCGCCCGCTCGGCGAGATCCCGGGCCACTGACTTGGGGGACAGCCGGTGGTCGGCCACCCACGGGTGACCCGCCCGGTAGATCTCGAACGCGGCGTCGAGCAGCTCAGCTAGCGGCATCGGGTAGCTGACGTCCTCCAGCAGCCGCATCCGCTCCTCGTATTCGATGCCCTCGGCTTTCATCGCCGCCACAGCCTCACCCTTGGCCTTGGACAGCTGCGCGCTCAATACCTGCCGCGGATCGTCGAGGGTGGCCTCGAGCACCGACAGCACGTCTAGCGGGTAGTCAACCGAATCCCGGTCGAGCAGCTCGATCGCGGCCAGGGCGAACGGGGACAGCGCCTGGTTCAGCGCGAAGTCGAGTTGCAGGTCCCCGGTGAGCTGCACGGTGCGGCCCTGGGCGTCCGGGACCGCCAGCCGCTCCACGACGCCTGCGGCCAGCAACGCTCGGTAGATCGCGATGGCCTGACGGATGTGCCGGCGCTGCGCGGGGCGCTCCTCGTGGTTGTCGGTAAGCAGGTGGCGCATCGCCGCGAAGGCGTCACCGGGCCGGTTGGCGACATTGAGCAGCATCGCGTGGCTCACCGCGAAGCTGGATGTCAACGGTTCTGGTTCGGCTGCGACCAGCCGGTCGAAGGTGCGATCGCTCCAGGACACCGATCCCTCGGCAGGTTTCTTGTGGACCACCCGGCGGCGCTTGCGGGGATCGTCTCCGGCCTTGGCCACTGCCTTGGTGTTCTGCACCACGTGTTCCGGGGCCTGGACGACGACATCGCCGGCGGTGTCGTAGCCGGCCCGGCCGGCGCGCCCGGTGATCTGGTGGAACTCCCGGGCGGTGAGGTGGCGGGTGCGGGTGCCGTCGTACTTGCCCAGCGCGGTGAGCAACACCGTGCGGATCGGCACGTTGATCCCGACGCCGAGAGTGTCCGTACCGCAAATGATCTTCAGGAGGCCGGCTTGGGCGAGCCGCTCGACGAGCCGGCGGTACCGCGGCAACATCCCGGCGTGATGCACCCCGATCCCATGACGCACCAGCCGGGACAGAGTCCTCCCGAAACCAGCCGTGAACCGGAAGCCCCCGATCAGCTCGGCGATGGCGTCCTTTTCTGCCCGAGTGCACACGTTGATACTGGTCAGCGCCTGCGCCTGCTCGGCGGCCGACGCCTGAGTGAAGTGCACCACGTAGACCGGCGCCGCCTTGATGGCCAGCAGTTCTTCCAGCGTCTCGTGCAGCGGTGTCGTCACGTACCGGAAGTGCAGCGGAACCGGTCGCTGCGCCGAGTGGACCACCGCGGTGGGGCGACCGGTGCGCCGGGTCAAGTCCGGTTGAAAGCGGCTGACGTCTCCCAGTGTCGCGGACATCAGCAGGAACTGGGCCTGCGGGAGCTCGAGCAGCGGCACCTGCCACGCCCAGCCCCGGTCCGGGTCGGCGTAGTAGTGGAACTCATCCATCACGACTAGGCCCACATCGGTATCCGCTCCGCTGCGCAGCGCCATGTTGGCCAGCACTTCAGCGGTGCAGCAGATGATGGGGGCATCGGCGTTAACGCTGGAGTCACCGGTCAGCATCCCAACCTGATCAGCACCGAAAACGTCGCACGCGGCGAAGAACTTCTCCGACACCAGTGCCTTGATTGGTGCGGTGTAGACGCTGCGCCTGTGCTGCGCCAGTGCGGTCGCGTGCGCGCCGGTCGCGACCAGACTCTTACCGGACCCGGTCGGCGTGGCCAGGATCACATTCGAGCCCGACACGATCTCTATTAGCGCCTCCTCCTGGGCCGGGTACAGCACCAGGCCCTGGTCTGAGACCCAGGCCACAAAGGCGTCGAAGAGCTCGTCGGGCCCGGTAGCGCCGGGTAGCGTCGCGGTGAGCGTCATGGTGACCACGATCGTGCCCCCGGGCCGTCATCCGAGGCGAAGCGGGGCCGACCAGGGCGAAGCGGGGGACAGCTCGGTGGACGTGCCGACCGGGCTCCGGCGCGATAATCTGGTCCCCGGTCGGGGATGCTGCGTGCCGTGCGCAAGCTCGGTGCAAAGGGGGGTGACCGCATATCGACATGGGTCAGCTGATCGCCGGTCACTACCGGGTGCTCGATCGAATCGGCGTTGGCGGCATGGGCGTCGTCTGGCGGGCCATGGATTTACGGCTGCAGCGGCTGGTGGCGGTGAAACAGCTGCTGGTGCAGCCGAACCTGAGCCCTCGGGCGACCGACGAAGCCCGGGCCCGGGCGTTGCGCGAGGCACGCATCGCCGCACGCCTGCATCACCCGAACGCCATCGTCGTCTATGACGTGGCCGAGCACGAGGGTGAGCCCTGCCTGGTGATGGAGTACCTGCCGTCGCGCAGCCTCGCGGCGGTGCTGGCTGAACGTGGCTGCCTCCCAGTGCCGGAAGTCGCCTCGATCGGCAGGCAGATCGCCTCGGCGTTGGCCGCCGCGCACGCCGCCCAGATCGTGCACCGCGACGTCAAGCCCGGGAATATCTTGATCACCGACGACGGCACCGCCAAGATCACCGACTTCGGCGTCTCGCGCGCCGCGGGTGATGTCACCGTTACCCAGACCGGGATGATGGCCGGTACCCCGGCCTACCTTGCACCGGAGGTGGCTCGCGGGCAGGTCCCGACGCCGGCGTCGGATGTCTTCTCCCTCGGCGCCACGCTCTACGCCTCAGTGGAGGGGTGCGGTCCGTTCGGCGACACCGACAACCCGCTCGCGCTGCTGCACGCGGTGGCGGGCGGCCAGGTGCGACCTCCCTGGCAGGCAGGCGCGCTATCAGCGGTGCTGATGAGGCTGCTGGCGACGGACCCGACGCAGCGTCCCGACATGCACCGCGCGAGCGAGCAACTCGCCGCAGTACGGACAACCCGCCCGGGTTCCACGTCAGGTGCCGCGCAGCAGCCGACCCGAGTGACCAGAATCGAGCGTGTGGACCCGACGCCGACCATGGCGTCCGTCCCGCTGGTTGATTCCGCACCGCAGGCGGTATCGTGGCTACCCGGTAGGTCCGCGGACAGCTCCCCTACCGGCCGCAGGCAGCGTCGGCTCAGGGTGGGCTTGCTCACCGGAGCTGTCCTGGCGGTGCTGGTGTTCACCGGAGTCGAGGCGCTGCTGTCCGGAGGCTCAGCCGGGCAGCAGGGGGCCAACGCCGTCGGGCAGCCGGCTGCGCCGGCAGCAACGCCGACCCGCGTCCTTCCCCCGCCGCCACAGGTACAGCGAGTGGACCACGCCCAGCCGATCGGATGGAGCGACGCAGGCCAACTTGTGATCGATTACTACAATGGAATGAACGACGTGTCGACGGCCTGGCAGCTGCTGTCACCCACCGCGCAGGCTGCCTTCGCCGGCGAGTCGGACTTTCGGTCGTACTGGAGTCAGTACTCCTCGGTCAGCGCCCGCAACGCCTTCGGGGTCACGGATAATTCCGACGGTTCGGTGCGCGTGCCCGTTGAGGTTACCTACAACAACGGCGCCGACGCCCAGGTGGTGAAGCGTGCGTTGCGGGTCACCCGGCTCAATGGCCGGCTACTCATCGATTCGGATCCGCGGTGATGCCGTCGGTTGCGACCGGGTGGGTTACGACCGGGTGCCGGCAGACATAGGTCATGGCTGGCGGCAGGTGCCGCCAGAGCGTGCGGGTGGGCAGCACCTCGCCGAAGGTGCGCTCCAGCTCGCTGCGAAACCTGCGCGCAGCGGCTGTCCAGTAGCCCACGCTGTAAGCGGCGGCGGTGAACACCCCGTCGGGCTGCAGCGCAGCGGCAAAGATCGTCAAGAACTCGCGCTGTTGCCGCGGTCCGAACAGGGTCCACGGCAGCACCGAGACGATCACATCGGCGCGGTCCACGCCGTGGTCGGCGAGGATGGCCGGAAGCGTGGCGGCATCCGCGGTGACCACCCGCACCCCGAGCTGGCGGGACCGCAACCGGTCGGCGAGCCCGGGGTCCTTCTCGACCGCGATCACCACCGCGTCATGGTCTGCCTCCCGGACGATCGCCGTGGTGACCGCCCCGCCACCCGCACCGACCTCTACTACGACCGCGGGACGCCCAGCGTGGCCGGCTCCAGCCACCACAGCGGCCAGCCGCTGGGCCAGCTCAGGACCGGAGGGCAGCAGGGTGCCGACATCGCGAGGAGACCGCGCTGCCGCCGCGAGAAAGGTGCCCCAGCCGCCACCGAGCGCGCGCTGGACGGGGTCTTGCGGATGCGAGGCAGAATGCGAGGCCATAGAGCACAGTGCACACCACCTGGTGCGGCGCCGCACTACCAAGGTAACAAGTGCTCTGCCTGCGAGTCCCCGACGACCACTCGCCAGGACCCGCGACAAACGACTACGGGGAGGGCAATTCGATGGCTCCGCTGAGCGAGGACCGATATCTCGACGCGCTGGCTGCGCAGTCGGCGCTGTTCGCTGAGGCGCTGGTCGGCGCCGATCTGCAACAGCGGGTGGCGACCTGCCCGGACTGGACGTTGTACCAGCTCACCGAGCATCTCGGGCAGACCCACCGGTGGGCCACCGCGATCGTCAGTCGACCGACCACCACCCCACCCGACCGCAGCGAGCTGACCGCGACCGCTGCACCCGCGGACGCCGACAAGCTGGCCGCCTGGTTGCGCGATGGTGCTGGCGCGTTGGTGGACGCGATTCGGGCGGCTGACCCGCGGACGCCCGTGTGGAGCTGGGCCGATGACCACAGCGTCGGTTTCTGGGGCCGACGGATGGCGCATGAGACTGCGGTGCACCGTGCCGACGCCGAGCTCGCGCTGGGTCGCGAGTTCACCCTGGAGGCTGATCTCGCCGCTGATGCGATCTCGGAATGGCTGGGTTTCCTCAGTAGGCCGCAAGCTGTGAAGCACCGCCCGGAGCTCGCCGAGCTGCGCGGGGACGGTCAGATTCTGCACCTGCATTCCACCGACCCGGGGCTCGGCGAGGCGGGGGAGTGGATCGTGCGCCGGACGCCGTCAGGTCCGGTCTGGGAACACGGCCACGCCAAGGGCAATGTCGCGGTGCGGGGTCCGGTGCTGTACCTGCTACTGGTGCTGATGCGCCGCGTCCCACCCAACGAGGCGCCCATCGACGTGCTCGGCGACGCCAGCGTACTGAAGCACTGGCTAGCGCATACCAACTTCTGATTCCCGGGTCTGCGGCGGTTCCTCCCCGCATGGCAGACACTGTTTACTGAGGGTGAACAAGTAGCGGTCAGCCTCCGCCAGTGTTCTAAGCGTGATCATTGAGGCTGGCATGGAGGAGACGGGTCGCGCGCCGCGGTGGATGTCTCGGGAGGTCCTATACGGCCAGGTAGTCGAGGACCCATATCGGTGGCTCGAGGAGCCGTCCCACTCACCGACAGTAATGCGGTGGCTAGCTGCGCAGCGACGCCTTTTCGTGCAGCACCGATCAGGGTGGCCGCTGCTGCGGAACTTACGAGATCGCATCGAACACGCCCTAGACGGCGGGGTGTGGTCGCCTCCCAAGGTCCGTGGAGCACGGCTGTTCACTACTCACCAGCCCGCGCGCACCGATCACCCCCGTCTGCTGGTGATAGAAGCAGATCTGGCGCGGGTGCTGGTGGATGTGCTGGCGGTGGACCCGGACGGCACCACGACGCTGGATAGGTGGGAGCCAAGTCCTGCGGGGCACCAGGTCGCGGTGCAGACCTCGCGATTTGGCACGGAACGCAGCTGTCTGGTCGTCATCGACGCAGCCAGTGGTGAAGTGGTCGACGGACCGATCAACGGCCTCCGCTATTCGCCGATCGCCTGGATTGATGAGGGCGCGTTCTACTACGTACGCGGGGGGAACGTGTGGTTTCACCGCGTGAGCTCTACAACTGCTGATGACCGATTGGTGTTACCCGGAGCCACCTCCGGCGCGGTGCTGCCCGATGTGCGGCTGTACCACGGGCGGTGGTTGGTGGCCGGGCACAGCTACGGCAGCGGACAACGTCGGGATCTGTGGCTGGCCGACGTGGCCAGCCAAGCACCGGAGTCGCCAGTATTCATGGAGGTTCAGGTCGGACGAGACATCGATACGGATGTTCTTGTTGGGCCAGAGGGTCGGCTGTATCTCCGGACCACCGACAATGCGCCACGCCGCCGTTTGTGTGTCGCCGACCAGCCAGCGCCTGATGTCGCGAACTGGCGGGAGCTCATATCCGAGCGTGCCGACGCGACTCTGGAGCGGGTGGCATTGGTTGATGCAGAGTTGCTGGCCTGTTGGAGCCGGCGGGGGATCAGCGAGTTGACCGCCCACGACCCTGCCACTGGCAGCTTGCTACGGAGGGTTGAGCTGCCAGGCAAGGGCAGAATCATCAAGGCGACGATGGAACAAGAGGGGGACCGGCTGCACTTCGCCTACTCGGAGGTCTCCCGGTCGCCGGCGGTTCTCACCTATGATCGCGCCCGCGCGGTGATCGAGCCGGGGCTCGGCGGTCTGAGCGAGCCCCGGGCACAGGTGCAGTGGCACAGGTCCCTGGTTACCGCTGCGGACGGCACCGAAGTCCCGGTCACGGTCCTTTCAACGGCATCGATCGCCACGGGGCCGCTGCCGACGATCCTGCATGTCTACGGGTCCTATGGTCGTACCCGGGATTTTGGCTTCTCCGCGACCGTGCTCGCCTGGCTGCAGGCGGGTGGTCAATACGCAGTCGCGCACGTCCGGGGCGGTGGCGAACACGGCGCCAGCTGGCATCGGGCAGGTAGCCGGGCTGGCAAGCTCACGGCGACGGCCGACCTGGTAGCGGTTGGTGAGTGGTTGCACACAAGCGGTTACGCCACACCTGAACAGACGTGTTTGTCCGGCGGATCCGCAGGCGGAGTCCTGGTGTTATCCGCAGCGGTACGACGCCCGGAGCTGTGGGGCGCGGTGATCGCTGTCGCGCCGCTGGCGGACATGATCCGCTATGAGCGCTTCGGAATCGGTCGGCTGTGGACCAAGGAGTTCGGCACGGTCACCGACTCGTGCGACTTCGCGGCGCTGCTGAACCTGTCGCCCTATCATCGGGTGCAGGCGCAAGAGGGTGCGTGTTACCCGGCGGTACTTCTGTGTGGATTCGACGGCGACACCCGTACAGGTCCGGAGCACCCACGGAAGATGTGCGCCGCGCTGCAATGGGCCAACACTGGTGCGCGGCCGGTGCTGTTGCGTTATGAGACCGACGTCGGCCACTCCGCTCGCGCGACTTCCCGCGAGATTGACCTCGCTGCGGATGCGCACGCCTTCGCAGCGGCCTGGACTGGTCTAGGTAATCCGGACCACCATCATCCAGTATAGGAAAGGGGGTGAACGTAGTGGACAGTGAAGATATGGACATACTAATTGCCGTTGAGGACCTACCAACAACGACAGCCGAGCAGGCCATCGCCTCCAAGGACGGCAATGACGGAGGCGAGGCCGATGGTTCGTCGGACTTCATCTGACGGTCGTGAGGTTTTAACCTGCTGGGTCGTGGT
>DASUII010000178.1:0-3300 GCA_036279835.1 Pseudonocardiaceae bacterium
ATTGCGGATATCGTCGCTGGCGCCGCTCCGAACAGCGACAATCCGATCGACCTCAAGGTCTTGAACCGCCACGGCGATCCTGTCCGGGCCGACGCCCTGTTCCACTCCGGGGAGCAACAAACGCTTCGGGTCACGACCACCGAGGGTTACCAGCTCACCGGGACCACGAACCATCCGGTGTTGTGCCTGGTGGATGTGCTCGGCGTACCGACCCTGCTCTGGAAGCTTTTCGAGGAAGTGCGAACCGGCGATCGCGTGGTCATTCAGCGAACCCCCCGGCAGGAGTGGGGTACCCCATCCTGGTCTGAGGTGGCTGCCGGCATCGTCCTCGGAGGCTTCGTCAGCGAAGGATTCGTCTCGCAGCGCCGAGCCGGTTTCAACAACATCGACCAGGAGTTCTTCGCTCTCGTACTGGCCGCCTATGACACCGCTGTCGGCGGGCGACGTTATGTATCGAGCCGAACGATTGCATCTGGCTCAGTACTGCACGAGATCGATATTCAGGACCTCACCGCGCTGCGGCGAAGCGTGCTGAGCGAAGTGTCCGGTCGCAGTGCCGAGAAGAGGGTTCCCGGTTTCGTCTGGTCGGGTTCCCCCGACTTGCAGCGCGCGTTCCTGCAGGCGCTGTTTACCGGCGACGGATCCGCCTCCGCGCTGCCCCGCAACACTGTGCAGGTCTCCTACTCGACTCGCAGCCCCCAGCTCGCGATCGACGTACAGCAGCTGCTGCTCGAGTTCGGGATCGTGTCACGCAGATACATCCATGCGACCGGCGAGTACAAGGTCGTCATCACGAACCGACGGGACGCTGTGCTGTTCGGCACGCGGATCGGTTTCATCGGAGCCAAGCAGCAGAAGCTGTCGACGATCCTGACCGGGGCCTGTGCGCGCAGCCGATCGATGAGCCGGGATCATGTTCCAGGGCTTACTGCGTTCCTGCGCGCGCACGGCGCCAGCGCTCCTGCCGACCGAAAATGGCTGGACCGGAACAACGTGGACCGTATCGAGCGCTGGGAGGACCGCCGCGCGGAGATCCTCTCGCATGTCAACTCGGTCGATGCCCGCGACATCGCCGACGAACTCACCGACGGCCGTTTCTACTACGCCGAAGTCTCGGCGGTCGATGACGCTGGAACGCAGCCGGTCTACAGCCTGCGGGTGGACTCCGACGATCACGCGTTCATCACAAACGGGTTTGTCAGCCATAACACCGAGTGCCGGCTCACGCTGCTGGCGCAGGAGATGCTGCGCGACATCGACAAGGAAACTGTCGACTTCGAGCCGAACTACGACGGTCGCACCGAGATGCCCACGGTGCTGCCGTCCCGGGTGCCGAACCTGCTGGTCAACGGCAGCTCGGGGATCGCGGTGGGGATGGCGACGAACATCCCGCCGCACAACCTGCGCGAGGTCGGCGCGGGTGTGGTCTACCTGCTGGAGAACCCCGACGTCGACGACGACACGCTGCTCGATGCGCTCATCGAGCGGATCAAGGGTCCAGACTTCCCGACCCACGGCCTGATCGTGGGCACCGACGGTATCGCCGACGCCTACCGCACCGGTCGCGGTTCGATCCGGATGCGCGGCGTGGTGGAGGTCGAGGAGGACAGCCGCGGTCGCACCACACTGGTGATCACCGAGCTGCCCTACCAGGTCAACCCGGACAACTTCATCGAGGCGATCGCGGCGCTGTCCCGGGACGGCCGGATCGCCGGGATCGCCGAGATCAACGACGAGTCCAGCGATCGGATCGGCATGCGCATCGTGATCACGCTCAAGCGTGACGCGGTCGCCAAGGTGGTGCTCAACAACCTCTACAAGCACACCCAGTTGCAGCACACCTTCGGCGTCAACATGCTGGCCATCGTCGAGGGCGTGCCGCGCACGCTGCGGCTGGACCAAGTGATCCGGCACTACGTGCGTCACCAGCTCGACGTCGTCGTCCGGCGGACCCGCTACCTGCTGCGCAAGGCCGAGGAGCGCGCGCATCTGTTGCGCGGTCTAGTCAAGGCACTGGACATGCTCGACGAGGTGATCGCGCTGATCCGCCGGTCTCCCACGGTGGACGATGCGCGCACCGGCCTGATGGCGTTGCTGGACGTCGATGAGATCCAGGCGAACTACATCCTGGAGACCCAGCTGCGGCGCCTGGCCGCAATGGAACGGCAGAAGGTCATCGAGGATCTCGCCGAACTCGAGCGGGAGATCGCCGACTACCTCGACATCCTGGACAAGCCCG
This sequence comes from Pseudonocardiaceae bacterium, assembly GCA_036279835.1. Classification (GTDB taxonomy): domain Bacteria; phylum Actinomycetota; class Actinomycetes; order Mycobacteriales; family Pseudonocardiaceae. The sequence continues at coordinate 2,240 of DASUII010000178.1, forward strand.
AGCGGCAGCGCCAGATTGTCATTGATGAGCTGGGCGAGGTCGTCGAGAAGTACGGTGACGACCGCCGGACCAGGATCACCGGCTACGACGGCGACATGTCGACCGAGGACCTGATCGCCGTTGAGGACGTCGTGGTCACGATCACCCGCACCGGGTACGCCAAACGCACCCGGACCGACCTGTACCGGGCCCAGAAGCGCGGCGGCAAGGGCGTCATGGGCGCGGGGCTGAAGACCGACGACATCGTGGCGCACTTCTTCGTCTGCTCCACCCACGACTGGATCCTGTTCTTCACCAACAAGGGCCGGGTGTACCGGGCGAAGGCTTACGAGCTGCCCGAGGCCAACCGCAACGCCCGCGGCCAACACGTGGCGAACCTGCTCGCCTTCCAGCCTGAAGAGCAGATCGCCCAGGTCATGCAGATCAAGGACTACACCGCAGCGCCGTATCTGGTGCTGGCCACCCGTGACGGCCTGGTCAAGAAGAGCAAGCTGACCGACTTCGACTCCAACCGCTCCGGCGGCCTGATCGGCATCAACCTGCGTGACGAGGACGAGCTGGTCGGCGCGGTGCTGTGCGCGGCCGAGGATGATCTGCTGCTGGTCTCGGCCCAAGGCCAGTCGATCCGGTTCTCAGCCACCGATGAGGTGCTTCGCCCGATGGGGCGGGCCACTTCTGGCGTGTTCGGAATGCGATTCAACGAGGGTGACGAGCTGCTGTCCATCGCGGTGGTGCAGCGCGGCCTGTACCTGCTGGTCGCGACCGCGGGAGGCTATGCCAAACGGACCCCGATCGATGACTATCCAGTGCAAGGACGCGGTGGCAAGGGTGTGTTGACCCTCCAGTACGACCGTCGGCGTGGCAAGCTCGTCGGGGCGCTCATCGTCGACATCGACGATGAGCTGTACGCCATCACCTCTAGTGGAGGGGTCATCCGAACCACCGCCAAGGAGGTGCGCAAGGCTGGCCGGCAGACCAAAGGGGTGCGGTTGATGAACCTCGGTGAGGGGGCGAGTCTGGTGGCTGTCGCACGAAACACCGAAGCGGCCGTCGACCCTGAT
>DASUII010000179.1:0-3264 GCA_036279835.1 Pseudonocardiaceae bacterium
CGTGAACACCAGGAACACCACGGCCAGGGCCCAGGCGAAGCCATTGCCCGGACCCAGCACGTAGCCGAAAGCCTTGTGCCAGAACCACAAGATGGCCGACACCGGGTAGTAGATGAAGTTCAGCACTACGTCTCACTCTCGGCGTGGGAGCGGGGTGATCTCACTGGAGGGACCGGGTCCACCCCTCCAGGGTGCCAGGGTCCGCAGCGAAGTAACCGTCGCGCCGTCCACCACGACCCACGCAGCATTCCGTGCACGGTCAGTGCCTCGATCGCGTACGCGCTGCAGCTCGGGAAGAACCGGCAGGTCGGCGGCAACGCCGGGGAGATCCACTGGCGATAGAATCGCAAGATCACCACCAGCAGCCGAACCGCCGGGCCAGTTGCGACAACCGAACTGATCTCCTGCGTCGGAGGCGTTGACACGGGCGGTTGCGCTCCGGGAGGCTGGCCCGTCATTGTCGCTTGCCAGGGTCTGCCGCGCTCGAGGCGCTCACCGCACGGGAGCTCAGGAGCCGCCGCAGTGCGCCGTCGAGGTCATCACCCAGCGCCGCGCTACTCGCGCCGGCCGACGAAGGTAGCGCCCGCACGACCACGAGCGATCCAGCTGGAAGCACCGCCAACCGGGACCGCATGAGATGGCGCAACCGGCGCTGCACGCGGTGCCGGACCACCGACCCACCGACCGTCCGACCGACCACAAATCCCACTTTAGGACCCGACGTTGAGCTCACCGTCGGACTAACCGGCGGTTGCGTATCGGTGGAGCCGACACAGGCCAGGTGCACGACGATGGAACCCCGAGCCGCCCGGCGGCCCCGCTGCACCCCCGTCGCGAAGTCGTCGCGGCGGGTCAGTCGGGCGGCAGCGGGCAGCAACGCGAGATATCCGGCGCGAGAAGGCTTAGGCCGACAACTCGATGCGACCCTTGCGGCGCCGGGCCGCCAGGATCGCGCGCCCCGCGCGGGTACGCATGCGCAGCCGGAACCCGTGGGTCCTCGCGCGGCGACGGTTGTTCGGCTGGAACGTACGCTTGCCCTTGCTCACGGCTGTCGTTCTCCCGGTGCTGTGGTGCGCGTCGCCATGGGCGAGGGCGCGCAAGAATGCCCGCCGGTGGGCGGGAGACCGGCCCGAGCCTAGGCGGCCGGGACCCTAGCCGTCAAAACCAGCGTCTCGCGTCACTGCCCGGGCGACACGCCGTTACATCGATGGTGCTTGCTTACACGGGGTTCTTGTGGCAGCACCCCAGGCTTGTCAGCTTGCGGCGCCCGAACGCTGAAGGCCGCGCAAGCTGGCACGTCGGGGACCCGGGGAGAACGCGATCGCCGTTATCCACAGCTGTGGATAACTCTGTGGACGCGTGACGCTCCTGAAGTCCACCACCGGCGGAAGGGGAGTCAGCGGGTGTCAGAGCGACAATCCGATCTCGGCCAAGTGTGGAACGAGGTCGTGCGGGAGCTCTCCACCGGGACGCTGTCGCCTCAGCAACGTGCCTGGATGCGGGTCACCCGGCCGATCGGTCTGCTGGATGGCACTGCGCTGCTGGCTGCGCCCAGCGACTTCGCCAAGGACGCCATCGAACGGGCACTCCGCGAACCGATCAGCGCGGCACTGTCCCGGCGCCTGGGTCGTCAGGTGTCGCTCGCGGTGAAGGTGGACCACCCGCTGCCGGTGCCACCGCAGCTACCGCCACAGTTCACCGCACCCGGCGCAGCTGAGACCGATAACTACGGCCGGGACAGCTCGACGCCGGGACCGACCACCATCGGCGTCGATGCCAACTCTGACGGGCAGAGCGAGAAGGAGGCCGCGGTGGCCACCGTGAACGAGATCTGGCCCACTTTCGCCGGTCCGGCCGCCGCGGCATCGACCCGGCCGCCGAGATCGCAGACCAAGCTCAACGAGAAGTACACCTTCGATACTTTTGTGATCGGGGCGTCCAACCGCTTCGCGCATGCCGCCGCGGTGGCTGTGTCCGAGGCGCCGGCGCGGGCTTACAACCCACTGTTCGTCTGGGGCGAGTCAGGGTTGGGCAAGACGCACCTGCTGCACGCCGTCGGCCATTACGCCGAGCGGTTGTTCCCCGGCATGCGGGTGCGCTACGTCTCCACCGAAGAGTTCACCAACGACTTCATCAACTCCCTGCGAGACGACCGCAAGGTGGCCTTCCAACGCCGTTACCGCGACGTTGACGTGCTGCTCGTCGACGACATCCAGTTCCTGGAGGGCAAGGAAGGCACCCAGGAGGAGTTCTTCCACACCTTCAACACCCTGCACAACGCCAACAAGCAGATCGTGATCTCCTCCGACCGCCCACCCAAAGGACTGGGCACCTTGGAGGACCGACTGCGCACCCGGTTCGAGTGGGGACTGATCACCGACATCCAGCCACCCGAACTCGAGACCCGGATCGCCATCCTGCGCAAGAAGGCCGCCGGCGACCGGCTGGCCGCGCCCGATGAGGTGCTGGAGTTCATCGCCGCCCGGATCGAACGCAACATTCGCGAGCTGGAAGGCGCGCTGATCCGCGTCACCGCGTTCGCATCGCTGAACCGCCAACCCGTCGACAACCAGCTCGCCGAGATCGTGCTGCGCGACCTCATCCCCGACGACCAGGCGCACGAGATCGGTGCCCCCAACATCATGGCGGTGACCGCGGAGTTCTTCGGCCTCACCATCGAAGACCTGTGCGGGCCGGGTAAGACCAAGCACGTCGCGCAGGCCCGGCAGATCGCCATGTACCTGTGCCGCGAACTGACTGATCTGTCGTTACCCAGAATCGGCCAGATTTTCGGCGGCCGCGATCACACCACGGTCATGCACGCCGACCGCAAGATCCGCAAGGAGATGGCCGAACGCCGTCGCACCTACGACCAGGTGCAGGAACTCACCTCCCGGATCAAGCAGCGCGCCAGATCCTGATCGGGGTTCACCTGACCGGCTCAGGGTGCGACCCAGGGGCGTAATGGGGGGCAACCCCCATGTGCCTGACAGCACCGCCCGGCACACTTTAACTATCGGTCGGATCGCCTGGGCGCCACGCCGGAACGCCCAGGCGATCCGACCGAATGCTCTATCCCACCTCCCGCGTTACCGTGGTTGGCATGGCTCGCAAGGCCCGCGTCCTCGCCGGGAACACCTAGAGAAGGTGGGCCGAGCTACCGGCCGCCGAAATCGAACCGGCCGCGCAATGCCCACTGTCCCTCGAAGGCGAGCAGCCACGCCTCGCGCAGCTCGGCGCGGATCGGCAGCTCGGCGGTCACCT
>DASUII010000180.1:0-15660 GCA_036279835.1 Pseudonocardiaceae bacterium
GCATTGAGCTTTGTTGAGATCGACGGCCAGCACGTGGAGCTGCTCCCCGCACGTACTGTCATGTCGATGTTCCACGCCGGCAACCATGGTGGCAATGGTGGCAACGGCCAGGGTGGCGTAGGCGTCAACGTCCTGAGCGGCCTCGGCGTCCTGGGCACTGGGTCTGCCAGTGGTGGCGATGGCTCCGGCGGCAACGGCGGCGACGGCAGCTGAGCCAACGGCTGAGTTGGGCCAGTGATGTCCAGCGGTGCCGTTTGCTAGGGAACGGCACCGCTTGACCGGCTGCACTCACGGCGATGCTGGGTAGCCGACTGCAGTGCAGTCGTGTGCAGTTCCGCCAGCGATCCGCAATCGCGTGGTGTCGTTGGTAACGGAGGGGTGGCCGGTAATTGACCACCCCTCCGTTTATAATTCGGCGGTTTATAACTGGTGCGGAAACTAGGTAGTCACTGCGCTGGTTTCTAAGTAGTGATGCAACAGCATCCCAGCTTGCGCAGGTCGGCTGGGCAATGAGTCGTTCTCTGCGGCAACTGGACAGCGCAACCACCGAACATAGCTAGGTAATGCTGAGACGTTCTTGCGTGGTTGATGGGGTTGTCATAAGTACTTTCGCTTGGTCATTGTTAAGCAAGCCGAATCGGTAACACCGCCGAGGAGGCGTTCTGTTCCCGGCCCGTTGGGGGCCTCTTTGAGGAGGATATGCATGTCTGACGCATTGAGTTTTGTTGAGATCGACGGCCAGCACGTGGAGCTGCTCCCCGCACGTACTGTCATGTCGATGTTCCACGCCGGCGGCCACGGTGGCAACGGCGGCAACGGCCAGGGTGGCCTCGGCATCAACATCCTGAGCGGCATCGGCATCCTGGGAACCGGGTCTGCCAGTGCTGGCGACGGCACTGGCGGCAACGGCGGCGACGCGGACAGCGGCGGCGGTAGCTGCGGCTGCTGAGTTTGCCAGTGATGTCCAGCGGTGCCGTTTGCTAGGGAACGGCACCGCGTGACCGGCGCCACTCCGGGGCGGTACTGGGGCAGCCGACTGTAACGCCAGTCGTGCAGTGCCGCCACCCGATCAGTCAGATGATTGGGTGCGGTGTCGTCGGCAGTGTAGGGGTGGCCAGCAACAAGGCCGCCCCTACACTATTTCTTGGGCAATGATTTTCCCGGGCTATGGCCGCCGGTGACGATAAGGACTTGCACAGCAGTGCAACCCAGCCCGTCGGCGGTGATCGATCGACTCACCACTCGGTGGATGGGTGGGCCCCTCCGGCGGGAAGCCGCCGTGAGAAGTGGGCGAGGGGGGAGTTGAACCCCCACGTCCTTACGGACACACGGACCTGAACCGTGCGCGTCTGCCATTCCGCCACTCGCCCGAGTGACCGCGGGGCAGCCTAGCACGCGCGCTCACCGAACTCTGACGCAGCGGACTCGACCAGTTAGTCGTCCCCGATACCATCGGGACAGCCCGCCGGTAGGCCGGCGCGAACCTGGGAACGGAGGTCGCCGTGGGCAAGGCGCAGCGGTTCGAGCGTCGGTTGCAGGGTATGGTCGGGGACGCCTTCGCCCGGGTTTTCGGCGGTAGCGTGGTGCCGCAGGAGGTGGCGCAGGCGCTCCAGCGCGAAGCTGACGACAACGCACGCCCGCTCGCGGGTGGGCGGGTGCTCGCGCCCAACCGTTATACCGTGACGCTCGGAGCGGCCGACCACGACCGGCTCGCGGGCGATGAGCAGCGGGTGATCCGGATGCTCACAGGCTGCATCCAGAGCCATCTCGCAGAGCAGGCGTGGGATGTCTACGGAGGCCTTGTGGTAAGCCTGGAGCGGTCCGACACGCTGCACACGGGACAGTTTCGCACCAGCTCATCCGTCGATCCAGATACACCGCAACCTCGTAGCGCTAGAGACCCAGGCAGTTCAGGAGACTCAGCCATGACCCAGCAACCCGCCCCGGATTACGGACAACCGGCCGGCTATGACTCTTCGGGCTCCGGGTATGTCCAGGACGGCTATCAGCCTGGCTACCAGAGCTACGACGAGAGCTACGGTCAGTACGACGGTAGCCAGCCTGGTTATGGCGGCTATCGCCCGGCAAACCAGGTGAGTCACCCCCGGCTTTCGGCGTCGCTCACCCTCGACGACGGATCGAATCGCTATTACCAGCTGACCGAGGGTGCCACCGTGGTGGGTCGGGGCCAGGACGCCCAGTTTCGGCTGCCCGACACCGGTGTGTCCCGGCGCCACGTGGAGGTCACGTGGGACGGTCAGACCGCGACGCTCGCCGACCTCGGATCGACCAACGGCACGACGGTCAACGGCACCCCGGTCCAGACCTGGCAGCTCGTCGACGGCGACGTGGTACGGGTGGGGCAGTCCCGCCTCGTCTTCCGTACCCAGGGATAACCGCAGCGTGCCGGAGCTGGTGCTGCAGCTGACCAGAGCGGGTTTCCTGCTACTGCTCTGGCTGTTCGTGGTGGCCGCGTTACGCGTCGTGCGCTCCGACCTGTTCGTCGCCTCCGGGCTGCGCGCCAGCCTGCCGATGTCCCGCCGAGGTGCGCGCGTCGCGGAGCGCAACCGGACGCCACGCCAACTGGTAGTGACTGCGGGCGGCCTCGCGGGCACCCGTATCTCGCTGGATGGCAGGCCCATTCTGATCGGCCGAGCCGATGACTCCACACTGGTGCTCGATGACGACTACGCGTCCACCCGGCATGCCCGCCTGGGTTTGCAGGGCGGGGACTGGTTTCTCGAGGATCTGGGCTCCACCAACGGCACTTACCTGGATCGAGCTAAGGTCACCGGACCTACCCGGGTTCCTCTTGGAGTCCCGATCCGCATCGGCAAGACGGTGATCGAGCTGCGCTCATGACTCTGGTTCTGCGCTACGCAGCCCGAAGCGACCGCGGCCTGGTTCGGCAGAACAACCAGGACGCGGTGTACGCGGGCCCGCGCCTGCTGGCGCTGGCCGACGGGATGGGCGGTCACGCGGCGGGCGACATGGCAGCCAAGGTGATGATCGCTGCCTTCGTCCCGTTGGACGACGACGAACCCGGCAACGACCTGCTGGACCAGTTGCACGAGGCCACTCTCGCTGGTAACGCCGCGATCAGCGAGCTGGTCCGCGAGGAACCTGAACGCGAGGGTATGGGTACCACGCTGACGGCGGTGCTCTTCGGCGGAAACAAGATCGGCCTGGTGCATGTCGGCGACTCGCGCGCCTACCTGTTACGCGACGGCGTGTTCACCCAGATCACCCACGACGACACCTTCGTGCAGTCGTTGATCGACGAAGGACGCATTTCCGAGCACGAGGCCAGCCACCATCCGCAGCGCTCACTGCTGCTCAAGGCCCTCACCGGGCACGACGTCGAGCCCACGTTCACGGTCCGGGAGGCCTTCGCCGGGGACCGCTACCTGCTGTGCTCCGACGGCCTTTCCGGCGTGGTCAGCGCCGAGACGCTGGCCGAGGGACTGACCATCCCCGAGCCCAAGGCCTGCGCCGACCGGCTTATCGAGCTGGCGTTGCGCGGCGGCGGCCCAGACAACATCACCTGCATCGTGGCCGACGTGGTGGACGTCGAGTACGGCGAGGACGCGCCGATCATCGCCGGGGCAGCGGGCGACGGAATCGAGCAACCGCAGCCCGACTCGGCGGCCTCCCGGGCAGCCACCACCACCCTGCCACGTCCGGTGGAGCCGCAACGGATCGAGCCCGCGCCCCCTGACCCGGAGCTGCGCCGTCGCAAGCAACGGCGCGCGCTGATCGGCCTTGCCGTCCTCGCCGTGCTAGTCGGCACCGTCGCCGCCGTCAGTTCGATCCTGGTACTGGGCCAGTACTACGTGGGGTCCGCCAGCACCGGCGAGGTAGCCGTCTTCCACGGCGTCCGCGGCGAGTTCCTCGGTCTGCCGCTGCACACCTGGGCCGAAGGGAGCTGCCGCGACGGCGCGCGCGGCTGCGAGGCGGTGTTCTTGCGCGACCTGCAACCGTACGCCCGGAGCAACGTACGCCGAGGGATGATCAGTAACAGCGGGGTGGAGGGTGCGCGCGAGATCATCGGCCGGCTGCGCACCAATGATCTGTTGCCGCTGTGTCCCCGGACCGGCACCGGAAACGTTCCCGTCGAGGCGTCGCCGTTGCCGTCCCCAGTCACCGAAGCTCCCGCCGGCGGCAGCGCCACCGACACCGCTGGGGTGCCGACGACGACCGGTACGCCACTGCCGGATAAGCCCTCGGAACCCGGAGTGGACTGCCGGACGGTGAGCTGATGGTCACGGCGGTTCCCACTGCGGACGCGGGCGCGGAGCCCGGGTCCGCTCCGCCCACCAAACGCGGCATCGAGCTGATCATGCTGGCCTTCGCCGCGATTGTGGTGACCACGGCGCTGGTGCTGGTGGAGCTCAACCAACCGCAGGGGGTAACCCGGTCGGTGCTCTACGACGGGGCCGCTTACCTCGCCTTGTTCGGTGCTGCCCATATCGCGGTGCGGTGGTTCGCTCCCTACGCTGACCCGCTGATCCTGCCCTGCGTCGCGTTGCTCAACGGGTTGGGGCTGGTGATGATCCACCGGCTCGACCTGGCCGACAAGGCATCGGCCGCCTCGGTCGGCGACCCGGTTCCGGCCGGCAACCTCCCGCATCAGATCGCCTGGACCACCTTCGGCCTCGCCTTGTTCGTGGGAGTGCTGGCGCTGGTCCGCGACCATCGCATGCTGGCCCGCTATGGCTACACCTGCGGGCTGGTCGGGCTGGCCGCGCTGGCCCTGCCCGGCCTGCTACCCAGCGCTGTCTCCGAGGTCAACGGCGCGAAGATCTGGCTGCGGTTAGGTGGGCTGACCATCCAACCGGGTGAGTTCGCCAAGATCCTGATCATGATTTTCGTCGCCGCGTTCCTGGTGACCAAACGGGACCTGTTCACCACCGCCGGCCGCAAAGTGCTGGGCATGGAGCTGCCCCGAGCCAGAGACCTTGCCCCGCTGCTGGCGGCCTGGGGGATCTCGCTGGGTGTACTGGTGCTCGAAAAGGATCTGGGCACCTCGCTGCTGTTCTTCGGCATCGTGCTGGTGCTCATCTATGTCGCCACCGAACGGGTCGCCTGGCTGGTGATCGGGCTGATCTTCTTCCTCGGTGGGGCGACGGTCTCGGACATGATCTTCAAGCATGTCCAACAGCGGGTGACCGCCTGGATCAACCCGTTCTCCGACTACGACGGAGCTGGCTACCAGATGGCGCAGTCGTTGTTCGGGTTGGGCACCGGCGGGGTGTTCGGCACCGGGCTGGGTGCCGGCCGTCCCGACCTGGTGCCGGAAGCGCACACCGACTTCATCACCGCCGCGATCGGCGAGGAGCTGGGTTTTGTCGGATTGGCCGCGGTCCTGCTCACCTACCTGCTGGTGGTCATGCGCGGGATGCGTACCGCGTTGACCGTCCGGGACACCTTCGGCAAGCTGCTCGCCGCGGGCCTGGCCTTCGCGATCGGCCTAGAGGTGTTCATCGTGGTCGGCGGGGTGACCAAGCTGATCCCGCTGACCGGGCTCACCGCTCCGTTTTTGGCCTACGGCGGCTCGTCGCTACTCGCCAACTACATCCTGGTGGCGCTGCTGCTGCGGATCTCCCATGCGGCGCGCTCCCCAGCGGCGTCGGCGGCGCCGCGCAAGCCGGTAGCCCCGCTGGCCGAGGCCCGCACCGAGATGGTGCAGCGCCCGTGAACACTCCACTTCGTCGGGTCGCGCTGGCCGTCATGGGCATGATCGTGCTGCTGCTGGCCAACGCCACCTACATCCAGGTCGTCAACGCCGACACCTACCGGACCGACCCGCGCAACCGGCGGGTGCTGCTCGACGAGTACAGCCGCCAACGCGGTGAGATCATCGCCGGCGGGTTGCCGGTGGCCAGCTCGGTGGAAACCAGCGGGCAGCTGCGCTTCCTGCGCAAGTACCTCGACGGCCCGATGTACGCCCCGGTCACCGGCTACTACTCGCTGCGCTACGGGGCGGGCGGCATGGAGAACGCGATGGACTCCTTGCTCAACGGTTCCGACGGCCGGCTGTTCGTACGGCGGCTGTCGGACCTGGTCACCGGACGCGAGCCCAGCGGCGGCAGCGTCGAGCTCACCATCAACCCGGCCGTCCAACGGGTGGCCTACGACCAGCTGACCCGCCGGGGCTACACCGGGGCGGTGGTGGCGATCAAGCCGAGCACCGGGGAGATCCTGGCGATGGCGTCCACCCCCTCCTACGACCCGAACCAGCTGTCCTCGCACGACGGCGCGCAGCAGGAGTCCGCCTGGAACGCCGACACCTCGGCCAAGCGTGACGCCCCGCTGACCAACCGGGCGGTCGCGGCGATCTATCCGCCGGGGTCGACCTTTAAGCTGGTGGTCACCGCCGCCGCGCTGGAGGCGGGTAAGGCCACCCCGCAGACCCCGCTGACGGCGGCCGCGGCGTTGCAGCTGGAGAACACCACGACGTTGCTGCACAACTTCGCCGACCAGCCGTGCGGACCGGGCGCCACCGTCACGCTCAAGACGGCGCTGGTGCGTTCCTGCAACGCCGCCTTCGCGCAGCTCGCGGCCACGGTCGGGGAAACCGACCTGCGCAAACAGGCCCAACTGCTCGGTATCGGGCAGCAGGATCTCGCTATCCCGATCCAGGTGACACCGTCGACGCTGGGTGCCATTCCCGACGTCGCGGCGTTGGAACAGTCCGGCATCGGGCAGCGCGATGTGGCGCTGACCCCCTTGCAGAACGCGATGATCGCCGCGACGATCGCCAACGGCGGGGTGCGGATGAAACCCCATTTGGTGCGCAACATCTTGGCCCCGGACCTGTCTGTGCTGGACCAGACCGCACCGGAGCAGGTCGGCGTGGCGATGTCTCGCTTCACCGCCGACCAGATCCGGGACCTGATGGTCGCCGCTGAGAACAGCTACCGCAACGACGGTAAGATCAACGGTGTCAGTATCGCCGCGAAGACCGGCACCGCCGAGCATGGCGCTGATCCCAAGAACACCCCTCCGCACGGGTGGTATGTGGCCTTCGCGCCCGCCGACAACCCGCAGGTCGCGATCGCAGTGCTGGTCGAGAACGGCGGAGACCGCAACCTGGAGGCCACCGGCGGCTCCCTAGCCGCCCCCATCGGCCGAGCCGTCATCGGCGCCGCCCTGCAAGGAGCCCGCTGATGCTGAGCAGCGGGCAGGTGCTGACGGGGCGCTATCGGTTGGGGCGGCGCATCGCCATCGGCGGCATGGGTGAGGTGTGGCAGGCATCGGACACTCGGCTGGACCGGCAGGTCGCCGTCAAGGTGCTCAGGCCGGAGCTGTCCGGCGACGCGGAGTTCCGGCAGCGGTTCCACACCGAAGCGCGGATGACCGCGTCGCTGAACCATCCCGGGATCGCCGCGGTGCACGACTACGGTGAAGCAGCCAGCGATCCGGTGGTCGCGTACCTGGTCATGGAGCTGGTCCCAGGGGATCCGCTGGACAGTATCCTGATCCGGCATCCGCGGTTGAGCGCCCACCGGACGTTGGACATCCTGGGCCAAGCCGGCGCCGCGCTGCAGGCCGCGCACGAGCGCGGTCTGGTGCATCGAGATATCAAGCCCGCAAACATCCTGATCACCCCCGATGGCACAGTGAAGCTCACCGACTTCGGCATCGCCAGAGCCGTCGACGCAGCTCCGGTGACCCGCACCGGGATGGTGATGGGTACCGCGCACTACATCGCCCCGGAGCAGGCGGCCGGTGATGACGCCGGTCCAGCCGGAGACGTCTACTCGTTGGGCGTGGTGGGCTACGAGTGCCTGGCCGGCGGGCGCCCGTTCTCGGCGGGCAACGCCGTGACCATCGCGATGATGCACATCCGCGACCAGCCACCCGCGTTGCCACTGGATGTGCCGCCAGCGGTCTGTGAGCTGATCGAGACAGCGCTGGCCAAGGACCCCCGCCAGCGCTACCGCACCGGCGGTGAGTTCGCCGCCGCCGTTGCCGCCATCCAGGCCGGGCACCGGGTGCCGCTGCCTACCGGCGCGACCAGCAGCACCCCCACGGCAGCACTGCGCGGCGCCACCCTGCCACCACCAACCGCGCTGCTGCCATCCCTGCCGCCCCAGGGGCCGCGCTACGCCGAACGCCGCGGCGCAGGGCGAATCACGGTTGTCCTGCTCAGTGTGCTCGCGCTGGTGCTGGGCGGCTACCTGGTCCGCGAGGTACTACGCACAGCCGCGCCCACCGGGATGGCCGGTGGGACAGCCATGACCACGGCCCCTGTTGCGCCGGTGACACCATCGACGGTCCCGAGCCCGGTCGAGACACCGCCGTCTGCCAAGCAGCAGCCGGTCCAGCCCGAACCCACCAAGATGCAACCTGACCCGGAGCCGACCAACCCGGGCGACGCAGCCCCGGAGGTGCTGATCATTCCGACCGACTACTTGGGCTACCGGGGCAGCGATGCCGTCGTGACCGCGAAACAGCATGGGCTGATACCGCGAGTGATCGACGACAATGGCGACCAGATCGACCCGGACCTGCGGTCCCAGTGCCGGGTCACCGGAGTGGACCCGCTGTCCGGTTACGTCCCGCTCAGATCAACTCTGGAGCTGACCTGCCGGGAGGGACAGTGAGCGGTCGGTCCCCATCGGGTGACAGCCGGAGGGGGGGCATGATGGACTCCGGGCCGGGCCCCACCACGGCACGGATCACGAACAAGGACCGGAACGGCGCCGGAATGACCATTCCCCGACTACTGTCGGACCGCTACGAGCTGGGCGAGACGCTCGGCTATGGCGGCATGTCCGAAGTGCATCTCGGACGCGACGTGCGGCTCGACCGCGACGTCGCGGTCAAGGTGCTGCGGGCCGATCTCGCCCGGGATCCGCAGTTCCAGCACCGCTTCCGCCGGGAGGCGCAGAACGCCGCCGCGCTGAACCATCCCGCCATTGTCGCGGTGTACGACACCGGCGAGACGGTTTCTGACTACGGTCCGTTGCCCTACATCGTGATGGAGTACGTCGAGGGCCGCACGCTGCGCGACATCGTCAAGACCGAGGGTCCGATGGACGAGCAGCGCGCGATGGAGACGATGGCGGACATCTGCGCCGCGCTGGACTTCAGCCACCGCAACGGCATCATCCACCGCGATGTCAAACCGGCCAACGTGATGATCAACAATGCCGGCGCGGTCAAGGTGATGGATTTCGGTATCGCCAGGGCGCTGGCCGACGGGCAGGGCGTGACCCAGACCGCCGCAGTGGTCGGCACCGCTCAGTACCTCTCCCCCGAACAGGCCCGTGGGGAACTGGTGGACGCCCGGTCGGATGTCTACGCCGCCGGATGCGTGCTCTACGAGCTGATCACCGGGGAGCCGCCATTCACCGGTGACTCGCCGGTCGCGGTGGCCTACCAGCACGTCCGCGAAGACCCGATCCCACCGTCGCGGCAGAATCCTGATGTGTCCGCGGCGCTGGACGCTGTGGTGCTCAAGGCGATGAGCAAGAATCCGGCCAACAGGTACCAGTCCGCTGCTGAGATGCGCACGGACCTCGTTCGAGTCCTGTCCGGGCAGCGCCAGCTGGCGCCGGTGATCATGACCGACGCGGACCGTGACCTGATGCTCGACTCGGGCCCCACGGTCGCCATCCGGCCGATCCGACCTACTCGGACCAACCGCCGCCACGCCGAGCCCACCGCAGCGTCGGTCGAGGAGCGTCGGTCCGGACGGGGTCTGGGGATCCTCACCACGGTTGTCATCATCGCGATCGTCGGACTGCTCCTGCTGCTGTTCACCGACGTCTTCGGTGGCGGACCGAAACCCGTCGCGCTACCCAACGTGGTCGGCCAGCCGGTGCCGTCCGCCGAGCAGGCGCTCAACGCCGCCGGCTTCCAGACCGAGCGTCACCCGGTCGAGTCAACCCCGCAGGACCTCGATCGGGTGGTGGCGATGAGCCCGGTCGGCCAGGCGGCACGGGGAACAACGGTGCGGCTGGACGTCGGCGCCGGGCCCGCTGAGGTAGAGGTGCCCAACCTGCTCGGTCTGGACCGCGTGCAGGCCCAAGCGTCCCTGCAACAGGTGGGTCTGGTGCTTTCACCCGACCAAGGCACCCAAGTCGCCCAGGACGACAAGGACGTCGGCCGGGTACTCGTCCAGGATCCGGCCGCCGGTGGCCGGCTGGCCAAGGGCAAAGCTGTGGCCATCACAGTCGGGGTGGCGCCGGAGACCGTGGGTGTGCCCGACGTCGTCGGCACCAACATCGACCAGGCTCAGCGCAACATCGTGGTCGCGCACCTCACCGCCGCGGTCCAGGACGTCGACTCCACGGCGCCCAAGGGCCAGGTCCTGAGGCAGAACCCGGGCGGGGGTAATACCGTCAAGGCGGGCGCTACGGTCACCCTCACGGTGTCCCGAGGCAACCAGATCCAGATGCCGGACCTGCGCGGTCAGACCCCGACACAGGCGCAGAACGTGCTGCGGAAGTTGGGTTGGACCGGAACTCTGAAGCAGGTCTTCACCCCGGTCGAGGATGCGACTCAGGTCGGGTTCATCGTCGCCCAGGACGTTCCTGTGGGTACCGGATTCGCTCGCGATCAGACCATCACGATCACCGTCGGCCAGAACAACGCGGCCACCAGCACCACCACCACCAGCGGGATCTTCGGCAGTACCAGCGGGTTCCCCAGCCCAGGTGGCTGACCGGGTCAGCGCACCGCCGCGGGGGTCAGCACACCGCCGCGGCGGAGGCGAGCTTGCGCATCTGGTTCTCCAGCTCGACCACCCGTGCCTCGTCCACCTCGGCTCCCGCGATACGCAGCCAGTTCGCCAGCAATCGGTGCCCGGAGTCGGTGAGCACCGATTCCGGGTGGAACTGCACGCCGTGCACCGGAAGCTCCCGGTGGCGCAGCGCCATCACGATTCCCGACTCGGTACGGCCGGTGACCTCGAGCTCGTCCGGGATGGTCTCGGGCAGCACGGTCAGCGAGTGATACCGGGTGGCGGTGAACGGCTGCGGTAACCCGGCGAGCACCGCAACCCCGTCGTGGTACACCAGGGACGTCTTGCCGTGCAGCAGCTCTGGGGCCCGCGCCACAGTGGCGCCCCAGACGGCGCCGATTGCCTGGTGCCCGAGGCAGACGCCGAGTAACGGGCGGCGCTGCGCGGCACAGTCCCGGATGATGTCCATGCTCGCGCCGGCTCGGTCCGGCGTACCTGGGCCGGGGGAGATCAACACGGCGTCCGCGGCGACGACGTCTCCGGGCTCGACCGCGTCGTTGCGCCGCACCACGCACTGGCATCCCAGCTGCGCCAGGTACTGCACAAGGTTGTAAACGAAGCTGTCGTAGTTGTCGATCACAAGGACCTGCATGCCAGGCAGCGTAGCTGCCTGGCATGCTCGTGAGTGCGTAACAGTGTTCTGACACTGTTACGCACTCACGAGCTTTATCCAGCGGTAACCTCGTTGAACGGCAGTCGAGGCTCCACCCACGGGAATGCCACCAGCATCAACAGCGCCACTACCGCTGCGACGAGCAACAAGGCTTCCAACAGCTTCACCGCGCGCGAGCCAGGCAGGTGCCGCCAAATCCAGCTGTACATGAGCCTCCTCAGGCGCCAGCGGTCAGCTCGACCGGGCGTTTACCGTCGGCCTTGCGATACGAAGCGACCAACACTCCGTGCACGATGAGCCGCTCCCGAGCGGAGAACTGCGGGTTGCAGGTGGTCAGCGTGATCAGCCGGTTAACCGGCGCACGACCTGGCTGGCCAGGAACCGGAGCGATCACGTCGACCTGGTTGGGCAGCACGATCGTCTTACCTACCACGTTCGCGTAGTGACCAGGCAGCGGTGCCACCCCTCGGCACTGCGGCTGCGTCCCCTTCCCGGCAGCCCAGCCGTCGGACTCGCCCTGCAGTGGCAGCACCCGGTAGACGTACCAGTGGTCCGCGGTCTCCACCACGATGGCGTCGCAGGACGCCAGCAGGTCCAGGGAGTTGAAGGGAGAGCCCTTGCCGACCCGGTGCCCGGCCACTCCGAAATTGCCCAGCTGGCCGGGCCCGGCAGTGCCCTCATAGTGGCCCGGTCCGACCGCCAGGACATCCTGGTCGGTGCCTTGCAGCACGGTGAACACGAAATCGGGTCCGAACGCGGGGATGTACATCTTGGCGATACCGGCGCCGTGGACCGGCCGTTCCACCAAGCCCCTGCCGTTGCGCCAGGTGTCATCCAGCTTGGCGGTGGCCTGGTGCTGCTTCTGAGCCGACGTCCAGTCGGTGACGTAGGCCTCGTAGAAGACGAACAGCAGTACCACCAGGCCCGCTGTCAAGAGCAACTCACCCATCCCGCGGGCGGTCGTCCGCACGGGGTCTCTGCGCCCGCGTGATGGCGGTGAACCCCGTACCGGGGACTGCACATGGCTCACGAAACCTCCTCGCAGGACAGCGGCATCGTCCTCACCCGGCAGCACCGACGCCAGCACGGAGACGGTAGTGGGTGCCGTAACGTGTGCGCCGAGCGCCCCGCTAACGGATTGTGCGGCCGCTTCATACGCCCCGCAGGTCGAACGAGCCCACGTCGAACGAGGAATGACCATGCCGAAATCCAAGGTCCGCAAGAAGTCGGTCTACACCCCGCCGGCCGAAGCGCTCGGCGCGACGAAGGTCCGCGTCGCGGGTCCTTCGCATCCGTTCTACGTCGCTGTGATGCTGGGATTGATGGTGCTTGGCCTGCTGTGGCTGGTGGTCAACTATCTGGCCATCGACAAGATCCCGCTGCTCAACAGCCTTGGCAACTGGAACTTCCTGATCGGCTTCACGTTGATGGTCACCGGCCTGCTGATGACGATGCGCTGGCGCTGACGCCCCAAACAACACCAGTGAAATTCATCCCCACTGTGGACAACCCCTGTGGACAGCTGGGCGTGAACTTGACACGACGGACGTTTCCGTTGCGAAAAATGTCGGTCCCGTCGAGTTCACGACTCCCACCGACCGGCTAGGGTCGGTTGGGGGCGTAGACCATCGCGGCTGTCAGCGCTGCGCCGAACGCCAGGCCGCCGAGGTGGCCGAGGATGGAAATGTTCGGCACCACGAAGCTGATGACCACATTGAGCACGATGATGGTCAGCGCTGGGCGCGGGGACAAGCGCAGCCGCATGAGTACCACAGCGAGGCCGCCCATCAGCCCGAACACCGCACCCGACGCGCCCGCGGTGTCGCTCAGCGGGTTGGCGAACAGGTAGACCACCAGCGAACCGCCGAGCAGCGAGACCAGGTACACCACCAAGAAGCGGACCCGGCCCAGCACCCGCTCGAGCTCTCGGCCGATCACCCACAGCGCGATCATGTTGAAAGCCAGGTGCAGCGGTCCGATATGCAGGAAGCCCGAGGTGAGCAGCCGCCACCAGGCACCGTGGGCGACCGCCGCGGGCTGCAGGGCCCACTGCCCGAACAGCGGCGCGTCGGAGTTGTGAGACAGGCTGCCGGCCTGCACCACCGTGAACACGAAGACCGCGACGTTGATCGCGATGAGGGCTGGAATGACTAGTGAGGGACCCGCCAGTGGCGCCCACGCAATGGTGCTGGAGCGCGATCGCGAGCGCAGCCGCGACCGGGCGTCGTCGGCGACGCAGTCCACGCAGTGGTAGCCGATCGAAGCTTCGCGTAGGCAGGCGGGGCAAGCGGGCCGGTCGCAGCGAGAGCAGCGCACCCCAGTCTCGCGGCCCGGGTGCCGGACACACACTGGACCGGCCATCGCCGTCATGCTCCGGCGGCCTTGACCGTCACCCGTTCGATCACGATGTTCTTGTCGGGCCGGTCGCCTCGGGTCGGCGTGGTCGCGATCTTGTCCACCACGCTGCGGGATTCCTGGTCGGCCACCTCGCCGAAGATGGTGTGCTTGCGATTGAGGTGTGTCGGGGTGCTGACGGTGATGAAGAACTGCGAGCCATTGGTGTTCGGACCTGCGTTGGCCATCGCCAGCAGGTAGGGCCGGTTGAATTGCAGATCCGGATGCGACTCGTCGCCGAAGCGATAGCCGGGTCCACCCCGCCCGGTACCGGTGGGGTCACCACCTTGGATCATGAAGCCCTTGATCACCCGGTGGAACACCGAGCCGTCATAGAACGGTCCAGACCGCTGCCCCTTGGCGTTGTTCTGGGAGTAGTCCTTGCTGCCCTCGGCGAGGCCCACGAAGTTCGCCACGGTCTTCGGGGCATGGGTCGGGAAGAGGGTGATGCGGATGTCACCCTCGCTGGTGTGCAGGACGACCTGCGTCTCGTCTGTCGTGGGTTCAGTCACCTGACCATCCTGCCAGACCGCCTTGTCGGTGAAGGGCCGTTCGGTTGCGGACGCGGCAGGATGGGCATATCTAGTTCAGGTCGACGATACCGAGCAGCCACGCAGCGACGGCGACAATCATGAAGGGCTAAGGACGTGAACGAGGCGAAGACGCAGGGCTCCATCCGCCGCTGGCGGTGGGTGGTTCCGCTGTTGCTCGGGATCGCGGGAGTCGCCGGCGTAGTGCTGCGCAACCGCCGGCAGCCACGGCGCGATCCCGAGTGGTTGGCGATCCGGCAGGTCGAGCGGGGGACTGGGCAGTACCGCAACCAGGTAGCCACCGGACAGTCTCCGACCGGCAATGGCGTCGTACGCGCGCAACGTCCTTCGGCCGGCAACGACTGAGCTTACAGACCCAGGGCGGCGATCACCTGCACAGCGACCCGGCGGGCGCCGATCGTCTGCCGCTGATTGGTCGTGATCACCACTGCGGTGCCCTGCCGGCTGACCGCGAACACCGCTCCATCGGCGGTCGGCTGCGAGCCGCCGGACCAGCCACCGGGAAGCTGCGCCAGATCGGAGCTCGCGACCGGGGCGGCAGCGTCGACGGTTGCTCGCGCTACCTGCGGCGTGGTCGCGAGGATCCAGGTCCGTAGCTGCACGGTGCCGTTAGCCGCGAAGAAGAAACAGGCCGGCTGCGGCCGGTCTGGACCGGTGTCGGAGATCCGTACCGCGACGACACGCTCGCCGTTGGCTGCCTGTACCGCCGCCGCCGGCAGATAGCGGCACGGCCCGTCGGCCATCGGCTGTGGTGCCGGCACCGGCTGGACCGCCGCAGGGACTGCGGTCCCGGCGTGATCGATCGGGGGCGGGGTGACGGGCCGATCGCTACAGGCGACGGCCGCGAAAGCGAGCAGCCCAGCCGCAATGGCGATGATGACCGGCCTGCGGCGGCGCGATGGTGACATGTCGCAGCGCAGTCAATCATGCCGGAACCTGTCCGCTCCGCGGGGGCCACGGTCAGTGCTCCGAAGACCGCTGATTCCTGCCCTACAAGCCCAATAGTAACTGAGAGCAACCGATTCAGGGCCTTTTTGTCCTATCTGTGGCATCTGCGGGCGCCTCGGTCCGGCCGATATCTACGCTGCGTGTGCCTTCCAGCAGTTTCGACCGGCAGGCAGTCACCGTTCGGGGAGTAGTAAGGGTGCCGGTCGTATCTGCGTCGACTCCCACGTCGTTGAGCCGGTACCTGGACGCCCGGAGATCGCCCACC
Source organism: Pseudonocardiaceae bacterium (assembly GCA_036279835.1). Taxonomy (GTDB): domain Bacteria; phylum Actinomycetota; class Actinomycetes; order Mycobacteriales; family Pseudonocardiaceae. The sequence goes on from DASUII010000180.1 coordinate 15,525, forward strand.
GAAACACGGTGGAGTCGGAGCTTCCATTGCAGGTACGAGGGATCCACGGCCGCCGAGGGGAAGGCCGTACCGCCCTCTCGCGGAGTGATCTCGAACGAGGAGGAACACCGGAACATGACGTCACGCACACCCAGGA
>DASUII010000181.1:0-7343 GCA_036279835.1 Pseudonocardiaceae bacterium
GGTCACAGTCAGTTTTGTGATCGCTCTCGGCTTCGGAATCGTCGCACCAGCGTTACCGGCCTTCGCTCGCAGCTTCGATGTCAGCGTCACCGCGGCCTCGATCGTGATCAGTGCTTTCGCGTTCATGCGGCTGGCGTTCGCCGCCGATCAGTGGCAAGCTGGTGTCGGCACTCGGAGAACGGTCGGTTTACATCGGGGGTATCATCGTAGTCGGTTTGTCGACCGACGCATGCGCGTTCGCTGCGAATTACTGGCAGCTGCTGATATTGCGGTCGCTGGGCGGTGTCGGGTCGACCATGTTCACCGTCTCGGCGGTCGCGCTATTGATCCGACTCACCCCGCCTGCACTGCGCGGTCGGTCCACGAGCTTGGTCGCCGCTGCCGTGGCTTGGCTGTTCTTGCGGCGCTGGCCGTTGCCCAGATGACCTCCGATATCGGCGCGATCCTCGGCCCGATCGCGACCGGACTACTCGCTGACAAGCTGTCCTACTCCGCCGCCTTCATCCTAACCGGCAGCGTCTCGCTGCTTGCTGCGGTGGTCTGGCTGCGCTCGCCTGAGCCGCGTACCGCGATGGACTCAGCGCGCGCCGACCCCGATCAAGGCTCCGACCAGGTAGGTGGCGACCGCGGCGATCGCTCCGAAACCCACCTGGCGCAGCCCGCCCAGCCACCACGGGCGGGTGGTGAACCGGGATGAGAGGCCCCCGGCCACGAAAAGCCCACCCGCGCCGGCGGCAAGACCGGTGAGCAGCGAGGCGAAGCCGAGCAGGTAGGGGATCAGCGGGACCAGCGCGCCGATCGCGAAGCAGAGGAACGACGAGCCGGCGGCCACCCACGGGGACGGCTGATCGTCGGGGTTGACGCCGAGTTCGTGATTGATGTGCACCCGGACCGCCAGCGACGGGTTGGCGTGCACCTCGGCGGCCACCCGCTTCGCGGTCTCGCGAGTCAGTCCCATCTGGACGTAGGAGCTGACCAGCTCGGCCTGCTCCGCGGCCGGATGCCGGCGCAGCTCGTCGCGTTCCACCTTGACCTCGGCGCGCACCTGGTCGTTTTGGGTCTCGACCGACGCATATTCGCCGAGTGCCATCGAGAACGCGCCCGCCACCAGGCCGGCCATCCCGGTCAACACGATCAGATGAGCGCCCGCACCGCTGGCGCCCACACCTGCGATCAACGCGATGTTGGTCACCAGACCGTCCATCGCGCCGAATACGGCCGGTCGAAGCCAGCCTCCGGATACGTCCTGGTGGACGTGCCCGATCTCATCACCCGGCTGGACAGCCATCATTGATCACCGCACCTCAGCGACGCCCTCCCCCGCTACGGTACGGAGTGCACCGGGGCACGGCGATGCCCAGGTTCGCCTCGCGATGGGCAGCCTCGCCTTGCCTACGCGCGAGTGTCTAGTCTGACCGGGTGGCCCGCCCATCCCGATCCGCCGTCGACGGCCTGGGTACCGTGGTGCGACTTGGACTTGCCGCGGTGTTTCTGGTCTCCGGCGCACTCAAGGTCGTAGACCCGGCCCAGACCCGGATCGCGGTGCGCGCCTACGAACTGTTGCCACCGGACCTGGTCGGGCCGGTCGCCACCGCGTTGCCGTTGCTGGAGCTGGTACTGGGAACCCTGCTATTGGTAGGTGCCTTCACCCGGTGGGTAGCCCTGGCCGCGGCGGTACTGTTGGTAATACTGATGAGTGCGGTGGCACAGGCCTGGGGTCGCGGATTGTCCATTGATTGCGGATGCTTCGGTGGTGGGGGAACGGTGGCCAAGGGGGACACGCGCTACCCGCAGGAGCTGGCGCGCGACGTCGGTACGTGGCTGCTGGCGTTGTGGCTGGTGGTGCGCCCCCGGACAGCGCTGAGCGTTGACGGGTGGCTGCGAGCGGATCCAGGCGCACAGTGGCGCGCCGCCGGGAATCCAGTCAACTGAGCAAGAAGGGACGTGTCGTGGGCGGCGGCGAGAAGGCCGAGGACAAGCGCAAGCGGCAGGCTGCGCAGGCGGTGACGGCGGCTCGGGGGGGCGGTGGAGGCAACCGCGGGATGATCGCGGGAATCGCCATCGTGGTGGTGCTAGCAGTTGTCGTCGGGGTCGGGCTATGGCTGCAGAACCGTAACAAGCCGGGTGCCTTACCGGTGGCGATTCCGGTCGCCGCCGCCGGCGTGCAGTATCCGGTTTCCCTGCAAGGCGACGCCATCGTGATCGGCAGCCCAACGGCGCCGACGACCATCGATGTCTACGAAGACTTCATGTGCCCGATCTGTGGGCAGTTCGAGAAGCTCTACCATCAGCGGCTCGCGCAAGCCGCTGCCGACGGCAAAGCCAAGGTCGTCTACCACCCGGTGGCCATCCTCGATGAGCTGTCGGTTCCGCCTGGGTACTCCACGCTCGCCGCCGGTGCGACCTACTGCGCCACCGACGCCGATATCTTCCCTCGCTTCCACGACAGCCTGTTCGCCGCGCAGCCCCCGGAGGGCGGTCACGGGTGGACCACCGCGCAACTCCAGCAGCTCGGCCGCTCCCTGGGAGCCCACGACACCTTCGCGGCCTGTGTGCAGGCCGGTGCGAAGCAGCGGGTCGCCACTGCAACCGCGAACGCCAATCACTACATCAGCGGGCTGCGACCCGACCACCGATTCGGCACTCCGAGCGTCGTCGTCAACGGTGCGATCATTGACATCAGTGATGAAGGATGGTTGGACCAGGCGCTGAGCGCCAACCGACGCTGACTCTGGGTCCTGTTCGGGGATCATCGCCGGCCTCGTGTACCGTGACCAACGCGCCGCGGTGGGGCCGTGGTGATCGCTTCGGGGCTGTAGCGCAGCTGGTAGCGCACCGCACTGGCAGTGCGGGGGTCACGGGTTCGAGTCCCGTCAGCTCCACCAGAACGGTTCTACTGGCTCACGGTATGTCCCGCTGAGTCGCCGAGTTCGACTGTTTCGAAGCGAATCGCGCTGTCGGGCCTGGCGGGCGACCCCGGCGTCGTACTCGATGCTGGTGACGCGCTGGTCGCCGAGCTAGCGGCTGTCATCGCTATCGAGCTGGGTGACCAGCACACTGTTGGCGTAGATGAGGTCGAACAGTCCGGGTGGTGTTGGTCGATGGCCTCCCGCAGTGACTGCGGCGTCGAGCTGCTTGGCAGACCCTGGCGGGTGTCGTTTGGGCGGCCGATCGACCGGCTGCATCGGGTGCGGTAGCGTCCAGAGTAGGGCCTGCAAGCCGCTGACCTGCGCCATCGTGTTGTAATAGGGTCCCTGGCTTCTCCACCACTGGCGAAGATGGGCTTGGGATGAGCGCCACGGGGACGGGTTTCGCCAGCCGCGCGTGGTTGCTGGGCTCGGCGGTGGTCGTCTTGGTCGCTTACGGCGTGGTCGGCTACCTTTTGTTCGGCTTCAATCTGGTCGATGCGATCTACCTCACCGTCTCGACGCTGACCACCGAGGGATTCGCCACGCCCGTGCCGCTGTCCGACGGCGCGAAGATCTTCACAGTGAGCTTGTCGTTGTTCGGGGTGTCGGTGTTCGTGGCCGCTCTCGGCGTGCTGGCCACCGCGCTGGTCGACGGGCAGCTCGCCCAGAGGTCGAGGAGGCGCTCGATGCAGCGACGGATCACCGACCTGCGCGATCACCACATCATCTGCGCCTACGGGCGGGTGGGCCGGGCAGCGGCTCGCGAGTTCGAAGCCGATGGCGTGCCATTCGTCGTGATTGAGGTGCGGCCCGAGCTGGAGGAGGATCTACGCCGCGACGGCGTGCTCTATTTGATCGGCAGCTCTTCTTCGGAGGCCCTGCTGCGCGCCGCTGGCATCCACCGCGCGCGCGGCCTGGTGTGCGCGGTCGACTCCGATGCGGAGAACGTCTACATCACGTTGGTGGCCCGGTCGCTCAATCCCGACATCAGTATCGTGGCCAGGGCCTCCGAGGACGCCGCAGCGGACCGGCTCTACCGGGCAGGTGCGGATCGGGTGGTCTCGCCGTATGCCACCAGCGGTCGACGGATGGCGCTGATCGCCTTGCGGCCCGAGGTGGTCGACTTCTTGGATCTCGCGCGGCGCGGCACCGCAGCGCTGCGCATTGAGGAGTTGCTCATCACCGATGAATCGCAGCTGGTCGGCCATACCCTGGACCAGGTCTGCGGCTCGGCGACCGCGCTGCTGATCCGCCGCGCCGGCGGCGAGCTGTTGCCGAACCCGAGCCGGGACACAGTTGTCCAGCCGGGTGACGTGGTGGTGATGTTCGGCGAGCCGGGCACTCTGAAACCTGTCGAGTAGTCCAGCTACCGGCGTGCACCGATTACTGATCGACCGACTCTGACTGGCGAGATTTCGATCTCTCGCCACACGTCACCGGTAACGTAGGGCTCGACGGCGAGCCATTCATCCAACTCGACGCGAGACGGAAAGTCGAGAACCAGCATCGATCCGATCATCGTTGCGTTGGCGTCAAGGATCGCTGCGGCGAAGAGCAGTGTGCCGTCGGCGGCGAGCCGATCTCCCACGGCGAGGTGTCGTTCGCGAACGGCGAGGCGCCGAGCGAGGGCGTCGTCGTCTTTGCCGTCGTAGCCGAGCACCATGAACTGCATTGCTTCCCCCTGCGGTATGGATCAGCCCTGGTGATACGGATCAGCGAACGACCTGTACCACATCTCCGACGTGCAGAGTGTTGTAGAAGGTCTGGGCGGCACCCTGACTCAGGTGTACACAGCCGTTGGAGGGGACCGTCACGCTGTCTTCGTGGAAGGCGTCCCCGCCGTTGAAGAACACTGAGTACGGCATCGGAGCATTGTGGAACAGACTGCTGCGGTGGTGCAGATCCTTCCAGAACACATGGAAGGTGCCGGGGGCGGTCGGTGCACTGGGCTTGCCGGTCGCTACCGGCACGGGCCCGTAACTGACACCGCCGTTTCGCATCAGCCATGCCTGTTGGGTCGACAGGTCCACGCAGGCCCGGGCTGAGCCCGAACACGGCGCACTGCTCGTCGCGGCCGCGGCCCCCGTCGTCGTCGCGACCACCATGGCCGCGGCGCCCAGCAGCCCCACGGCAATGGTCCGGAGCGGGTGAGTAATCGGTGTAAAGGATAGTCGAACCATAGTTGTAGTTAGTACCCCACTCTGCGTGATCGTAAACCCCGACTGCGTTCCGGTCGGACCGGCTGCTCTGGCCGTGAGGAGGCACTAGCAGCGTCGTCCGCCGCGGCCGGTAACATCACGCGTGGACCACGGTGACTACAGTCGCCTGGGTCGGTACCGTGCACGGTGAGTCGTGGACAACCGGGAGGGAACCTGTGACGGCCGTAGCACCCCAGCCGATCGTTACCCGTCCGCGTCCAGTGCGCCACACGGTCAAGGGCTCGGCACTGCTCAATCTGCTGCAGACCACCGATCACAAGGTGATCGGCATGCTGTACCTGGTCACCTCGATGGCCTTCTTCTTCGTCGGCGGCAGCATGGCGATGCTGATGCGCGCTGAGCTGGCCCGACCGGGCATGCAGTTCCTGTCCAACGAGCAGTACAACCAGCTGTTCACCATGCACGGCACGATCATGTTGCTGCTGTATGCCACGCCTATCCTGTTCGCGTTCGCCAATTTGATAATGCCGCTGCAGATCGGCGCTCCGGATGTGGCTTTTCCTCGACTCAACGCCTTCTCCTTCTGGGCGTTCGCGTTCGGCGGTATCATCGTGTTGTCCGGGTTCCTGACGCCCGGTGGCGCGGCGGACTTCGGTTGGTTCGCGTACACGCCGTTGTCCGACGCCATCCATTCACCCGGCGCGGGCGGGGACTTGTGGATCATGGGCTTGGTGCTCGCTGGACTGGGCACCATTCTGGGTGCGGTCAACATGATCACCACAGTGGTCTGTTTGCGGGCACCCGGGATGACGATGTTCCGGATGCCGATCTTCACCTGGAACATTTTTGTCACGTCGCTGCTCGTCTTGTTGGCGTTCCCGATCCTGACTGCGGCCCTGCTGGGCTTGGAGGCTGACCGTCGGCTCGGGGCGCACGTCTTCGACCCGGCCAATGGCGGGACCATCCTGTGGGAGCACCTTTTCTGGTTCTTCGGCCATCCCGAGGTCTACATCGTCGCGCTGCCTTTCTTCGGCATCGTGTCGGAGATCTTCCCGGTGTTCAGCCGAAAGCCACTGTTCGGGTACAAGGGCCTGATCTTCGCCACACTGTCGATCGGCGCGTTGTCGGTGGTGGTGTGGGCGCACCACATGTACGCCACCGGCGCAGTGCTGCTGCCTTTCTTCGCGTTCACCACCTTCCTCATCGCGGTGCCGACCGGAGTGAAGTTCTTCAACTGGATCGGCACGATGTGGCGAGGGCAGATAACATTCGAGACTCCGATGATGTTCTCGATCGGTTTCTTGGTGACGTTCCTGCTCGGCGGGTTGACCGGGGTGCTGCTGGCCGCTCCCGCGATCGACTTCCATGTCAGCGACACCTACTTCGTGGTGGCGCACTTCCACTACGTGCTCTACGGCACGATCGTGTTCGCCACCTTCGCCGGGATCTATTTCTGGTTCCCGAAGATCACCGGCCGGATGCTCGACGAGCCACTGGGTAAGTTCCACTTCTGGGCCACATTCATCGGCTTCCACCTGACGTTCCTGGTGCAGCACTGGGTCGGCGCTGAGGGGATGCCGCGCCGCTACGCCGACTACCTCCCTAGCGACGGTTTCACCACCCTGAACATGGTGTCCTCGATCGGTGCCTTCGTGCTCGGCGCTTCTACGCTGCCGTTCCTGTGGAATGTGTTCCGCAGCTACCGTTACGGCGAGGTCGTCACCGTTGACGATCCATGGGGTTATGGCAATTCGTTGGAGTGGGCGACTTCGTGCCCGCCGCCGCGGCACAACTTCACCGAGCTGCCCCGGATCCGTTCCGAGCGACCGGCCTTCGAGCTGCATTACCCACACATGATGGAGCGGATACGGGATGAAGGGCATACCGGTGGACGCGGCCACCCGGTAGCGGCGAGCGAGAAGGCAGCGCAGGCCGTGCTGCAAGACGAGATTGACGACCCAGGGGACAAGTGATCGCTAACCCACGGACAACCCTGCTGGTGACGGTCACCGGACGGGACAAGCCGGGGGTCGTGTCGGTGATCTTCTCGGCGCTTACCCAGCACGGGGTGGAGATCCTCGACGTCGAGCAGGTGGTGATCCGGGGCCGGATCATTCTCGGCGTGCTGGTCGCTACCACTGCTGATCCGGAAGATCTCCAAGAGGCCGCCGAGCAGGCCATGGCCAGCATCGGGATGCAGCTGGAGGTTGAGGTCGGCGCCGGCGCGGTGGGAGCTAACGCCCGCGGTTCCACGCATGTCGTCCTGGTGCTGGGT
>DASUII010000182.1:0-8916 GCA_036279835.1 Pseudonocardiaceae bacterium
ACCGAGGAGGTGCTGATGGCCATGGAGGCCGCGCGGGCGGCCAGCCAGACGCCCGGCCCTACCCACGAGTCCATCCTGGCTGACCTGGCCGCGGACCGGCGGTGAACGACTACGTGCTCGATGCGTCGGCGCTTGTCCTGGCTCTCAACGGCAAGGACGACGCGGCGGACGCACTGCGGGGCCGGCTGTCGAACATGCGCCTGCACGCGCCACACCTGATCGATGCCGAAGTCGGCAGCGTACTGCGGCGACACGAACGCGCCGCGATCATCAGTAGCGAGGAAGCCCGTACCGCGTTGAATGCCGCGCGGCTGGTCATCGACCATCGCTATCCGCATGCCGGCCCGCTGGCAGAGCTGGCGTGGACCTGGCGGGAGAACCTGAGTTTCTACGACGCGCTCTACGTCGCACTCGCCGTCCGGCTCGGCGTTCCGCTGGTGACCGGTGATGCCCGGCTGAGCAAGGCCCCCGGCGTGGTCTGTGCCGTCGAACTCGTCTGAGCATGTCACCGAAGGTGGGCGGTTGTACGTTAGTGATCCAAGGTGGCAATCCGCCAGGTGCGCCGTGCCTACCAGCCCGAGCTCCCGGGGCCACCTTTGAAGGGGCCGACGACGTCCGACGTGATCCAGCCGCCGTAGAACTCGCCCGGCTGCGGCGTCACCGGTTCTCCGTCCAGCGTCACTTCGTCGAACCGGCCGGCGTAGACGGCGACCCGATCGGTGAGTTGCGGGTAGCGCAGATCGGGCTGCGGGTACCACCAGCCGACCTCGCGCAGCGGCGCAACGCCGGGCACCTCCAGATCGACGTAGTAGGCCTCGCCCTTCCACTCGCACATCGTCAGCCGCGGCGCGGGAAGCAGCGGCACTCGGAACTCCGAGCGCGGCAGGTAGTAGGTCGGCGGGTGCGAGGTCTCCAGTACGCGGACCACATCGTCGGTGTCGAGCACGAGGGTCCCACCGTGCACGATCCGAGCGCGGCGACACACCCGTTCGGCTCGTGGCGGACGCGGGTAATCCCATACCGACTCCTGACCCGGACCGATTGGGTGCACGTCAGGGGGGTGATACTGCGCCCGACGTGCGCGTCTCCATGTCATCGCTGGTCAGCCTCTCGCAGTGGTGGGCGACGTCCCGCGCCCCCAGTGTGCTCCAGCAGAGATCATCTAGCCGGCGGGAGCGTTCCTCGACGCCCTCACCAGACTCGCGATGGTGCGCCGGAGCGCCAGGGAGTACCGGCCCCACCATTGCGCACAGCGGGTGGCGCTGGTGCTGTCGCTGTGGGTGGTGGCTCGGCGACGCGTCGGATCACGGCCAGTCCCCTGGTATAGATCCGGCGCTTGGCCACTGGGTGGCCGGACTGTGACGACTCGATGAGCATGCCGTCTCCGGCGGCCATCGCGACGTGTCCGACACCACCACCGTAGGAGTAGAAGATCAGGTCTCCGGGCCGGATCTGCGACAGGCTCACCCGGGTACCGACCCGCGACTGCGCGGCGGCGGTGCGGGGCAGGTAGAGCCCGGCCTGGCGGTAGGACCACTGCACCAGCCCGGAGCAGTCGAACCCGCCCGGCCCGCTGCCGCCGCTGCGGTAGCGGGTACCGCGCTGCGACAATGCCGCGTCCAACGCCCGCAGCGCAACGACGTCGGCCTGACCGGCGGGCCGCGCCGCGGTGCTGCGGCCGGGCAGCGGTGCGGCGGCCGCGCTGCCGGCGAAGGCGAGGACACCGCCGGCAGCCAGGGCCACCGCCGCCAGGGCAGTCGGTAAGTGGTGATGCGAGGTCGGTTTGGCGTGCTTACCACGAGGCTTGGCGTGCTTTCCACGAGACACTGAGTACCCCTCGGATGTTGCCCAGCCCGGAGTCTGGGGGCCATGGGTGGGTGTATGAGTGCCTCGACATCACTGCACAGATCAAGTTCCAGTTGGCGGAGGCCCGCCGATAACCATCGCTAAACGGTCGACCAGCAGCGTTGAACGGTCAGTAATCTCGTGGGCCGACCCTAATCCGCCATTCGGCTCCGAATGGCGATTGCGGCTTAACCCGGCTCAGTTCTGGGTTGGGTCGGCGGGGTAGGTGGCTAGCAGGGCCAAGGGCATACCCTGGCGGCGCAATATCCGACTCCACAGGTCGGTATTGAGCGGCGCCAGCACATCATCGGCCAACGCTGGCACGACCACCCAGTCCCCGCGGCTGATCTCACCGGCCAGTTGACCTTCACCCCAACCCGCGTACCCGGCGAATACCCGCAGCCCCCGCAGTTGCGGCGCCAACAGGTCCGGATCCGCATCCAGGTCGATCAGGGCCAGCGATCCGCGGACTTTGATCATGCCCTCGGTGCGCTCGGCGTCCACGCCAGCGGGCAGCGCGGCCACGCACAGCGCAGCGCGTCGTTGTACCGGGCCGCCGACATAGAGCGCCCGGGGCAGCGTGGCGTGCCGACCCCACAACGGCAGCACGTCGCACACCGGCACCTCACTGGGCCGGTTGAGCACGACGCCGAGCGAGCCCGACGCGGTGTGATCGATGATGAGTACGACGGTGCGGCGAAAGTTGGGATCTAGCAGCCCCGGGGCGGCAACCAGCGCCGATCCCCGTTCCAGGGAGTTCACCGCACCCACGTCCTCGATCTCACTATCGTTGCGCACACCACAAAGTCACCACAAGGCACCCGACACCGCTAGCCTGCATGGTCGTGACGTCGTCGCAGACCATGGTCTGCTCCACTGTGCCTGACCGGCTCGGGATGCGGCGGCTGCTGGGCAGCCGCGGGTTCGGCCGGTTGCTGGCCTCCCGCTTCGCCGCGCAGTGGGGCGATGGGGTGTTCCAAGCGGGACTGGGCGGCGCCGTGCTGTTCAACCCGGAGCGCCAAGCCAACCCGATGGCGGTCGCGGCCGGGCTCGCTGTCTTGCTGCTGCCGTACTCCCTCGTGGGGCCGTTCGCCGGGGCACTGCTGGACCGCTGGGACCGCCGCCGGATCCTGATCGTGGCGAATCTGCTGCGTGGCCTCCCGATCGTGCTGGTCGCGCTGGCGGTGGGGTTCGGGGTGGCAGGCGCCCCGCTGTATCTGGGGGCACTGCTGGTGACCGGGTTGAGCCGGTTCGTGCTGGCCGGACTGTCCGCCGGGTTGCCGCACGTGGTTCCAGCACGGCACCTCGTTGAGGCCAACGCGCTGGCCGCCACCATCGGCTCGGCGTGCACCCTCCTGGGCGGGGTATGCGCAATCGGACTGCGCGGCCTGATCGGGCCGGGCAACACCGGGTCAGCGTGGGTGACGGCGGGCGCCATTGCGGGCTCGCTGGTCGCCGCGGTGCTCGCGACCGGCTTTCATCGCGGGCAGTTGGGCCCAGATTCCGTCGACGAGCCCGCGGAGGCGACTCGCGCGGTGGCCAACGGGCTGCGCGACGGCCTGGCGGCAGCGGCTCGAGTACCCAGCGTGGCCGCCGGCCTGGTAGCGCTCGTGGCGCACCGGCTTTCGTTCGGGATCGCGACCCTGGTGGCGTTGCTGCTCTACCGCAACTCCTTCAGATCGCACGGAGTGTTCCGGTCCGGGTTGCCCGGGGTCTGCGAACTGCTCGCCGCGGGTGCCGCAGGATTGCTGCTCGCGGCGGTGCTCAGCCCACTACTGGTCGCCCGCTTCGGCCGCCGACGCACCGTCCGGGGAGCGCTGGTTGTCGCCGGAATAGTGATCGTCACGCTCGGCCTGCCGATGCTCATGTCGACGATGCTGGCCGCCGCATTCGCCCTGTCCACGGCCGGCCAGGTGGTGAAATTGAGCCTGGATGCCACGGTGCAGGCCGACGTCGCCGACGATGTGCGTGGCCGGGTCTTCGCGCTCTACGACACCGTCTTCAACGTCGGCTACGTCCTCGCAGTCGCCCTCGCGGCCACCCTGGTTCCCCCCAACGGCCACGCACCGCACCTGCTGCTGCTCGCCGCCGTCGCCTACCTCACCACCGCCACCCTCTACCCGCTCATCGACCGCCAGCCAAGCGCCGCCCCCCGACATGGGGACATATCGGGGTAAATGGGAGCTGTTTTACCCCGATATGTCCCCATGTCGGGGTGGTGCCGCTTTGAGGAGGGATGCGGGATGGGGGGTGAGGGCGGAGAGTTGCGGGATCTGAAGGGCTGACCAGGGGCTGATCGCCCAGGGGGTGGTCTCGGCGAGGGTCACCACGTCGGACCAGGGCACCCACCGGTATTCCAGCACCTCGGACGGATCGAGCCGCGGTTCGCCGTCGACGCTGCCGACGAGCACCGGGCAGAACTCGTTTTCCACCACGCCGTCGGCCGCCGCTGCCCGGTAGCGGAAGTCGGGCAGTGCCACTGCCGAGCGCACCAGGCGCAACCCCAGCTCCTCACGCAGTCGCCGGGCGGCCGCGTCGGCGGATGCCTCACCGGGCAACGGATGACCGCAGCAGGTGTTCGTCCACACCCCTGGCCAGGTCCGTTTGCTGAACGCGCGGCGGGTCATCAGCACGGCGCCGGAGCCGTCGAAGATGTAGCAGGAGAACGCCAAATGCAGCGGCGTCGCAGCATGGTGCACCTGGGACTTGGGCAACTGCCCGATCGGCTGCAACTGATCGTCGAGCAGGACGACCGGGGCGTCGTCAGGACTCGTGAGTGGCATTGAGTGCCATAACACTGTTACTCACTCACGAGCCGAGGTTGTCCTGCGCCCACCGGCGCAGGACAACCTCGGCCTCCTGCCGAGACAGCGGACCCCGGTCCAGGCGCACCTCCCTGAGGTGTCGCCACGCCTGGCCGACCAGCGGACCCGGCGGTAACCCGAGCAGCTCCATGATCGCGTTGCCGTCCAGGTCCGGGCGCACCGCGGCGAGGTCCTCCTCGGCGCGGATTCGCTCGATGCGCGACTCCAGATCGTCGTAGGTGCGCTGCAGCGCGAGCGCTTTACGACGGTTGCGAGTGGTGCAGTCGGCCCGGACGAGCTTGTGCAGCCGGGGCAGCAGATCGCCGGCGTCGGTGACGTAGCGGCGCACCGCCGAGTCGGTCCACTCGCCGCCGCCGTAGCCGTGGAACCGCAGGTGCAGGAACACCAGCGTGGCGACGTCGTCGATGACCCGGGTGGGGTAACGCAGCGCGCGCAACCGCTTGCGGACCAGCTTGGCCCCGACGACCTCGTGATGGTGAAAGCTCACCCCGCCGGCGGGCTCGTGGCGGCGGGTGGCCGGCTTGCCGATGTCGTGCAGCAACGCCGCCAACCGCAGCACCAGGTCCGGCTCGCCGTCTTCCAGCGCGATCGCCTGCTCGAGGACAATCAACGAATGCGTGTAGACGTCCTTGTGCTGGTGATGCTCGTCGATCTCCAGGCGCATCGCAGGCACCTCAGGCAGCACGTGTTCGGCCAGCCCGGTGTCCACCATCAGCTCGACGCCGGCTCGCGGATCGGCGCCGAGTAGCAGTTTGGACAGTTCCGCCGACACCCGCTCGACGGTGATCCGGCGGATCTCGCCCGCCATCGCAACCAGCGCCTCCCGGACCCGCGGGGCCAGGGTGAAGCCGAGCTGGGAGACGAACCGGGCCGCGCGCAGCATCCGCAGTGGGTCGTCGGCGAAGGACTCCTCCGGCGTCGCGGGGGTGTCCAGCTCACGGCGCGCCAGCTCGGCCATCCCGCCGTGTGGGTCGACGAACCGGCCGTGGTCTCGCAGCGGCAACTGCACCGCCATCGCGTTGACGGTGAAGTCACGGCGGGCCAGGTCGCCCTCGACGGTATCGCCAAAGATCACGTCGGGGTTGCGCGACACCCGGTCGTAGCGATCCGCCCGGAAGGTGGTGATCTCGCACTGGACGCCGGCCTTGGTAGCGCCGACGGTGCCGAAGGCGATCCCGGTATCCCATACGGCATCCGCCCAGCCGGCCAGGATGGCGCTGATGACGTCCGGTCGTGCGTCGGTGGTGAAATCCAGGTCGGTGCCCAACCTGCCCAACAGCGCGTCGCGCACGCTGCCGCCGACCAGGTACAGGCAATGGCCGGCCGCGGTGAACCGGGCGGCCAGCTCGTCGGCGACCGGCGCGATCCGCAGTAGCTCCACGATGGCATTGTGCTGTGCGTGACTCGCGGCCGGGATGCGATTTCCGAGCGCGGAAGGTGAGGGTGACACGAGGAGCGAGGGTAACTGCTCCGTTGCGACGACTGGCCCACGGGCAAGGCGGCGACGCCGATACCATCGGCGCCATGCCTGCGCGCTCCAGAAAGTCCAGCCGAGACAAGGATGCGCGCAAGGCACCTGGCCAGGCCAAGAGTCGCTCCGCCCGGATGCGCACCGTGGCGGAGACCTCGGCCGGTGGGCTGGTGGTGGACACCGAGACCGGGCGAGCAGCCGTGATCGGCCGGCTGGACCGGCGCGGCCGGCTGCTGTGGTCGCTGCCCAAGGGGCACGTCGAGGACGGCGAGACCGCGGAACAGGCAGCCGTGCGTGAGGTGGCCGAGGAGACCGGCATCGACAGCGCGGTGATGGCCGCCTTGGGCAGCATCGACTACTGGTTCGTCGCCGAAGATCGCCGGGTGCACAAGACGGTGCACCACTTCCTGCTGCGCGCGGTGGGCGGGGAGCTCTCCGACGCTGACGTCGAGGTCACCGAGGTGGCCTGGGTAGCGCTGGCTGATCTGCCGGCACGGCTGGCCTACGCCGACGAGCGGCGCCTGGTCCAGCGCGCCACCACGATTCTCGCGGACTCCGCATGAGGGGCCCGCAGATGAGAACTTCGGGATGAGATACTGGCTCCATCGTGGCGCCGCAGCCGTCCTGGTGACGGTGCTGATCTTACTGGGCCCCGGCGTCGTGGCGGCGCTAGCGATGGGGCAACCGGACCGTCCGAATGTGCTAGCTCGGCTTGAGCTGTCCAGTGTGTCGCCGCGGATGGTCACCGCCACCAGCGCGCCGGTGCTCCGGGTGACCGGCACGGTGGTCAACATCGGGGACCGCCCGATCACCAAGCTCGCGGTCCGCTTGCAACGCGACGAGCCGATCACCTCCGACGCCGCCGCCGCGCGCGCCGTCGCGGGCGGCGCCGACGCGCCGCACGTCACCCGATTCCAGCCGCTACCGGTTGCTCTCGCCCCCGGCCAGAGCAGCCCGTTTACCCTCGAGGTGCCGTTGCGCGGCGGGGCCGACCTGGAGTCGCTGCAGATCACCGAACCAGGTGTGTACCCGGTGCTAGTCAACCTCAACGGACAACCGGACTTCGGCGGCGTCGCGCGGCTGGCGTCGGTCCCGCTGCTGTTGCCGGTGCTCGGCATTCCCCCTGCCGGCCCAGGTGAACCACCGGGTCCGGTGCTCGCGCAACCCCCGCACCCCGCCCCGCTGACCGTGTTGTGGCCGCTGGCCGCCACACCCGATCGACTCCCGAGCGAGCCCGGCGACCCGGTTCTGCTGCACAGTGACCGCGCCGGAACCGACCCGCTGGCCGCCGACATCGCGCCCGGTGGGCGGCTGGACGGGCTGCTTGGGGCGCTGGAACAGGCGGTGCCACCGGGGTCACCGTTGGGGGCGGCCGTGTGCGTGGCGGTCGATCCACTGCTGTTGGAGACCCTCGACGGGATGAGCCACGGCTACCGGGTGTCGCACCCGGGCGGGATCAGCGACGGCACCGGTGCGCGGGATGCGCGGACCTGGCTCGATCGGCTGCGCGTGGCCGTCCAGGGGCGCTGCGTGCTGCCGCTGCCCTATGCAGATGCCGACCTGGTAGCGCTGTCCCGGGCCGGCCTGACCGACCTGGAGGCGCTGGCCACCAGCACCGGCGCGCGGCTGGTGGGAGACCTGCTCGGGGTGCAGCCACTGACCGGGGTGAGCTGGCCGGCCGACCAGATGCTCGACGAGCGAACACTGGCTGACCTCACCGCCCTGCAGACCCACGCCGTGCTGTTGGACCCGCGCGGCATCATCCCCGCATCGGCGGCCCCAGCCGACGTGGTCAGCCTGGTTGGTGGCTCGTCAGGTACCACCAACCCCGGCATCGCCATACTGGGCGGCCACGGCGCCACCCCCGTCGGTGTACTCGTCGACCCGCTGGTGACCAGCGCGCTGGCCAGCACCGCGAACCCGCTACCCACCCAGGACGGGCTCGGCGCACTGGCGTATCGCGCTGCCAGCGGTCGGCCTGTCGTGCTGGTCCCGCCGCGCCGCTGGCAGGTCCGCGGTACGGAGGCCACCGCGCTGTTGATCGGTGCCCGGCAACTACTGGCGGCCGGTTTCGTCACGCCTCGTGAGCTGCCGACGCTGGCCAGCACCCATCCTGCCGATGCCGCCGTCGCGCTGACCTATCCGCCACAGGCCGGCGCCCAGGAGATCCCTCCTTCGGTCACCGCGGAGGTCCTGTGGGATCGCAACGTCCTGCGCGATCTCCAGGTAGCCACCGTCCTGGACCCGGCCGCGAATTTGCGGCCGGCCACCTTGCTCGATCCGCTGCGGCTGGGCCTGCTCCGTGGCGTGTCCACCGCCTGGCGCGGGTTACCCAGCCGGGCCGCGCTGGTCACCAGCGAGGAGAGCAGCCGGCTCGACGACCTGCGCCGATCGGTGCGGATCGTGCAGCCACCCGGGACCTACAGCCTGGCGGCCTCGGATTCGCCACTGTTGATCACCGTCAGCAATGAGCTTCCGGTCGGAATGCAGGTGCAACTGAGCCTGTCGGAGACCGCCGGGCTGCGATCGGGAGAAGTCGGGCTGCAGCTGGTGCCGGCTCATAGTACCCGGCAGCTGGTCATCCCAGCGAAGGTCAGCCGGGCGGGTCAGTTCAGCGTCGATGCCCGGCTGAGCACCCCGGGCGGCACCCCGCTGGGCGAGCCGAGCACCCTCCAGCTGCGTTCCACCGCGTTCAGCAGGGTTACAGTCGCGCTCACCGCGGGCGCGGGTGCCGCGCTGGTTGCGCTGGTCGCCCGCAGGCTCGTGCGCCGAGTA
>DASUII010000183.1:0-4582 GCA_036279835.1 Pseudonocardiaceae bacterium
CCTGGCCGCCGCGGGTACCGGCATCAGATCTTCGACTCCGCTTCGACCTAACCGCACCAGGTCCCAACCTGCGACCAGAACCGGGCCATCGGGGAGGTCGCAGGCATTGAGCCCCACCAGGTAAAGACGCTCAACATCCCCACGTGCGGCGTAACGGGTCAGCTCAGCCGCGACAGTTTGAGGGTCGAACTGTTTGTCGCTGCCCAGCAGCGCGGCGACGCCGTCTGAGTCAGGTCATCTGCGGTCAGGTCACCGCCGAGGCGCTGCCAAGCCACAGCGGCAGCGGCGAACTCCGGAGTGCTGGGATTTCCGGTCCAGCAAGCCGAGCGACGTATGCGCGGAGCTGCTCGACGACCGCGGGTAAATCCCGGACCGTAAGCGATCGTTTCGCTTCCATCACGAGCAAGGCTCGGGCACCATCTGACCCGTTCAACCTCACTGCGGCGTCAAGACGCCCTGCTTTGGACGGCACCTGGTCCTCATCATCAGGCGAAATTCAGGAAACTCCAGTATTCCGCTGTCAACGGAGAAAGGCCATTGCGCAGCGCGGGTGAGTTATGGCCGGGCGATGGCGCCGGGCATTGGGTAAATCTCGTAGGTCGCCAGTCCAGAGGTGATGGCTGGGTCGGCGTCGCCGAGGGCACGGACGTCGGGTTCGGACTCGGCTTCCACTACGGCGAGGCCCCAGATGCCAGCGGGGTCGGCGACTGCGCCGAAGACGACGGCGGTGCCGTCGGCCGCCAAGCTGGTCCAGTAGCCAACGTGGTCTGCCATGATCGCTGACTCGGCGTCGGTCATATCGAGGGAAAAAGTAGGTCGGGGAGGCACGAGCTTGTAGAGAAAGTAGGTCATCGCATCTCCTCGATCGCTAGTGAGCCCGGAGCGTAACCGCCGGTGGCTCCTGCCGCGTTTGTGGCTAAGCCACAAACGAGTAGCCGGCGATTTCGTGTTCGGACCCGGTTGTTCCGCACGGGGGCACCCTCTTCACTAAGAGGGGTGGTCCGCCTCACGGGCGAGGCCATGCGGTGTCAGGAGGCTGAGATGGTGCACGACCTCAACTGCCCGCATTGTGGATGCCCTCTGCTGGCAACACAGGACACCGTCCGAGTACCTGAGGCCGACGCCGTAGAGCTACTCCACTGGGAGATCGAGCACCTCCGTGCGACGGTCGCTCGGCTGCGCGGGGCGGGCTTCAACCGCCTCGCAGCGGGTCCCTGATGCCGACCCGGAAACATCTCGATCGGATCGGCGCCGCCCCCGAGCGACGCCACGCGGGCTGGCCTACCCCGGTCACGCCCTCGGTGTCGGCACGAACTCTCTACCGGTTGCACCACCTGCTGGAACCGAACCCGGTGTACCGACGGTTGGCCGCCTGGCTGGAGCGCAACCCGACGGCGAACCGGCTGTTCACCGCGGCTGAGGAGCGGATCAAAGGGGCCGTCTTCGGATGCCGGATGTGCGGTCAGTGCGCACTGCCCGCGACGGGTTACGCCTGCCCGATGACCTGTCCGAAGCAACTGCGCAACGGCCCGTGCGGTGGGGTGTCACCCGCCGGCATGTGCGAGGTGAATCCCGACGTGCGGTGCGTGTGGTTGGTCGCTTTCGAGCGTGCTGAGGCAGAGGGCAGGGTCGAGGATCTCAGCCTGCTGCAGCGCCCGATCGATCACCGGCAGTGGGGGCGCAGCTCCTGGGTGAATTACTGGCAGGGCCGCGACGAGGGGATGTGGACCTCCGCCGATGGTCGGCGTCAGCTGCCTATCGTTCACCGCAACGACCCGGGTAAGCCGTTGTGACCGCCGGTGCCGCGGGCAACGGCCAGGTCCCGGTCAGCGGACGGCTGCGCCGGGCCCTGGCCTCCGGCCGGTTCGTGGTGACCGCCGAGATCGGTCCGCCCCGTGGTGCCGACCCGGCCGCGATAGCCAAGAAGGCGGACTTATTAAGAGGCTGGGTCGACGCGGCCAACGTCACCGACAATCAGAGCGCCCACGTCCGGCTGTCGAGCTTCGCGGGCAGCCTGCTGGCGATGTCCGCCGGCGTCGAGCCGGTGATGCAGCTGACCTGCCGGGACCGCAATCGGATCGCCCTGCAGTCCGACCTGATCTCGGCCGCGACCCTGGGCATCCCCAACATCCTGCTGCTCACCGGCGACCACCCCCGCTTCGGCGACCACCCGGACGCCAAGGCGGTCTTCGACATCGACGGGGTTCAACTGGTGTGGACGGCGAGGACGATGCGCGACCAGGGGCGGCTGCTGTCCGGGCGGCGGGTCGATCCCGCGCCGCACTGGTTGATCGGCACGGTGGAGAACCCGTTCTCCCCGCCGATCAGCTTCCGGGCCCGCCGGCTGGCCAAGAAGGTCGCGGCCGGAGCCGAGTTCGCACAGACCCAGTTCGTCTTCGACCTCGACATCTTCGAGCGGTTCATGTCCGATGTCCGCGATCTGGGCATCGACCGTACGTGTGGGGTCATCGCGGGCGTGGGCCCAGTGCGGTCACTGCGCGCCCTGGAGTACATCAGTACCAAGGTCCCCGGCATCCACGTGCCCGATGCCATGGTCCGCCGGCTGCGCGGCGTGCCGGCGGCGCGGGTCGCCGATGAGGGCATGCAGATCTGCGTCGAGATCATCCAGCGGCTCACCGAGATCTCCGGGGTCGCGGGGGCGCATGTGATGGCCTTCGGCTACGAGCGGGGCATCCCGGAGATTCTCGAGCGGGCCGGCGTCGGCCCCCGCCCGGACCGCTCTGCAGTTAACGACAGGGCAGCCAACGACAGGGCAGCGAGTGAGGGGAGTGGCCGTGCTGGTTGATTTCCGCCCTACCGGCAAGCTCCGCGGCAGCAAACCCGTGGACGTGACCGCCGCGCTCGGCCCGGTGGTCGACGCACTCGCCGAGGATTCGGTGGACCTATCCCGGGTCCGGGTGGTGTGCGACTGGGTCCAGTACCGGAGCAACTTCCGCGACGTCGTCGACATCCGGCCGATCCTCGCGGCCCATGGCCACGAGTCGGTGCTGGCTCCGGTGCCGCTGGCGGCGGTCGTGACCGAGGACGAGCTGGAAGTCGCGATCGACGTCCGCCGCAGCGGCGACGTGCCACTGAAACAGCTCACTGCCGGCCTCATCCGGGCCCGCTTCGGCGATGCCAACCCGTCCCGGATCCACCTCGAGCCATGGCTGCCCGCCAGCGCCAGCGTGATCTGGGAGTTCAACGCGTTGTACTGGAAGGCGCTGGATCTCTGGGAGCAAGCCACCGGCCGCCGCTACGAGCAGGCCCTGCCGGGCGGGCAGAGCGACGCGCGCAACCGGGACGCGGTCCGCGAGATGATCAGTAGCCTGTTCGTGCTGTGGGACTCGTTGGCGGCCCGCAATGCGCTACCCGAGGAGCTCTACGTCGTCGAACTCGGGGTGGGCAATGGCGGCCAGGCGAAGACCTGGCTCGACGAGTTCATCGAGCTGGACCGCGAGCACGGCAAGGACTACTACCGCCGGCTGCACTACCTCATGTGCGACTACTCACCGCATGTGCTGCAACTGGCCCGGACCGCGGTCGCTAACCACGACCAGCACGTCAGCTCCTTCGTGCTGGACGCCACCCAACCCCGAACCGCGCTGGGCTTCCTGCGCTACAAAATTTTCTTGGTGTACATCTCCAACGTCTATGACAACCTGCCGACCGACGAGGTCGCGCAGATCGGTGGGCGCACCTACATCGTTCAGACCAGGGCCTACCTGACGAGGGAAGCGGCCGCCGAAATCGGGCAGCTGGTAGCAGCCCCACCCGATCAGGTACCGGAACTGATTCGCAAGCTGCTGAGGCTCGGCCCGGCCCTGCTCGCGGAGGCTGCGCCGGCGCACTTCCCGTCGATCGAGACGGCGGTGGATTTCTGGCGGCGCAGCTGGGAGGCACTGCGCTTGGAAGAGCAGTACCTGCCGCTAGCGGGCCTGGACCTCTATCAGATCGCGCCGACGGTCAGCGGGGAGATGCTACGGCCGTTGCTGGAGTCCGGCGCAGCCATCCGGATGCACGTCAACAACGGCGCGGTGGCCAGCTTTGTCGACACCGTCCCGCTGCTGCACCCCTACGGCCGGCTGGTCTGCCACGACTTGTTCGTCACCGACGTGCACGGCTACCGCACCGGATTCCGCGGTCCCGGCAAGTACGACGGCTCGATCGTCAACTGGGTCAACGGGCCGCTGCTGGCGCATATCGGACGCCGGAAGGGTTTCGACGTGGATTACCAGCGGTTCGCCCGCACGGGTACCAACATCGTCACCATGACTGCGCAGGTGCGAGACTGACATGCTGCCCTTGCTGCCCACGACTGTCGTCGGGTCGTACTCGGTCCCCGAGTGGCTCGAACGGCTCAAGACCGACTACTACCGCAACCGGATCAGCCGCAGCCATCTGCGGGAGATCCACGACATGGCGATCAAGGCGGCGCTGAAGGACCAGGAGACAGCCGGTATCGACGTCGTCTCCGACGGGGAGTTGCGGCGGGACAACGACATCGACTATTTCCTGGCCCGGATCCCGGGTGTGCAGATCCCAGTCACCGTCAAGTCGTTCTACTACGACTACTACGACA
>DASUII010000184.1:0-2989 GCA_036279835.1 Pseudonocardiaceae bacterium
TCGGCCCGGTGCTGGCGATCGACGTCGCACGCTGGTCGAACTGGTCGGCTGCGGGAGACTGACTCGCCTCCCGCCGATCTGCGACTAGACGTGTACGGAGCTCATGTTCGGGTAACGGTCACCTGCGGCGGCGCCGACCGGTGCGGCAGCGTCAACGCGGGCCAGCTCGTCGTCGCTGAGTTTGACGTCGACCGCGGCGGCATTCTCCTCCAGGTAGCGCACCCGTTTGGTGCCCGGGATCGGTACGACGCCTTGGTACAGCACCCAGGCGAGCGCGAGCTGCGCCGGTGTGACGCCTTTCTCCCCGGCGATCTGGCGCACCCGGTCCACGAGCTGGAAATTGTGGGGGAAGTTGTCGCCGGTGAACCGCGGGTTGTGCCGGCGGAAGTCGTTTTCGTCGAGGTCATCGATCGATTTGATCTCCCCGGACAGGAAGCCGCGTCCTAGCGGGGAGTAGGCGACGAACCCGATACTCAGCTCGCGGCAGGTGTCCAGCACCCCGTTGTGCTCGGGGTCGCGGGTCCACAGCGAGTACTCGGTCTGCACGGCGGCCATCGGCGTCGTCGCGTTGGCTCGGCGGATCGTCGCGGGCGCGGCCTCGGAGATACCCAGATGCCGCACCTTGCCGGCGGCGACCAGTTCACCCATCGCGCCCCAGGTGTCCTCGATGGGCACCTCGCGGTCGACCCGGTGCTGGTAGTACAGATCGATATGGTCCACACCGAGCCGCTGCAGCGACGCGTCGCAGGCTCGGTGCACGTACTCCGGACGGCCGTTGATCCCGAGCATCGAGCCGTCGGTACCCCGTTCGTTGCCGAACTTCGTGGCGAGCACCACCTCGTCGCGGCAGCCGGCGATCGCCCGCCCGACCAGCCGCTCGTTGGTGAACGGGCCGTACATGTCCGCGGTGTCCAGGAACGTCACCCCGAGCTCGAGTGCCCGGTGGATCGTCGCGATCGCCTCATTTTCGTCGCTGCGTCCGTAGAACTCGCTCATCCCCATGCAGCCCAGACCCTCGGCCGAGAGGACTAGACCATTGCCCAGTGTGCACTGCTCCACACGAAGTCCCTTCGTCAGTTGCCTAATATCAGTCGCGGGCCTGGCGGGTCTTGCGGTCGCTGGCCCTGCGCAGGGCGTCCACCAGTTCATCTTTGTTCATCGAGGAGCGGCCGCGAACGTCGAGCCGGCGCGCCTGGTCGAGAAGCTCCTGCTTGCTCGCGTTCGCGTTGACACCACCGGCAGTGTCGCCGCTGGGTGGGCTCCCGGTTTCAGGGTCGACGCCGCGGGAACGCTGCACCGTGCTGGGCATCTCTTCCTTGACTGGCACCAGCCTCACCTCCTGTGCTAGATCCAAGGGATACCCGCACATTCACCGGGGCACTCATCGCGGCCGCGTGGCCAGCCACTGTTGCACCGGCATCGTCTGGGAAGACGCGTACCCGGTCGGTAGCAGAACCGTCCCGAGGTTGGTGCGGTAGTAGACCTGCCAGGCATGAAAACCCCGGAATGCGCGCTCGTCGACCTGCATCAGCGTGGCGTAGTGCCGCACTGCCTGGACATAACGAGAGTCGTTGTTGTAGCTGTACAGAGCCTTGTCGAGGCCCGCGTCAGTGCCGTCGGCGGCGCCCTGCGCGGCCAGGTAGTTGGCCGCGCCGAGGATCGCATCGCGGGTGTTCCACACATCGCCGCCCAGGCCGAAGCGCGTCCAGGTATCCGGAAGGAACTGCATCGGACCCTGCGCGTTCGCGGTGGACAGCCCAACGATCCGACCCATCCTGGTCTCGACCAGATGCACCGCGGCCAGCACCGACCACGACACCCGGAAACGCCGCTGCGCCTCGGCGTAGTACGTCCGCAACTGCGGCGCGGGGAGGGGCTCGACGATCCGCCAGGCTGGCACGGTCGTCGGCGGCCGGGCGGTCATCGCCCGCAGCTCGCGGCTGGCTGCGGTGTTGCGGCGCACCACGTCACGCACCTGCGCCGGGACGTCAGCCAGCACAGCAGCGTCCCAGTCCGGCCGGTCAACCAGCGCAAGGTAGGCCACCTGCGCCGTTGCGCCGGCCGCGGCGACCAGCTCGGGCGGCGTCGCCCGGTCCCGGACGGCGGTCTCGGCGACGGTGAGCTGCCGGGCCAGCGCGCGAGGATCCTCCGCCGCGGCCCGCGGGTGCTTGCCAGTCAGCGCCGGAACCAGGACCGGATCAGCCGACCGGGCCAGTTCCAGCAGGTGCGTAGCAGACTGGCCCCCAGTCCCACACCCGACCAGTGCCGTGGTCACGAGCATGATCATCGCTACTGCCCTGGCCGCCACGAGACCGCACGCTACCGCCCTCCACCGTGATCATGCGTCAGCCAGCTCCGCGGCTACTCGTAGCGGAGAGCTTCGACGGGCCGTAGCCGGGCGGCGCGGTTGGCCGGATAGCCGCCGGCGACGAGTCCGATCACCAGGCTGATCCCGAACGACAACAGCACCGAGGAAATCGACACTGCGGGGGCGAAGGTGCCGACGGTGGAGCCGAAGGACGGCGCGATAGCGGCGCCGAGCACAGACAGCCCGACCCCAACGCCGACCCCGATGATCCCACCGAGACCGGCCAGCACGATGGACTCGATGAGGAACTGTTGAAGGATCGCCCGGCGGGTGGCTCCGATCGCTTTGCGGATACCGATCTCGCGGGTTCGCTCGGTGACCGAGACCAGCATGATGTTCAAGACGCCGATGGCGCCGACAAAAAGCGAGATCGCTGCGACGGACGCGGTGAACAGAGTGAGGAGCTGGAGGATCTGGTTGAAGGTGTCCAGCCGGCTGCGCAGCGATTGAACCTCGAAATCCCGCTTTGCGGGGTCTTGAATTCGGTGCCGGTCACTGAGAGTGCGGATCACGTCCTGCTCGGCAGCGGGCACGGCGGCCGCTTGGGCGGCTTGCACGATGATCTGGTTGAGCTTGTCGCCGCCGCCGAAGACGTAGCGGCGCGCGGTGTCCAGCGGCATG
>DASUII010000185.1:0-2780 GCA_036279835.1 Pseudonocardiaceae bacterium
GATGGACGGCGACCTGACCCGCCGCCACCGTCGCACGGCGTGGAGCGTGTTCGGGGTCAACCCGGCGATCTTGGCCGGGGACGCGCTGCTGGTCCTGGCCCTGGATGTGCTGGCCGGCAGCGGGCACCCGGCTGCGATGGATGGGACCCGGATGCTCAGCGCCGCGGTGCAGGATCTGTTAGACGGCCAGAGCGCGGACTTGTCTTTCGAGCAACGCGTGGAGGTCGAGCCGGCCGAGTGTGTGCGGATGGCCGAGCGAAAGACCGCCGCCTTGTTGGGATGCGCGTGCGCGGTAGGCGCCGGATTCGGCGGCGGCCGTCCGGAACAGGTCGCGCAGCTGCGGGGCTTCGGGATGCACCTGGGTTTGGCGTTTCAGCACGTGGACGATCTCCTGGGGATCTGGGGAGACCCCGCCGTGACCGGTAAGCCGGTCCATTCGGATTTGCGCAGCCAGAAAAAGTCCCTTCCGGTGGTAGCCGCCTTGGCCTCGCAGACCCCGGCCGGGCGCCAACTGGCCGCGCTCTATCACCAGGACCAGCCGCTGTCCGAAACCGACGCGGCCCACGCCGCGGAGCTGATCGACACCGCGGGCGGGCGCACCTGGAGCCAGACCCAGGCCGACGATCTGCTGGCGCAGGCGATGCAGGAGTTGCGGTCAGCCCGTCCGACGCCGCGAGCCACCGCAGAGCTGAGTGCGCTTGCCCGGCTGGCCACCCACCGTGACCACTGAGCCCCGTCCGGAGGCACCCCAGATGTCTCTCACCGTCCTACTCGCCGCGCCGCGATCGTTCTGCGCCGGGGTCGAGCGTGCCATCGAGGTCGTAGAGCGGCTACTCGACCAGCGGGGTGGACCGATCTACGTGCGCAAGCAGATCGTGCACAACACCCATGTGGTTGCCGATCTCCAGGCGCGGGGGGCGGTGTTCGTCGACGAGCTCGACGCCGTCCCGGACGGCGCCACCACGGTGTTCTCCGCCCACGGGGTGTCCCCGGCGGTGCGGGCGCAGGCCGCCGACCGGGGGCTGGAGGTGATCGACGCGACGTGCCCGCTGGTGACCAAGGTGCACGCCGAGGCGCGCCGGTTCGCCGCCCGCGGCGACACCGTGATCCTGATCGGCCACGCGGGGCACGAGGAGGTCGAGGGCACCCTGGGCGAGGCCCCGAATCAGATGGTTCTGGTGCAGACGGTCGACGAGGTCTCGGACCTGACCGTCGCCGACCCGGCACGGGTGTCGTACTTGACGCAGACCACGCTGGCCGTGGACGAGACCACCGAGATCATCCAGGCGTTGTCGGCCCGGTTTCCTGCGCTGCGGGGTCCCGCTTCGGATGACATCTGTTATGCCACGACCAACCGCCAGGACGCGCTGCGGGCGATCGCCGAGGAGTCGGATCTGGTGCTCGTGGTCGGCTCGGCGAACTCGTCGAACTCCGTGCGGCTGGTGGAGCTCGCGCACCGTCACGGCACTCCCGGCTATCTCATCGATGACGCCGGTGACATTCGTCCGGAGTGGCTGGACGGTGTCGGCGTGGTCGGGTTGACCGCCGGCGCCTCGGCGCCACCCCGGCTGGTCGACGCCGTCATCACAGCCCTGGCCGAGCTGAGCCAGATTGCCGGCTCGGCCGGCGGTGACCGGATCACCGTGGTCGAACGCGAAACCACCCGTGAGGACATCCGGTTTACCGTGCCCCTTGCAGTACGACGATCATGACCCTACTGAGCAGTATCATCGGTCCGGCTGACCTCAAGGGACTGCCAGTTGCGACGCTGAGCGCCCTGGCGCAGGAGATCCGCGCGTTCCTGATCGACAAGGTATCCGGCGTGGGCGGGCACCTGGGGCCCAACCTTGGTGTGGTCGAGCTGACCATCGCCGTGCACCGGGTGTTCGACTCACCCCGCGACGTCCTGCTGTTCGATACCGGGCATCAGGCCTACGTGCACAAGATTCTCACCGGCCGGTGCGCCGATTTCGACTTCCTGCGCCAAACCGGTGGCCTGTCCGGTTACCCGTCGCGGGTCGAGTCCGTCCACGATGTGATCGAGAACTCACACGCCTCGACCGCCCTGTCCTACGCCGACGGCCTGGCCAAGGCCTTCGCGCTGCGGGGTGACACCGACCGGCGCGTCGTCGCGATCGTTGGTGACGGCGCGCTGACCGGCGGCATGTGCTGGGAAGCGCTCAACAACATCGGCGCGGCCCCGGACCGGCCGGTGATCATCGTTCTCAACGACAACGGTCGCTCCTACTCGCCGACCGTCGGCGGGCTCGCGCGCCATCTGACCGAGTTGCGCCATTGCGATGTGGACCGTCACTCCCTGTTCGAGGATCTCGGGCTGGCCTATCTCGGACCGGTCGACGGGCATGACACCGCCGGCATCGAGAGCGCGCTGCGACGAGCGGCCGCGCTGCGCTGCCCGGTCGTCGTGCACTGCATTACCCGGAAAGGCAACGGCTATCCCCCAGCCGAGCAGGACGAGACCGACTGCCTGCACACCGTCGGCGTCATCGATCCCAGCACCGGCCGCCCCCGGTCGGCCAGTAAGGCGACCTGGACCTCGGTGTTCGCGCAGGAGATCGTCGCGATCGGCGCCGACCGCGACGACGTGGTCTGCGTGACCGCGGCGATGCTGCACCCCGCCGGGCTGGGCGGATTCGCCACCAGGTTCCCGCACCGGGTATTCGACGTGGGGATCGCCGAGCAGCACGCCGTCACCTCCGCGGCCGGCCTGGCCATCGGCGGGTTGCATCCCGTGGTCGCGCTCTACTCCACCTTCGCCA
>DASUII010000186.1:0-3552 GCA_036279835.1 Pseudonocardiaceae bacterium
TGAGTGTCGCCGCAACGGCCGTCGCCGCTGGACGGCCTCCTTTCATCAACACGCCTCCCCGGGGCAGCTGCTCCCGTCAGGTACGCGGCAGCTTGGACGAAGTCGACCAAGAAAGCAAGTGGGTGACCGTGGTGGACAGAGTGTAGTGGCCTCACCCGCCGGGGAACCGCCGCGAGGCTGGCGAGAACGTCCGCAGAGCCCTCCGCGGGTATTTCTCGCCAGTTTTCGGGACGCCAGTGGTGATCACCATACCCCTGCTGAGCTGGGCCGATGGCAGAGGGTAAAGGCGCCGGCACGCAAGGTGGCGGCAGGGGTAGGGCCAGCATCCCAAGCCACTCAGCCACTGCAGGACCTATCACAGTGGTAACTAACCGTAACTTTGCGGGAGGTCAGCTTCCCGGCAATACACCGAAGTCGGGCACGGGTTCAGGGGTGCTACTACAGTGAGTCAGGGCGCCACTCTAATGAGTGGAAAGTCGGTCATTCACCCGGAATAGTCGCTCACCGGTGCGCCGCCGCCGGTGCTGGCGGTAAATCGGTACGGGCCGCGGCAGGCCCGATACGCGGCAATCGCGGGCGACCCGCGGGGTCCCGGGGATCAGCCGAGGCGCCGCACCAGACGGACCAGTACCCAGGTCACGACTAGCCAGAAGACCGCGGGGATGCCGTAGTCGACCACAAGGCGCGTTCTGGGGTCGACCGGGTTGAACAGACCGCGGAAGCCCACCTGGAGCCGGTCTGCCCAGTACGTCAGGAACATGGTGATGCCGTTGGCCGGGTTGGCGTTGCCCAACGAGAGCACCACGTGCGCCACCAGGATGAGGACGATGACGCCCCCCACGACCCGGATCAGAGTCGCCAGGACGGCGGCGATCTTGGTGCGCGTCCCCCGGACCGCTGTGCGGCTTGAGCTCATGGCAGAAGTCTGCCACGGGCAACACGTTGGGTGCACGAGTGCTCACCGCGCAAGTTCCTGAGAATCTGCCGTGACTGCTTCCCAGCATCCGGGAGGCGGTTGCGTGCCGCCGGGGCGTCCCGGCTACCGTGATCGGGTGGCACGCGCTCTCCTGCTTCGCTGCCGCGGCGGGGTCTGACGACGACCGGCCCCCCGTCGCGGAGTCGCTCGCGCGCATCCGCCGGTCGGATATCCGGCTAGCCGAGAGCCCGAGGTCATGGCCCCAAAGATCGCAGCGCAGCAGACCGTAATTTCCCAGCCCACCGACGTCGGCGCCGGCACTTTCGCCGCTGGCACGACCAGCCGAATCCGGCTCCCCGCCGGCCCGGCGCCGAGAGACCAAGCCAGCTGGAACGTTCAGCGCGGTTGCGCGATGCCCGTGCATCGCTATCGGCCCTTCGCCGAGACCGTAGAGCCGGTATCCCTGCCAGACCGCACCTGGCCCGACGTCACGATCAGCCGGGCACCGCTGTGGTGCGCGGTGGACCTGCGAGACGGCAATCAGGCCCTGATCGACCCGATGAGCCCAGTCCGCAAGCGGCGCATGTTCGAGCTGCTGGTGCGGATGGGCTACAAGGAGATCGAGGTCGGGTTCCCTTCGGCCAGCCAGGCCGATTTCGACTTCGTTCGAGAGATCATCACCGAGAATGTGGTGCCCGAGGACGTCCGCATCCAGGTGCTGTCACAGTGCCGCCCCGAGCTGATCGAGCGTACCTTCGAGGCCCTGCACGGCGCGGCTAAGGCAATCGTGCACATCTACAATTCGACCTCTATCCTGCAGCGCCGGGTGGTGTTTCGGGAGGAACGCGAAGGAATCAAGAAGATCGCCACTTCGGCGGCCGAGATGCTGGTCGAGTATGCGGGTAAGTACTCCGAGACGGATTTCCGATTCCAATACTCACCGGAGTCCTATACCGGCACCGAGCTGAGTTACGCCGCCGAGGTGTGCAATGCGATCACCGAGATCTGGCAGCCGACGCCAGAGGCGCCGGTGATCCTTAATCTGCCGGCCACTGTCGAGATGGCCACCCCCAACGTCTACGCCGACTCGATCGAGTGGATGCACCGCAACCTGGACAGACGCAGCGCGGTGATCCTCTCGCTGCACCCGCACAACGACCGCGGCACCGCGGTGGCCGCCGCCGAACTGGGCTACCAGGCCGGCGCGCAACGCATCGAGGGCTGCCTGTTCGGCAACGGGGAGCGCACCGGAAACGTGTGTCTGGTGACGCTGGGAATGAACCTCTTCAGCCAGGGTATCGACCCTCAGATTGATTTTTCCGACATTGACGAAATCCGTCGCACGGTGGAGTACTGCAACCAGCTACCAGTTTCTGAACGTCATCCCTACGGCGGTGACCTGGTTTACACCGCATTTTCCGGCAGCCACCAGGACGCGATTAACAAAGGACTGCGGGCGATGGAGGCCGACGCCGCCGCGGCGGCGGTCGAGGTGGACGCGCACCACTGGGAGGTGCCGTACCTGCCCATCGACCCCAAGGACGTCGGTCGCACCTACGAGGCCGTGATCCGGGTGAACTCCCAGTCCGGCAAGGGCGGCGTCGCCTATGTGATGAAGGCCGAGCATCAGTTGGATCTGCCGCGCCGGCTGCAGATCGAGTTCTCGCGGATCATCCAGCAGCACACCGACAGCGACGGTGGCGAGGTCTCGCCGCAGCGGATCTGGGACATCTTCGCCGAGCACTACCTGGACCGGCTCAGCCCGCTGCGAGTGCTACGCCACCAGTTGTCCGACGACGGCGAAGGTCACGACGAGATCTGCGCCAGCGTCATGGTGGAGGGTGAGGAACATCAAATCAGCGGCTCGGGCAACGGTCCGATCGCGGCGTTTGTAGACGCCCTGGCTGCCCTGGGGTTTGACGTTCGGGTGCTGGACTATTTCGAGCACGCGATGTCGGCCGGTGACAACGCCGCAGCGGCGGCATACGTCGAGTGCACCGTCAACGAGCAGGTGCTCTGGGGCGTCGGCGTCTCCGGGTCCATCGTTACCGCCTCGCTCAACGCGGTCGTGTCGGCGGTGAACCGCACCCTGCGCTGACGCTCGTGGGATGTTCACCAGCGCCCCTGCTGCGCTGGTGAACACCACGGTTAGTGAGAAACGTGGCCTACGCGGCACAGCGGTCTGGCTTGAGGATTCAGGACCGGGCCGCGGTTCCAAGGCCTGGTGGTCGCGGAACTTAACTGTCCCCGCGCGGGGGGCCGAGTTCCCTTTCCAGTAACAGCGCGAGTGGGACTACTACAACGAAGGCACCTCCGCCGCTTATGACAGCAGCTGCCAGATGCGCTCCGCCAGCCACCGCAAGGATCCCGATGACCAGTGCTGCGATGACCCCACTCAACACCGCTACCAGGACATTAAGTGTCCGGTAGCCCATAACTGTCGCCAGTCCTTTCGGTGAGATTGTCCACCTTGATCTCATGAGAATGATTTTCCCAGGG
Source organism: Pseudonocardiaceae bacterium (assembly GCA_036279835.1). Classification (GTDB taxonomy): domain Bacteria; phylum Actinomycetota; class Actinomycetes; order Mycobacteriales; family Pseudonocardiaceae. The sequence goes on from DASUII010000186.1 coordinate 3,416, forward strand.
CAGGTCTATACTTGAGGAAATGTGGGCCCTGCGGCGCGCGAGTACTAACCTCGTAATGACCGGACGGGCCGTCACAAGGCTCGTATGTGGATCTCAGGTCAGAAGTCGAACTCGCCGTTTTTCACGCCTGCGACGAA
>DASUII010000187.1:0-2716 GCA_036279835.1 Pseudonocardiaceae bacterium
GAGGTTGGCCAGGTCCATCGTCTGCAGGTGATCGTGCATGGCGTTGCGCAGGTCGTACTGCACTTCCAAGCCGACCCGGCCACCCCGGTAGCGGCGCAGGTAGGTGAATCCGAACCGGGCGACCCCGACCACGACCAGCAGGGTTAACCAGGGCCACAGCGGCGAGTCGCGACGAGTGATGACCCCGTCGACGATCTGCCGAGCGATCAGCGGCACCAGCGTCTGGCACGCGCTGCCGAGCACCGCACCGGTCAGCGCGAGCACCACGTTGCGCCGATGGTTGAGCAGGTAGCCGCCCAGCCGCCGGATCCATCCCGGCTTTCCGATGATCAGCGGGCCAGCCGTCCGAGTAGGGCGGAGGCGATGATGATCATGACCGCGGAGGCCAGGATCAGGACGCCGAAGTCCAGTCCCAGTTCAGCGGGGACGCCGATGAGCAGGCCTCTGAGTGCGTCGACCTCGTAGCCGAGCGGGTTGATGTGGTTGAACGCCTGCAGCCAGCCAGGCATGAGGTTTACCGGGTACAGCGCACTGGAGCCGAAGAACAATGGCATGGTGATCGCCTGCCCGATGCCCATCAGCCGGTCGTGGGTGAGTACCAGTCCCGCGATCGTGATTGACAGGCAGCAGAAGAAGCTCGAGCCGAGGATCACCGCGGCCGCCATGGCCAGCAGCTTGAGCGGGTTATCAGTCAGTCCCACGCCCAGCAGTGCGGCGAGCACCAGCACCACGAGGGCTTGGACCAGGGCGCGTACCGACGCGGCGAAGGCTTTGCCGGTGACCAGGGCGATCCGTGGGGTCGGGGTGACCATCAGCTTGGTCAGTACTCCGGCGTCGCGTTCCCAGATGATCTGGATGCCGTAGAAGATCGCGATGAACAGTGCGGACTGGGCGAGGATTCCGGGTGCGAGGTAGTCGAGGTAGGGCACGTTGCCGGTCGGGATGGCCCGCAACCGGGTGAAGGTCTCACCGAAAACCAGCAGCCACAGCGCCGGCTGGATCGCCCGAGTGATCAACTCGGTGCGGTCGTGGCGTAGCTTCTGCAGTTCGACCAGGCACATGGTGCCGATCCGGGAGAGCACCAGGCGGGGTAGACCGATCGGGACTGATTCACCCCAGCCGGTGAGCGGTACGGCGAGTTGCTCGGACATTGCGCATCCTCTCTCCGGCGTCACTGGCCAGCCTGTCGCCGGTGGCGGCGCGGAACACGTCGTCCAGGGTGGTGTCCGGGCCGACGCCGGCCTTGAGCTCGGCCGGTGTGCCCAGCGCGCAGATCCGGCCGCGGTGCATCAGGGCGATCCGGTCGCAGTGCTGGTCGGCTTCGTCCATGTAGTGGGTGGTGACCAGCACGGTCATCCCGGTACTTGCGCGGACTTCGCCGATGTGGTCCCACACGCTGGCTCGGCCGATCGGGTCCAGGCCGATCGTCGGCTCGTCCAGTACCAGCAGCCGTGGCGCGTTCACCAGCGCCTGCGCTAGCTCCAACCGGCGGATCATGCCGCCGGAGTAGGTGCCCGCTGTGCGATCGGCGACGTCGGTCAAGCCGACCGACTCCAGCGAGAGGTCCACGACGTGGCGCCGCCGCGCGCGCGGTACGTCGAACAGGCGCGCGAACAGCGCCACGTTCTGCCGTCCGGTCAGTGCACCGTCGGCGGACAGCTGCTGGGGCACGTACCCGAGCAATCGCCGCACCGCAAGCTTGTGGCGGGCCACGTCCACCCCGAAAACCTCGATCGACCCGATCGGCGCCGGCAGCAGTGTCGTGATCATGCGCAGCGTGGTGGTCTTGCCGGCACCGTTGGGCCCGAGCAGCCCGAACACCATCCCGGCAGGGACATTCAGGTCAACCCCGTCGACCGCGACGGTGTCCCCGAAACGGTGCCGGATCGCGGTACCGCGCACGGCGAGCGGGGCGGTCATCTCACGTCCTCAGGGCGTATCACGTTCCGAATGTACATCTTAAACAGAGCTAATCGCAATAGGAGGTTAAGTGAGCGGGCTGTTACCGACGGCGACACAAGGCCCGGTAGTCCTCCGCGACCCGCTCGAACACGTGTACAGCCTGGTCACCGAACACGGCGACGTCTTCCAGCTCCGCGGACCGGCGGCCTTAGGCGCCGACCTCCACCGGGTCGGTGATGAATGCGGTGCCCGATTCAGTCCCCACGATCACTGTGTGGGTGTCGTAGACGTGGAAGGCGTGCCGAGCGTGCATGGTCAGCGGCCGGTCCCACGGAATGACCCCGAGTCGTAGATTCGGGCGACGGGTGAGTTCGACGAGGTAGTCGAGTTGGGCGGCCATGATGGTCGGACTGCCGATGTGCCAGCGCAGCGCGCCCTCCGCGACGGTCATTGACAGTCATTAGTGTTGTGGTCACGCCCTACTTTGGAGATCACCACACGAGGCGACATCCGTAGAAGCTACGGACCTGAATACGGAACCTGATCCCGGAAACCTGTTCGGCCGAATAGTCGGGTCCGTTGAAACTACGGACCCGGCGTGAACCCGAACTCCGCGGCGCGGCGCACCAGCTGTTGCTTGCAGCTGACTCCGAGCTTGCGGTAGCCGCGGGCCAGGTGGGTTTCGACGGTGCGCACCCCGATGTACAGCCGGGCCGCGATCTGCGAGGCCGTGTACCCACCGGCGGCCAGCTCGGCGACCTGCCGCTCGCGTCTGGTGAGCGACCCTGGGCCAGGTGCGGCGCGCGCGGTGCAC
>DASUII010000188.1:0-2882 GCA_036279835.1 Pseudonocardiaceae bacterium
CAAGCAGGCCATCCGGGACAGCCGGATCGCACCCACCGAGGTACTCGCCGCCGCGGTCGCCGAGCATCGGGTTCCGGTGCTGGTCAATGCCTCCGGGGTGGGTTACTACGGCGACACCGGAGACCGGGAGGTCGACGAGACCGCCCCGGCAGGTGCGGGGTTTCTCGCTGGAGTCTGCCGCGACTGGGAAGCAGCCACGGCGACCGCGGAACGGGCCGGGGCGCGGGTGGTGCGGCTCCGCACCGGCCTGGTGATCTCTCCATCCGGCGGCTTGATGGGACAGCTCAAGCCCCTGTTCGCGGTCGGGCTGGGTGGCCGGCTGGGCAGCGGAGCGCAGTACATGCCGTGGATTTCGCTGGACGACGAAGTTGGTGCGATCCGCTTCGCCGTGGAACACGACGAGCTGTCCGGTCCGGTCAATCTCAGCGGCCCAGAGCCGGTGACCAACCAGGAGTTCACCAAGGCGGTAGGTGAGGCGATGCACCGGCCGGCCCCGCTGGTGGTGCCGGGTTTTGCGCTGCGTCTGATCCGCGGTGCAGAACTCGTGGACGAGATGGTGCTCACAGGGCAGCGCGCGGTGCCTGCGGTGCTGCGCAGACACCGCTACCCGTTCCAGCATCCGACCCTGCCGGCGGCGCTGGCAGCAGCGCTGAAGTAGCCGATGGATACCCCTGACCGGCGTAACCTCACGTCCACGACGTCGCTACCCGTTGGTCAGGTACACATGGAAGGTGCCGGCAGTGAGCGGATGGAGCGCGGCCGATGTGCCCGATCAGGCCGGCCGCACAGTGCTGGTCACCGGAGCCAACTCGGGTCTGGGCCTGCAGACCGCCATGGTGCTCGCCGGGCGCGGAGCGACGGTGCTGATGGCCTGTCGCGATCCGCAACGAGGGCAGGCGGCGGTGGACCGGGTGCGGGCCAAGTCCGGCCGGGCGGATGCCACGCTGATCCAGCTCGACCTGGCGGACCTCACCTCCGTCCGCAAGGCCGCAGACGAGGTCCGCGCGATCACCGGGGACCGGTTGGACGTGCTGGTGAACAACGCCGGGGTGATGGCGTCTCCGCCGCGGCTCACCGTGGACGGCTTCGAGTTGCAGATCGGAACCAACCACCTCGGGCATGTCGCACTGACCTGGTTGCTGGCCCCGGCCCTGCAACCCGGTGCCCGGGTAGTCACGGTATCCAGCCTCGCGCACCGGGGCGGTGGCCTGGACGTCGGGGATCTGAACTTCGAGCACCGGCGATACAACTCGGTCGCCGCGTACAGCGCGTCGAAACTAGCCAACCTGCTGTTCACCTTCGAGCTGGACCGGCGGGCTCAAGGAGCCCGGCGGGACCTGTGCGTGGTCGCAGCCCATCCCGGCCTCACTGACACTGAGTTGGTGCCCAACGTCGCCCGGATGCGGCGAGCCCGGCGGTTCGCCGAAGTCGCGCGGTGGGCCAACAAGCTGATCAGTCAGGGCGTCGTCGCGGGTACGTTGCCGCAGCTCTACGCGGCCACTGCGGCCGACGTCCGCAGTGGGGAGTACTTCGGCCCGACCGGCCTCGGACAGACCCGGGGAGCCCCCGGCCGGGTTGCGGCGAGCCACGCCGCGCGCAACGAGCACACCGCCTGGCTGCTCTGGGAGCGCACCGCGGAGCTGACCGGCGTGACACCGGACCCCGCGTAGGGTGGCACTGGTGACCACGGCACCCTCAAAACCTGACCCCGGTGGGCGCAAACTGCTGCGTCTGGAGGTTCGCAACAGCGCAACACCGATCGAGCGCAAGCCGCCGTGGATCCGGACCCGGGCCACGATGGGCCCGTCGTTTCGCGAGCTGAAGAGCCTGGTGCGCAGGGAGGGGCTGCACACGGTCTGCGAAGCCGCCGGTTGCCCCAATATTTTCGAGTGCTGGGAGGACCGGGAGGCCACTTTTCTCATCGGTGGCGATCAGTGCACCCGGCGCTGCGACTTCTGCCAGATCGACACCGGCCGCCCCGCCCCGCTGGACCGCGACGAGCCACGACGGGTCGCCGAATCGGTGCAGGCGATGGGGCTGCGGTACTCGACAGTGACCGGGGTAGCCCGGGACGATCTGCCCGACGGTGCTGCCTGGCTGTACGCCGAAACCGTCCGGCAGATCCACGCGCTCAACCCCGGCACCGGGGTGGAGCTGCTCATCCCGGACTTCACCGGCCGACCCGAGCAGCTGCGCGAAGTGTTCGACGCCGCACCCGAGGTGTTGGCGCACAACCTGGAGACGGTGCCCCGGATCTTCAAGCGGATCCGGCCGGCGTTTCGCTACCAGCGATCGCTGGACGTGCTGCGGGCTGCTCGCGATGCCGGGTTGGTCACCAAGTCCAATCTGATCCTGGGTCTTGGCGAGGAGGGCGAGGAGGTCACCGCCGCGATGGCCGACCTGCATGCCGCAGGATGCGAGCTGCTGACCCTCACCCAGTATCTGCGGCCCTCGGTTCGGCACCATCCGGTGGCGCGCTGGATCCCGCCCGCGGAGTTCGTTGAGCACGCCCACGCCGCTGAGCTGATGGGTTTTACCGGGGTGCTGGCCGGACCTCTGGTCCGATCGTCCTACCGGGCCGGCCGGCTCTATGCGCAGGCGGTCGCGCACCGTGGAGGTCGGGTATCGAAGCCTCGGTGATCTGCACGTATTCTATGAGTCATGCCCGCCAAACCGCCCCTAAAGCCGGCAGCCGCGACTAAGAACAAAGAGGCGGCGAAGGCCGCCAAGCAGGAGGCCCGCGCCGCGTCCAAGCAACGCCGGGCACAGGTCCTGGAAGCCTTCAATATTCAGCGCCGCGAGGACAAGGTCCTGCTGCCGTTGATGATCGGGGTGTTCCTGGGCATCACTGCGGTGGCGTTCGGCGTGGGTTTCGTGTTCGG
>DASUII010000189.1:0-2570 GCA_036279835.1 Pseudonocardiaceae bacterium
GATGGGGCATGTCGGCCAGCGGCAGCACCCCACTCACCCGGCCGATGGCCGGGCCGACCGTGACCCGCACGGTGATCTTCTCGCCCTCCAGCGCGCTTTCCGCACTTCTCGGGTCCGATATGCGCCCCCACCGGGTGGTCATGGGCTGTCAGTCGGGCCGGTGTAGCTGGTGGTGGGGACGTCGAGTAGCTGGAGGACCTGTTGGTGTAGTGGGCTGAGTTCGGGTTGGAAGGTCTGGACGAGTTGGCCGTCGCGGTGTAGGTGGTGGCGGGTGAGGTCGGCGAAGATTTCCATGATGCGGGTAATCGAGGGTGCGGTGCAGCCGCGGAACTCGGGGTAGAGCGGGATGTCGTGGGCCTGTGCGGTGGTCATGGCGGTGCGGATCTGGCGTTCGATCAGGGCGCCGATGAGCAGCGCGAGGAACTGGCAGCAGAACAGCGCCTCGATCCGGGCCGGGTTGTGCAGCAGTACCGGGGCGGCGTCTTGCAGGGATTTGAGCAGGTGGTGGCGGCGTTCGAGGTGGGGCTGGTAGCGGTAGGCGGCGAGCACCTCGGCGTCGGTGAGCGTGGTGTCGTTGCTGATCAGGGGGAAGCAGCCGTCGGATGCGGCGTCGTAGGCGACGCGGTCGGGGATGGTGTCCCAACTGACGGTGAACCGGGTGCGGGTGCGGCGGCGGTAGCGGGTGTTCGCGCCGGGTCGACCGCGGCGTTCTTGGCGGAAGCTCTCCTCGACGGTCTCGCTGACGGTGGCGCTGATCCACCGGCTGGCGCCGGCCGCATCCAGTGCTGCGGTGGCGGCTTCGGTGACCGCGACGCGGGTCTTGAGTCGGCATTTCGGGCCGGCCAGGCGGACGCCGAGGGCGTCGATCGCGGCGGCGCCGGCCTCGATCCGGGCGGAGCGGGAGGTGGCGTCGCGGATGGCCTTGTCGGTGCTGTGCACCCAGATCACCCGGTGGCCCTCCGCGGAGGGCAGTGGGGCGGGCAACACCGACCAGACCCGGTCGGGCGCTTCGAGGCGGGCCGGCGGTAACCGCAGCGCCTCGGTCCATTGTGGTGGGTGGGTCTGGATCCAGTCGCGGAACCAGTGGTCCTCGGATCGGGTTCGGGGCAGCACGGTGACGAACCGCCCACCGCCCGTGGCGATGTGGGCCATTGCCTCGCGTGAGCACAGCTTGGAGTCCGCGACGTAGAGGAAATCGGTGCGCCCGAGCAGCGCCACCAACCCGTCCCAGGTCGGCACGTGGGTCGGGTCGTCATTGGTGTTGCCGTCGGCGAGGCGGTAGGCGATGGGCACCGCACCGTCGGCGGCCACGGTCAGGATCCATACCAGCTGCTTGAGATCGGGCCGGTGGTCCTTGGAATGCCCGAAGGTGATCACCGGGGTGGGCTTGCCTCCGCGCGTGGTCCCAATCGCGTCGCGGTAGACCCCGGACACGGTGATCGAGGTCGAGTCGTTATGCAGCTCGGCGGTGTCCACACCGAACTCGGTGATCACCCCGAGCAGCAGCTCGGTGAGCAGGCTGGCCCGGTCGGCGTCGAAGAGGCGCTCCAGCGCCCGGCCCACCCGGTCGTCGTTGATCAGTCCGGTGTTGGTCTGCTCGGCCTCGTTGGGCGAGAGCCCGAGCGTGGCCGGCTCGTAGCGGGCCGTCCACTCACCCAACCCGTAGAGCGGCTCGCGGCCGGCCAGCAAGTTGAGCACCACCAGCCCGATCGCGGTAGCCGGGGCGAGTCGGTAACGCGCATCGTCGGCGGGCAGGTAGCGGGCCAGCAGGGCCGGCACCCCGGCCCGGGCCAGGAAGTGGTTGACCAGCGGCAGCGCCCCCAACCGGCGACTGACCAGCTCGAAGCCGACCTCGTCGACCGCGCCGTCCGTCTGGCCCATTCCCCACCTCCCGCGTGTCATCCTCGACACTCACCGTTCCGCAGTAGTTATACTGCGACCGAGGTCAAGACCGGCGGATCTGGAGGTGGCGTGTCGTGCAGATCGACCCCGAGTACCAGACCGAGGGCGACCGGATCACCGCGCAGCTCGCCGCGATCGGGTTCGTGCTGCCCGGCACCGTGCTGCATCGCCACGCCCGCTGCGGCAAGCCCCACTGCCGCTGCCACGCCGAACCACCCGCGCTCCACGGACCCTTCTGGAGCTGGACCCGCAAGGTCACGGGCAAGACCGTCACCCGGCGCCTGACCGACGCGCAGCTACGTGACTACCAGCCCTGGTTCGACAACTCCCGACGCCTCCGCGCCCTGGTCACCGAACTCGAGGGTGTGTCCCTCCGCGCCCTCGACGACGACCCCAGGTGGGGGCACAAATGACCACTCAGATGTGCGGAAAGCGCGACCATAGCAATCAGTACGAGTACATAACGTACCGCAAATGATGATCTATAGCATGGCGCAGTGATCGTCCGTGTACAACGCTATGCTTTCTCTCCGAGCAGACGATGCGCGGGGTAGGCGTAGCCCGACACACCGTGCGAGACGCCGCGTGAAATGGACGGATACGCGGGAAGCCGTCAGGCTGTGCGGGCCAGATGTCCCTGAATGGTGCCGTCGTAGCGATGCACGATG
>DASUII010000190.1:0-6305 GCA_036279835.1 Pseudonocardiaceae bacterium
GAGTCACCGACCCGAAGCGTGCCCCGTTGCACCAGCACCGTCGCCACCGGACCACGACCGCGGTCCAGATGCGCTTCGATCGCCACCCCCTGGGCTTCCATGTCGGGGTTGGCCCGCAGATCCAGCGAGGCGTCCGCGGTAAGCAGGATCGCTTCGAGCAGCGCATCAATGTTGGTGCCCATCTTGGCGGAGACGTCGACGAACATGGTGTCGCCGCCGTACTCCTCCGGCACCAGCCCGTATTCGGTGAGCTGACCACGGATCCGGGTCGGGTCCGAGTTTTCCTTGTCGATCTTGTTCACCGCCACCACGACCGGCACACCAGCTGCCTTGGCGTGGTTGATCGCCTCCACCGTCTGCGGCATGACTCCGTCATCGGCGGCCACCACCAGCACCGCGATGTCGGTCGAGCGCGCACCGCGGGCCCGCATAGCGGTGAATGCCTCGTGGCCCGGGGTGTCGATGAAGGTGATCAGCCTCTCCACACCCTCCAGCTCGGTGGCGACCTGGTAGGCACCGATGTGCTGGGTGATGCCACCAGCCTCGCCGCCCATCACGTTGGCCTGGCGGATGGTGTCGAGCAGGCGAGTCTTGCCGTGGTCGACGTGACCCATGACGGTGACCACCGGCGGCCGGAACGCGAGGTCGTCCTCGTCGCCGGAGTCCTCGCCGTAGGACAGCGCGAAGGACTCCAGCAGCTCGCGATCCTCGTCCTCGGGGCTGACGACCTGGACCTTGTAATTCATCTCCTGGCCCAGGAGTTGCAGCACATCGTCGGAAACCGACTGGGTCGCCGTCACCATCTCGCCCAGGTGGAACAACGCCTGCACCAACGCAGCCGGATTGGCGTCGATCTTCTCGGCGAAGTCGGTGAGCGAGGAACCTCGACGCAGCCGGATGGTCTCCCCGCCGCCGCGCGGCAGCCGGACCCCGCCGACCGACGGGGCCTGCATGTTGTCGAACTCCTGGCGCTTCTGCCGCTTGGACTTGCGGCCCTTGCGCGCGGGGCCACCAGGCCGGCCGAACGCACCGGCCGCGCCGCCGCGACCACGGGCACCGCCTCCGGGACGCGCTGGTCCGCCGCGGAAACCACCGCCAGCGGGAGCGCCGCCACCAGGGGGACCGCCGGGAGCACCGCCACCGCCACCACCGCCGCCGCGGAAACCACCGCCACCACCGCCGCCACCACCGCTACGGCCACCGGGTCCACCGCGGGCACCGCCGCCAGGACCACTAGGGGCGCCGCGCGCGCCTTCACCGGCGCCGGGACGCCCCGGACGACTCGGACCTGTTCCCGGGCTGGGCGGCCGGGGCGGCATCATGCCGGGATTCGGTCGCGGTCCGCCGCTGCCGGCGGGGCCGCTGCGGCTGGTGCTCGGACGGTTGCCCCCGCCTGGGCGGGGAGGCATGCTGCTGGGCCCGGCTGGACTCGCGGGCGGTGCGGGTCGCTGCCCCGACGAACGCGGCGGCGCGGAGCTTCCGACGCCGAAGGGATTGTTGCCTACCCGTGGGGACCGCGGACCCGGCTTCGGCAACCGCGGGCGAGCGGCTGCTGGATCATCGGGCCGAACACCCGGCCGCTGATCGGCCGGCGGCCGTTGCGGAGCCACTTGACGTTCCGCCGCCGGGCGCACGGGTGCCGCCGGCCGGTTCGGCGCGGCCGGGGGCTCGTCGACGGCCGGGGCCTGAGCAGCCACCCGGTGCTCCACTGGGGTCGGGCGCTGCGGCGCTGCTGGCGGAGATGCCGCCGGGAACACTCCTGGTGACACTCGGGGAACGCCCGGAGAGGAAGTGTCTTCCGGTCGACGGGCCGGCACCGGTGTAGGACCGGGCTTGGCAGCGATTCCACCGGCTGCGGGTGAGATCCCACCAGAGGGTCCGCGGCCGCTGGTCGATGTGCCGTTGGAGTGGGACTGCTTGCCCATATCTGAGGGAAACGAGTCGCGAAGCTTCCGGGCGACCGGTGCCTCCACCGTTGAGGAGGCGGACTTCACATACTCGCCGAGATCGGCGAGCTTTTTGAGAACGTCTTTGCTGGTGACACCGAGCTCTTTCGCGAGCTCGTGCACGCGGGCCTTACCTGCCACTGCTCTCCTTACTGATGGAGCCGGCGGCAACCCCGCTCGACCCCGTTACTAGTACATGTCCATCGCTGTCAGTGCTTCACGACTGCGGGTACATTTCGGAATCGACCTGCTCTCTGTGTCGACCGCGCACCGGGGCGGTCCCGGCGTCGGTGCGTCCTCAGCGAACCGAGAACCTCACGCGTCTGGCGAACGGCTAGGTGAGGTAGGCATACACCGCGACGGTGTCGAGCACCCCCGCGGAGCGCAACGCCCGCGGGAAGGCCCGGCGCCGCTCGGCGAGGCGCAGGCATCCGATATCGGGATGCACCCACGCACCTCGACCTGGATACCGACGCCGCGGGTCCGGGACTACGGTCCCATCCACCGCCACCACACGCAGCAATCCGGAAGCCGCCGTCTTGGTCCGGCAACCCACGCACATCCGGACTGGCTCGACGGGCCGCTCGCGGCGGCGCCGAACATCATCCGGGCAGGCGTAGACCGTCCCCCGACGGGAGGCCACCACAATTCTAGCGCGTTCCGGCCGCGGGCGGAGAACCGGCATTGGTCACCGGCACCTCGGCGCGCGCAGCGCCGGCTGGTGGGGATGCCATCGGGTCCGCGTCGCTTCGAATGTCGATCTTCCATCCGGTCAGCCGGGCAGCAAGCCTGGCGTTCTGCCCTTCCTTGCCAATCGCAAGCGACAACTGGAAATCGGGGACCACGACCCGGGCCGTCTTAGCTCGGGCATCGATCACCTGTACCGAGATGACCTTCGCCGGGGACAACGCATTTCCCACGAACGTCGCGGGGTCCTCTGCGTAGTCAATGATGTCGATCTTCTCGCCACCCAGCTCACTCATGACATTGCGAACCCGCTGGCCCATCGGTCCGATACAGGCACCTTTGGCATTGACTCCAACGACGGTCGACCGGACGGCGATCTTCGAGCGATGCCCCGCCTCCCTGGCTACCGCGGGAATCTCCACGGTTCCGTCGGCGATCTCGGGAACTTCCAGGGCGAACAGCCGGCGGACCAGGTTGGGATGCGTGCGGGACAGGGTGATCTGCGGCCCGCGCATTCCCCGGGATACGCCGACCACGTAACACTTGATCCGCTCGCCGTGCCGGTAGGTCTCCCGGGGAGCCTGCTCCACCGGCGGGATCACGCCCTCGGTCTCGCCGATCTGGACCACCACCACGCCACGAGCGTTGGCCCGGGCGTCCCGTTGTACGACCCCCGCGACAATCTCGCCCTCTTTGGCCGAGAACTCGCCGAAGGTACGTTCGTGCTCGGCGTCACGCAGCCGTTGCAGGATCACTTGGCGGGCTGTGGTGGCCGCGATCCGGCCGAACCCTTCAGGGGTGTCGTCCCACTCCTGGCTGACGTTGCCGTCGTCGTCGAGCTCTTGGGCGAGCACCCGGACCAGGCCGCTTTTGCGGTCGACGTCAATGCGAACGTGCGGTTGATGGCCGTCGGTGTGCTTGTACGCGGTCAGCAGCGCCGTCTCGATTGCCTCGAGAACCGTATCGAAGGAGATGTCCTTGTCCCGCTCGATGGCGCGTAGCGCCGCGATGTCGACGTTCACCGTTCCTCCCAATCCTGCCGGCTCGCGCCGTCGAGCACAGCGAGCTCATCAGCGGGCGGGTGGCGAAACTCCACCTCGACCACCGCGCGGCTCAGCTCCGTATAGCGCACCCGGCGCAGGGATCCCGACGCCAGCAGCGTGACGCCCTCATCGTCGCAGTCACCGATCCGACCGATCAGCTCTCCACCGGCTACCAGGGCAGCCCGAACCAGCCGTAGCCGGTTGCGCCGCCAGTGTCGCGGGTGGGTCAGCGGCCGGTCGACTCCAGGGGAAGTCACCTCAAGGGTGTAGGGCCCGGCCATCAGCTCATCGCGCTCGTCCAAGGCCTGCGACACCGCGCGGCTCACTGCGGCGATGTCGTCCAGCCCGACACCGGCGTCCGAATCGACGATCACCCGGATCACCCAGCGCTGGCCTATCCGCACCTCCTCCAAGCTCTCCAGATCGAACCCCACGTCAGCCACCGCGTCGCGAACCACCGACTCGATAGCTGAGCCGAGGTTCGCGGGCTGCGCGGTCACCGTGGCCTCCTGACTAGAAGTGACTGTCTCTCTACAATGTGGTACTACGGCGATGCACCAACGCGGCATGGCCCGGTCGGGATTACCTAGGGTATCGCGTCGCGGAGCCAGCCTGCGCCAAGCGGATCACGGTGCTGAGCCCGCAGCAAACCAGGGCTGCTGGCATGATGGCCGACCGTGCCAGCAGCCCGTCCCAGTCGTCGCAGCGTGTTGACCGTCGGCACCGCGCTGCTGTTAACCGGTCCGGCGGTGCTGACCGGGTGCAGCTCATCGGCACGGGCACCCAGCGCGCCCGATCCGCTGGAGTCGCCTGCCCGGCGCGCTGAGGCTGACGCGGCGCTGGCGCAATCGGTGGTCCAGACGCAGACTCAAACCAACCCGGCGTTGGCCGCATCGGCGAGGGCGCTCGCTGAGGACCGGACGACGCATGCCACAGCACTGCGCGCCGAGCTGCGCCGGGCCCGGCCTCTCCCAACAGCCACCAGCGCCGTCCCGCCGCCGGCTGGGCCTGCGCCAGCCGCCCCCGACCCTTCTGCCGCCCGGACGGCCCTGGCCCAGGCTGCGCGCGCGGCCCAAGATGAAGCCGCCGGACTGGTCGTCACACTCCCCGGCTACCGCGCCGCCCTGCTCGCATCGGTAGCCGCCTGCTGCGCCACCCACGCAGCGCTGCTCTCATGAAACGCTCGCCCCCCGACATGGGGACATATCGGGGTAAAGAGACACCTATTAGGCCCGATATGTCCCCATATCGGGCCCGATCCCAGGTGCCGGTGGGGGCGTTGCAGGGGGCGTTGGGGGCTGAGCATGCTGCGGTGTGGGTTTACGGGGTGGTGGGGGCGTTTGTGCCGGATGCGTTGAGCCGCCGGCTTGCCGAGGCCGCTACCGCGCATCAGGCTCGGCGGGACGCCACGCAGCGCATCCTGATCGATGCGGGTGCTGCACCAGTGCCACCTGAACCGGGCTACCTGACGCCAGAACCGGTCACCGATGCCGCCTCCGCGCTGAGGCTGGCGATCACCGCGGAGACCGACGCAGCCGCGGCGTGGCGCTCGGTGGTCGAGCGCAGTCCGGCCGATGCGGATCTGCGCGGGACAGCGCTGGAGGCACTGACCGACGCGGCCGTACGGGCGACCCGGTGGCGGGCAACCGTGGGTGCTACCCCGCTGACGGTGCCGTTTCCCGGCGCACCCTGAGCTCATTACCGTAAGACCGTGCATACCGAGCAGCTTCGTATCGAGACCGGCTCGCATGAAAAGGTCTATGACCTCACCAAGGACTGCCACGCCTTCCTGCAGCGGGCCGCTGCCGGTGATGGTCTGCTGCATGTCTGGGTGCCGCATGCGACCGCCGGCCTCGCGGTGATCGAGACCGGCTCCGGCAGTGACACCGACCTGCTCGCCGCGCTGCGCGAGCTGCTGCCCGCCGACGACCGGTGGGACCATCAGCACGGTTCCCCCGGGCACGGCCGCGACCACCTGCTGCCTGCGCTCCTGCCGCCCTACGTCAGCGTGCCGGTGCTCGACGGCCAACCCGCCCTGGGCACCTGGCAGTCGATCTGCCTGGTGGACACCAACCACGACAACCCGGTCCGGACCGTCCGGCTGAGCTTCCTGGCCGGCTGACGCTACTTGTGGCACAGCTCCAGCAGGTGCGCCACCACACCGTCCACCGGCACCTCGGTGCGCTCCCCGGTGGCTCGGTCCTTGACCTCGACGACACCCGACGCGAGACCCCGCCCCACCACCAGGATGGTCGGCACGCCGACCAGCTCGGCGTCGGCGAACTTCACCCCAGGGGTGGCCGGCCGGTCATCGAGGATCACCCGCAGGCCGGCCGCGTCCAGCTCGGCAGCCAGCCGCTCGGCGGCGGCGCCGATCGTGGCGTCCTTACCCGCGATGACGACGTGCACGTCAGCTGGGGCGATCTCACGGGGCCAGATCAGCCCGTGCGCGTCGTGGCGCTGCTCGGCGACCGCTCCGACCAGCCGGGAGACTCCGACGCCGTAGCACCCCATGGTGATCCGGATCGGCTTGCCGTCGGAGCCTAGGGCGTCCAACGCGAAGGCGTCGGCGTACTTGCGACCGAGCTGGAAGATGTGCCCGATCTCGATACCCCGGGCGGTGACCAGT
>DASUII010000191.1:0-13483 GCA_036279835.1 Pseudonocardiaceae bacterium
CTCACGAGTGCGCCAGCGCCATGATCCGCTGTACGAGCTGCACCCCGGTGAGCGGTTCTCGGGCGACGACCAGGATGCTGTCATCGCCGGCGACGGTGCCGACCACGTCGGGCAGCGCCGCCCGATCCAGCGCGCTGGCCACGAAGTGTGCCGCACCGGGGGGTGTGCGCAGCACGGCGAGGTTCGCGCTGGCGTCGGCGGACACCAGCAGCTCGGCCAGCACCCGCCCCAGCCGTTCGGTGCCGCGGGTAATCGCGCGCAACGGAGCGCCGTCCTCGGGGATGACATACATCGGCGCGCCACCGTCCCCGCGCACCTTCATCGCGCCGAGCTCGTCGAGGTCCCGGGACAAGGTGGCCTGGGTGACCTCAATGCCTTCGCCCGCAAGCAGTGCGACCAGCTCAGCCTGGCTGTGCACCGCGCGGTTGGTCACCAACTCGACGATGCGAGCCTGCCGGCCGACCCGGGTCGACGTCATGTTGCGCGCTCCGGGTCCAGCAACCAGGCCAACAGCGCCTTCTGCGCATGCAGCCGGTTCTCCGCCTCGTCCCATACCGCGCTGGCCGGCCCGTCGAGCACCTCATCGGTGATCTCGGCGCCCCGGTGCGCCGGCAGGCAGTGCAGCACCGTGACCTTCCTGGCGCCACCGCCGGAAGCGCGGTCCAGCAGCTCCGCGTTGATCTGCAGCGGCCGGAACGGGGTGAGCCGGTCGAGTCCGTCACTCTCCTGCCCCATGGAGGTCCAGGCGTCGGTGACGAGCACATCGGCCCCGTCGACCGCCGCGAGTGGATCGGTGAGCACGGTGGCGCCTCCGCCGGTCTGCGCTGCCCGGTGTTTGGCGGCGAGCAGCACCTCGGGCATCGGCGCGAATCCCTCCGGAGCGGCGATGCGCACGTGCAGCCCGGCGGTGGTGCCCCCGAGTAGCAGTGAATGCGCCATGTTGTTCGCCCCGTCGCCCAGATAGGTGAGGGTGAGCCCGGCCAGTGGGCCGTGCCGCTCCCGGATGGTCTGCAGGTCGGCGAGCACCTGGCAGGGATGAAACTCGTCGGTGAGCGCGTTGACCACCGGCACCCGCGAGACACTAGCCATCGCCTCGATGCGGCGTTGAGCGTAGGTCCGCCATACCACGGCATCGGCGTAGCGGGACAGTACCCGCGAGGTGTCCTCGATGGTCTCCTCGCGACCCAGCTGCATCGTCCGGGCGTCGATGATCAGCGGGTGGCCGCCGAGTTGGGCAATGCCGATCTCGAAGGACAGCCGGGTTCGCGTCGAGCTCTTCTCGAAGATCACCGCAACGGATCGCGGGCCGGCCAGCGGGTTGCTACCGAACGGGTCGGCCTTGAACTCGTCAGCCAAGTCGAGGATCTCCCGCTGCTCATCCGGCGTGAGATCGTCATCGCGCAAGAAGTGTCTCGGCATCGTTACTTCACCCCGTCCAAGATGGCTGGCAGCGCGCTGAGGAACTCGCGCGCCTGCGCCTCGGTGAATACCAGTGGCGGGGCGAGTCGGATGCGATCGGGCACGGGCGGGTTGACCAGGAAACCGGCCTCTCGTGCGACGGTGGCGACCTGGGCGGAGACTGGTCGCGCGAGCCCAATCCCGATCAGCAGGCCCGCTTCGCTGACCGAGCTGACAAGCGGGTGGTGCAGCGCCGTCACCTCTGCGGCTATCTGCTTGCCGAGCTGGGCGACGTGGTTGAGCAATCCGTCCGCGGCGATGGTCCGGAGCACGGCCAGCGCGGCCGCACAGCACACTGGGTTGCCGCCCAGCGTGCTGCCGTGGTGACCGGGCTGCAGCAGGTGGGCGGCGGGTCCGATGCCGATACACGCACCGATCGGAAGGCCGCCGCCGAGACCCTTGGCGACCGTCACCACATCGGGGGTCACGCCTGCCGATTGGTGGGCGAACCAGGTGCCGGTACGGCCGATGCCGGTCTGGACCTCATCTAGTACCAGCAGTGCCCCGTGCGCCGCGGTGATCTCCCGAACGGCCTGCAGGTAGCCCGCTGGTGGGATGATCACGCCGTTCTCGCCTTGCACCGGCTCGAGGAACACCGCGGCGGTGTCCCCGTCGACGACCGCTTTCAGGGCGGCGGTATCGCCGTAGGGTACGAAGACCACGCCGGGCGGCATCGGCTCGAAGGGCTCCCGCTTGGCGGGCTGACCGGTGAGCGCCAGCGCCCCCATCGTCCGACCATGAAAAGCACCGTAGGCAGCGACCATTTGAGGCCGTCCGGTGCGGCGGGCGATCTTGAATGCGATCTCGGTGGCCTCGGTGCCGGAGTTGCAGAACAGCACCCGGCCCGACCCGGTGGCGCCCAGCAGATCCAGCAAGGTCTCGGCTAGCGTGATCGCCGGTTCGGTGAGGTAGAGGTTGGAGACCTGCCCGAGGGTGTTGATCTGCTCGGTGACGGCGCGCACCACGGCCGGGTGCGCGTGGCCCAGCGCGTTCACCGCGACACCGCCGACGAGATCCAGGTAACGCCGGCCGTCGGTATCCCACACCTCGGCGCCGGCACCACGGGCCAACGCCAACGGCGGTGTGCCGTAGTTGGCCATCAACGCGGCCTGCCAGCGCCGCTGCAAGTCCACAGTAGACATCAGGTCTCCATCTCGGGTAGCACCATCGTTCCTACTCCCTCGGTGGTGAACACCTCGAGCAGCACCGAGTGCGCCACCCGGCCGTCGATCACGTGGGCCCGTGGCACTCCACCCCGGACTGCGCGCAGGCAGGCCTCCATCTTCGGCACCATCCCAGCGGACAGCGCCGGTAACAGGGTCGCCAGCCGGTCCGCCGTGATCTGGGACAGCAGGCTGGTCCGGTCCGGCCAGTTGCTGTACAGCCCTTCGACGTCGGTGAGCACGACGAGCTTCGCGGCACCCAACGCGACGGCCAGCGCCGCGGCCGCGGTGTCGGCGTTGACGTTGTGCACCACGCCGTCGGCGTCTGGAGCCAGTCCGGAGACCACCGGGATACGCCCGGCATTGACGATGTCGAGCACCGCGTCCGGGCTCACCGCGACCACATCGCCGACCAGTCCCACGTCAACCTGCTCGCCGTCCACGGTGGCGGAGCGCCGGGCGGCCGTGAACAGGTGCGCGTCCTCACCAGAGATGCCGACGGCGAACGGACCGTGCGCGTTGATCAGCCCCACGAGCTCCCGGCCCACCTGCCCGAACAGCACCATCCGCACCACATCGATCGTCTCCGGCGTGGTAACCCGCAAGCCGCCGCGGAACTCCCCCGCGATGCCCAGCCGCTCGAACATGGCGTTGATCTGGGGACCGCCGCCGTGCACGACGACCGGACGTAGTCCAGCCAGCCGGAGAAACACCATGTCCTGGGCGAACGCGCACTTCAGCTCGTCGTCGAGCATCGCATTGCCACCATATTTGATCACGACGGTGGTCCCGTGGAAGCGCTGCAACCAGGGCAGCGCCTCGGCGAGTACCGCTGCCTTGCGCCCTGCCGTGTCGATGCGCCTACTCGTCATGACGAGTAGGCGCTGTTCTCCTCGACGTATGCGTGCGAGAGGTCCGTGGTGAGGACGGTCGCTTGACCCGCACCGAGGTGCAGGTCCACCTCCACGGCGATCTCGCGCCCAGACAGGTCCGCCGTGGAGCGATCCGCTGCCATCGCGCCACCCTTGCAGAGCAGCACGCGGTTGATCCGGATGTCCAGGCTGTCAGCCAGCACGGTGGCCGGTGCGGCGCCCACCGCGACCGCGATCCGTCCCCAATTGGGATCGGACCCGAAAAGGGCGGTCTTGACCAGGCTGTTCCGGGCGATTGCGCGAGCTGCGGTGAGCGCGTCGTCCTCCCCAGCCGCTCCGCGGACAGTGATCGAGATCTCCTTGGTGACACCCTCGGCGTCGGCTTGCAGACCCCTGACCAGCTCCTGGCAGACCTGTTGCACCGCAGCGGCGAACTCCGTCCGGTCGGGCACTACCCCCGAGGCTCCGGAGGCCAGCAGCAGCACGGTGTCGTTGGTCGAGCAGGCACCGTCAATGTCCAGGCGATCGAATGTCTGGGTTGTGGCACCGCGCAGCACCGCGTCCAGGGTGGACTCGTCGACGGCGGCGTCGGTGGTGAGCACGCAGAGCATGGTGGCCAGGCTGGGCGCGATCATGCCAGCGCCCTTGGCGAACCCACCCACCGTCCAGCCCGCGCCGGTGACCGCGGCCTGTTTGGGGACGGTGTCAGTGGTCAGAACGGCGGTGGCGGCGGCCAGGCCGGCTTCCGGGGTTGCGGCTAATCTGGCCGCGGCTTTGTCGACTCCTGACAGCACTGTGTCCAGTGGCAGCCGCTCGCCGATCAGCCCAGTGGAGCAGACGGCGACCTCGACCGCTCCGCAATCCAGCACCGTGGCGACCCGCTCGGCGGTGGCATGGGTGTCCTGGAACCCGCCGGGGCCGGTGCAGGCGTTGGCTCCGCCGGCGTTCAGGACCACCGCGCGCAGCCGCCGCTCGGTGAGAACCTGTGCCGACCACAGCACCGGCGCCGCCTTGACCTGGTTGCGGGTGAACACCCCGGCGGCCGCTGTGGCCGGTCCGTCATTGACCACCAGTGCCAGATCCAGCCCACCACTGGCCTTGATTCCGGCGGCGACCCCCGCTGCCCGGAACCCGCCCGCTGCGGTGACGCTCATCGCGATGTCCTCCCTGTGGATGTTCTTTGCTTACGGGGCGATTCCCCAGGTCGGCAGACCAGTGGCTTCGGGAAGGCCCAGCGCCAGGTTGAGGCACTGCACGGCGGCTCCCGCAGTGCCCTTGGTGAGGTTGTCGATCGCGCCCACAGCGACCAGCCGCCCGGCGTCGACATCCACCGCGACCTGCAGCTGCACGGAGTTCGATCCGTGCACGGCCGCGGTGGCCGGCCAGCGGCCTGCTGGCAGCAGCTGCACGAACGGCTCCGCGGAATATGCAGCGTGGTAGGCGCTCCGGGCCGCCTCGTCGTCGATGCCCGGTCTGAGGGCTGCGGTGCAGCTGGCCAGGATCCCGCGCGGCATCGGCGCCAGCACCGGGGTGAACGACACCTTGACCGGCTGGCCGGCGGCGCCAGCGAGGTTCTGGATGATTTCCGGGGTGTGCCGGTGCGCGCCGGCCATCCCGTAGACGCTGACTGAGCCCATCACTTCCGAGGCCAGCAGGTGCGGCTTGAGGGCACGCCCGGCCCCCGACGTGCCGGATACCGCGGTCACTACTACGTCGGGCGCCACCAGCCCGGCCGCGAGCGCCGGAGCAAACGCGACACTGATCACCGTCGGGTAACAGCCGGGCACCGCGATGCGACGGGATCCGCGCAGCTTCTCCCGCGCGCCCGGCAGCTCCGGCAGACCGTAGGGCCAGCTGCTGGCGTGGTCGCCGCCGTACCAGCGCTGCCAGGCCACCGGATCCGCGAGCCGGTGGTCAGCACCGCAGTCGATCACCACGGTGTCCTCGGGTAGCTCGGCTGCCAACGCGGCAGAGTGGCCGTGCGGCAGGGCGAGCAATACCGCGTCGTGTCCGGCCAACCGCTGCACAGTGGTGTCGGCCAGGATGCGCTCGGCGAGCGGGACGAGGTTCGGGTGGTGCTCCCCGAGACTGCTTCCGGCGTTCCCGCCCGCAGTCAGCTCGCCGATCTCGATCTGCGGGTGGCCGAGCATCAGCCGAAGCAGCTCACCACCCGCGTACCCGCTCGCCCCAGCCACCGCGACCCTGAATGCCACCCGCATTATTATGCACACTCATGCAACTTCATTCAAGGCGCGGACATCGCTTCTCTCGGCCGCGGGGCCATGATCACTGTTTGTCTACCTAGGGCGACACGGATCGTCGTTCTTGGCACACAAACCGTGATCAGTGCGTGCGCAGAGAAGGACTGCGACGCTTCAGTGCCGACATACCGGGACGTGCAGGTTACGAGCGAAGGGTGGCACCGTGTGTCTCGATGGCGGCGGTGACCGCTGCGTCGCGGGCGGCGGTGGCTTCGGCAGCGGTGAGGGTGCGGTCGGGGGCGCGGAACCGCAGGGCGAAGGCCAGTGACCGCTTGCCCGCACCGATCTGGTCGCCGGTGTAGACGTCGAACAGGCGCACGTCCTCCAGCAGCTCGCCGGCACCACGGCGCAGCGTGGCGGTCAGCTCGGCGGCCGGCACCGCCGCGTCCACCACCAGTGCGACGTCTTGCAGCACTGGCGGGTAGGGCGACACCACCGGCGCGGGGTGCCAGTCGGTCAGCGGTAACACGTCGAGATCCAGCTCCATCGCACAGGTCCTCGGCGGCAAGCCCAGCGCGTCCACTACGGCGGGGTGCAACTCGCCGGCGAAACCCACCGGCTGACCGTCGACCTGCAGCTGCGCGCATCGGCCGGGATGCCATGGCGGTCTCGCGACGGCGCGCCCGGCAAGCTCGACACCGGCAGCGTGCCCGACCAGGCGCGCGGCCTGCACCGCGTCGGCCCAGGTCACCGAGCGGCCAGGCCCCCACCAGCCGGGGCGCTCCCACTGCCCGGCGAGCACGGTACCGACGTGCAGCGGTTGCCCGGGTAGCGCACCGATCAGCGCGGCGACCTCAGCGTCGCTGGGCCTGCCGAGCACCCCTGGGTCCGGCATTGCAGCAGCGTTGGCGTGCGGTTGCACGACCTGTGCCATTCCGTAGAGCGCCACGTCGCGCTGCCCCCGGGTGACGTTGCGGATCAGGGCCTCGAGCAGACCGGGCAGCAGCGTGGTGGCTAGCTGGTCGCGATCGGATTCCAACGGATTGAGCAGCGCGACAGTGTGGCGCCGTGGATCATCCTCGGGTAGACCGAACGCGTCCCACGTGCTGGCCGAAACGAACGGGCTGGGCAGCACCTCCACGTACCCTGCCCCGGCCAGTGCCCGGGAGATCGTCCGCCGGCGGCGCTGGGCGGCGGTGAGCCCGCGTCCGGGCGGCGCCGGGGGGAGTTCTGAAGGGATGGTGTCGTAACCCTCCAGCCTTAGTACCTCCTCGACGAGATCGGCGGGCTGGGTCAGATCTAGGCGCCAGGACGGCGGGGCCACGGTCACTGTGGTAGTGGCGTCAGCACCGCCCACCTGCACGGCGCAACCGATCTGAGATAGCCGCTGGACCGTCGCGCCGCGCGCGTAGGTTCGTCCGGCGACCCGATCTGGCAGGTCGATCGGCATCATCACCGACAGCTGTCCCGGACGGGCGCCCACGTCGGTGCGCCCCGACAGGATCTCCCCACCGCCATAGCGGGTCAGCAACGTTGCGGCTAGCTCGGCGGCGACCGGCGGCAGAGCAGGATCCACCCCGCGCTCGAAACGCCGGGCGGCCTCGCTGGGCAACTTGTGCCGGCGGGCCGCGCGGGCGACCGAGGCCGGGTCCCAGATCGCCGCCTCCAGCAGCAGGCTGGTGGTCTGCGGGCCGATTTCGGTGCTCTCCCCGCCCATCACGGCCGCCAGCGACACCGGCCCGGTGCAGTCGCAGATCACCATGTCGTCCGGGTCCAGTTCCCGGCAGACACCGTCCAGCGTGGTCAGCTTCTCCCCCTCGGTGGCCCGGCGGACGACCAGGTCGCCGTCGAGTTTCGTGGCGTCGAAGGCGTGCATCGGCTGGCCGAGCTCGAGCATCACGTAGTTGGTGACGTCCACAGCCAGCGAGATCGGCCGCATCCCGGCCAGTTGCAGCCGCCGGCGAATCCACCAGGGTGACTCGGCGGCGGGGTCCAGCCCCGACACCTGACGGACCAGGAACCGGTGACAGCCCCGCTCATCCTCAATGCGCACCGGCCAGGCTGCGGCGTGAGTCTGCGGTACCTCCCGCAGCCCGGGATCGACGTAGTCAACGTTGAACGCGATGGCCAGCTCCCGGGCCAGCCCGCGCGCCGACAAGCAGTAGCCCCGATCCGGCGTGATCGCCAGCTCGATCACCGCGTCATCGAGGCCCAGCACCTCAATGGCGCTGCCCCCGGGAACGGCGGCATCGGCGGTCAGCACGATGATCCCAGTGCGATCATCGCCGAGCCGCAGCTCGGCGGCCGAACAGATCATCCCGTCCGAGGTCCGGCCGTAAGCGGTCCGCGCCGCGATCGCGAAGTCCCCTGGTAACACTGTGCCGGGGCGCGCCAGCACCACCAGATCGCCCACCGCGAAGTTGGTGGCGCCGCAGATGACCCCGCGCGGCGCCGACTCGCCATCGTCGACGAGGCAGTACCGGATGGGTTTGGCGAAACCGGTCAGCTCCTCGATCTCCTGCACCCGGCCCACCACGAGCGGCCCGCTGACCGGGCCGAGTTGGTGCACCGCCTCGACCTCCAGACCAGCCCGCACGAAGGCGTCAGCGATCTGAGCCACGGTGGGAGCGGCACTACCCTCGGGCAGCGCGACGTGATCATGCAGCCAGGACACGGGAATGCGCACTGCCCTCAGGCCTCCATTCCGAAAGCGCGAGTGAACCGGACATCGCCCTCGACCATGTCACGCATATCGGCGATGCCGTTACGGAACATCAGGGTGCGCTCGATGCCCATCCCGAAGGCGAATCCCGAGTACACATCCGGATCGATACCGCAGGCACGCAGCACATTCGGATTGACCATTCCGCAACCACCCCACTCGACCCAGCCCGGGCCACCCTTCTTCTCCGGGAACCACACATCGGGTTCGGCGGAGGGTTCGGTGAACGGGAAGAACGAGGGCCGCAAACGGATCCGCGAGGTGTCGCCGAACATCGCTCGCGCGAACGCGTCCAGAGTGCCCTTGAGGTGCGCCATGGTGATGCCCTTGTCCACCGCAAGACCTTCGATCTGGTGGAAGACCGGGGTGTGGGTGGCGTCCAGCGCGTCGGTGCGGAACGTCCGCCCCGGGCACACCACGTACACCGGCAACTCCCGTTCCAGCAGGGCCCGGATCTGCACCGGTGAGGTGTGCGTGCGCAGGACCATTCCGGATCCCTCCGGCGCCACGTAGAAGCTGTCCTGCATGGTGCGGGCAGGATGGTCCTTGGGGAAGTTGAGTGCATCGAAGTTGAACCATTCGGCCTCGAGTTCCGGGCCCTCGGCGACTTCGTACCCCATCGCGACGAACACGTCGGCGATGCGCTCGCACAGCGCCGTGATCGGGTGTCGGGCGCCGACGGGAACGCGGTCCCACGGCAAGGTGACGTCGACGGCCTCCTCCCGTAGCGTCCTGGAGTCCCGTTCAACGCCCAGTGCGGCGCGGCGCTGGTCGAAGGCCGACTGCACCGCCGTGCGGCTGAAGTTCAGGCGCTTGCCGGCCTCCGCGCGGGCCTTGGGCGGCAGCGCACCGATCTCGCGCCGGGCGGTCAGCAGCGGCGATCGGTCGCCGAGGTGCGCGGGTTTGACCGTGGCGAGTTCCTCGAGGTCAGCGGCTTGGGCGAAGGCCTTCTCGGCGTCCCCGACAGCCTGCGCCAGTGCTTCGGGCGTCAGCGCAGCGACCTGCTTGGGGTCGTAGGCGTCATTGGTTCCAGACATAGGATGCGAACTCCTGGCTTGCGGCGGGCCGCGACGGCGGGCGCCTGCAGTGCCGATATGCGGTCAGTTCTGATCCGATCTTAGGTGATCGCCCCGGGGCCAGGCTGCCGACGGTGCGCCCGCGCGCTGGCGTACAGACAGACCGCCGCCGCGGTGGCGAGGTTGAGGCTTTCCGCGCGCCCGTGCAACGGGATCGCGACGGGGTGGTCAGCGACGGCGAGTAACTCGCGGTCCAGCCCGTGCGCCTCGTTGCCGAACAGCCACGCGGTAGGCACCGCCAAGGTTCCGGCGTCGACCACGTCGTCGAGGTCGCGACCCGTGCCGGCATCGGCCGCCAGCACCTGCAGTCCGGCCTGCCGGCAGGCCGCTATTGCTCGCTGCGGATCGGGCTCTACCCCCAGCGCGACGTGGAAGACGCTGCCGGTGGAGGCCCGGACGCACTTGCCGTTGTGTGGGTCGACGGCGTCCCCGGCGAACACAACCGCACCGGCCCCGGCAGCGTCGGCCACCCGGATGACCGTGCCGGCATTGCCCGGATCAGCGACAGCAACCAAGACCGCGGCCAACCGAGCGCCGCGCAGCGCGTCGGCCGCAGGCTGCCCGAGCGCGGCGCAGACTGCCACGATGCCCTGCGGGGTTGCGGTCTCGGACAGGCCGGCGGCGGCGCGTTCGGTGATCAGGGATACCCGGATGCCGGGAGCCGCCCGCAGCTCAGGATGCCGGGTAGCGGCGCGTTCGGTGAGGAATAGTTCCAGCACCGAACCGTAGCGCAGCGCCTCCCGCACGGCTTGGGAGCCCTCGACGAGGAACCGTCCGGCGCGCTCCCGATCCCGCCGCCGGAGCAGCCCGCGCGCGGCGACCACCCGCGGGGTCCGCTCGGTGTAGGGAGCGTCCGGCTGGGCCAGGGCGTTCACGTTGTGGCCGGCCGCCGCACTCAGGCTGCGGCGTCGCCGTCCTGCGACGTCGGAGCGCTGGCTCCCCGGCTACTGGGCAGGTGGGCCCTGGCGATCTTCACCAGTGCGGTGAACGCGGTGGCGTCGGAGACGGCGAGCTCGGCGAGGTTCTTGCGGTCCACTTCCACCTCGGCAAGGCGCAGTCCCTGGATGAGCCGGTTGTAGGTCATCCCGTTCTGCCGCGCCGCGGCGTTGATCCGGGTGATCCAGAGCTGCCGGAAGTCACCTTTGCGGGCCCGCCGGTCGCGGTAGGCGTACTGCATCGAGTGGAGGATTTGCTCCTTGGCCTTGCGGTACAGCCGGGAGCGCTGGCCGCGGTAGCCGCTGGCGGCCTCCAGAGTGGTGCGGCGCTTCTTTTGAGCATTGACCGCTCGCTTGACGCGTGCCACTGGTTCGTCCTGTCGGTCTCGGGGGCGGGATTAGCCGCCCAGGTCTTCAGTCAAGGTCGGGTGAGCCGGGTCAGAGACCGAGCAGCCTGCGGATTCGCTTGGCGTCCTGCTTGGCCACTTCGACTACTCCGTCCAGTCGGCGGGTGACCCTGGAGGATTTCTTCTCCAGCAGGTGGCGTCTACCGGCACGCTGGCGCAGCAACTTGCCGGTAGCGGAGACTTTCACGCGCTTCGCGGTGCCCCGGTGGGTCTTGTTCTTCGGCATGTCCGTCCTCGTCCTGCGCCCTGAGTTAGGGCGGCGGTCAATGCGGCGGCCCAGCCGGGCCACCCAGTGTCCTGCACTGTCGCTATAAGGCCGCTACTCCGCTGGTTGCTCCACCGGCTCGGTCGAAGTCCGATCGTCCTTGACTCCCTTTGGCTTGTTACGGTGCGGAGCCAGCACCATCGTCATGTTCCGGCCGTCCTGCTTGGCGGAGGTCTCCACGAAGCCAAGTTCCGCGACGTCGCTGGACAGCCGCTGCAACAGCCGAAAGCCCAGCTCCGGCCGGGACTGTTCGCGGCCGCGGAACATGATGGTGACCTTCACTTTGTGCCCCGCGTCGAGGAACCGCACAACATGGCGCTTCTTCGTCTCGTAGTCGTGCGAGTCAATCTTGGGGCGAAGCTTTTGTTCTTTGATAACCGTCATCTGCTGGTTGCGGCGGGACTCACGGGCCTTCTGCGCAGTCTCATATTTGAACTTGCCGAAATCCATGAGCTTGCAGACCGGTGGGCGGGCCTGTGCAGCAACCTCGACCAGGTCAAGGTCCGCTTCCTGAGCTAGTCGCAGCGCGTCCTCGATGCGGACGATGCCGACCTGCTCGCCATTCGGACCAACCAACCTAACCTCAGGAACGCGGATGCGATCATTGATGCGTGTCTCGACGGTGATGTGGCCTCCTCGGTCGTCATACTCGCGGCGCGACCGAGCCTGTGGAGCCGTGCCTGCCGGCACCCCGGACGCAACGCGGCCCCGCATGCCTCCTGGCGTGCGGGGCCCGCAGATCCGACCGATCGACGCGCGAGTGTTGACTCAACACTCGGCGTAACGCCGGAAGCCCGCTAGGGATTCCGGGACCGGACCCGGCCACCTCTCGGCGGTTCGGGTGGGAGCGCGGGCTCCACTTGCCGTCTCCGCCGGAGCGGAGACTGGTCGCGGGGACAGAGTAACAGACGTTGCACGTCACAGCACACGTCACAGGCGCAGGTCAAAGCGCATGTCAGAGCACGATGTCACGGGTTAGGAACGGTCGCGGAGCCGCCACCGGCAGCGATGACCGAATGATCACCGCGCGGTGAAGTTGGACAAACCGGTGGTCGATTTGGGCCACCGACGCGAGATCTACCGCGATCTGTGACGGGACTTCATGAGCCTGCGGCGACGGTGGCTCGGCGACGCCGCGGCGTCGTGTGTTGCACGTCGACGACGGTGCGCAGGAATTGGCCGGTGTAACTGGTGTCGATGGCGGCGACCTGCTCGGGGGTGCCCTCTGCGATCACGTTGCCGCCGGCCGCGCCACCTTCTGGGCCCATGTCGATCACCCAGTCCGATGATTTGACCACATCGAGGTTGTGCTCGATGACGATGACGGTGTTGCCCTTGTCGGCCAGCTCGTTGATGACGCCGAGCAGCTTACGGATGTCCTCGAAGTGCAGGCCGGTGGTGGGCTCGTCGAGTACGTAGACGGTTCGGCCGGTGGAGCGCTTCTGCAACTCACTGGCCAGCTTGACACGCTGGGCTTCGCCACCGGACAACGTCGGAGCGGGTTGACCGAGCCGGACATAGCCCAGCCCGACGTCCACCAGCGTTTTCAGGTGCCGGTGGATCGCCGAGATCGGCTCGAAGAACGTCGCCGCCTCCTCGATCGGCATGTCGAGCACCTCAGCGATGGTCTTGCCCTTGTAGTGCACCTCGAGCGTCTCCCGGTTGTACCGGGCACCCCCGCAGACCTCACATGGCACGTACACGTCGGGGAGGAAGTTCATCTCGATCTTGATGGTGCCGTCGCCGGCGCACGCCTCGCAGCGACCGCCCTTGACGTTGAAGGAGAATCGCCCGGGCTGGTAACCGCGGACCTTCGCCTCGGTGGTGGCGGCGAAGAGTTTGCGGATCCGGTCGAACACGCCGGTATAGGTAGCCGGGTTGGACCGCGGGGTCCGCCCGATCGGTGACTGGTCGACCCTGACCAGCTTGTCGACGTGCTCCAGACCGGTGACCCGGGTATGCCGTCCGGGCACCTGGCGGGCTCCGTTGAGCCGGTTCGCCAGCACCGTCGCGAGGATGTCGTTGACCAGCGTGGACTTACCGGAACCGGACACCCCGGTGACCGAGACCAGGCAGCCGAGCGGGAAGGACACGTCGATGTCGTGCAAGTTGTGCTCGCGTGCTCCGACCACTGTCAACCGTCGCGAGCGGTCCACCTGACGTCGGATCGCTGGAACCGGGATGCTCCGCCGGCCCGACAAGTAGGCGCCGGTGATCGAGGTGTCGTGCCGCTCCAGTTCGTGGAAGGGGCCGCTGTGCACGACCTGACCGCCGTGCTCCCCCGCCCCGGGACCGATGTCGACCACCCAGTCAGAGGCGCGGATGGTGTCCTCATCGTGCTCGACCACGATCAGCGTGTTGCCCAGATCCCGCAGCCTGGTGAG
>DASUII010000192.1:0-3108 GCA_036279835.1 Pseudonocardiaceae bacterium
GGTGCGGTCCAGCCACCTCTCTGCTTGATCACTGTGACGCTGAGCGACTGACTTCCGAGTCAACGTGACAGCTTCGCGGCGTGGGGACAACTGCTGCTGCTGTCGAAGCGCCATGCCGTCACCTTACCTATCGTGGTCTCCAGGTTACGGACCGACACCTTACGCACCCGCCTCCACGGCGCACCAAGGGACAGCCCACCGCCGCCGCAGCGAGCTACATTCTGCGGATGAGCTGGACGGTCAGCATGTGACGTCAGCCGGCCCACCGATGGCGGCCAGCGGCGACGGCCGCGGAGCCATGGATCTTCGCCGCATGACCAGGAAGCGATCTCGTAACCCAGCGCCGGGTTTAGCAGCGCAGTGGGTTGCGTAGTGGGGTGCCGGTGGGGCCGATGATTGCGGGTGGGATGAATTCGACGTGGCCGTGGTCGAACTAGGTATCCGCGTCAGCGCCGTACGAGCGAGGACCGTCTGGTCGTAGCCGAGCCACGAGCTCGCCTCGGCTACGGACGCCGACCTTGGCGAACACCGACTTCAGGTGGTCCTGCACCGTGTGGGCGGAGAGAAGAGGCGGCCGGCGATGTCGGCGGTCGATTGTCCGGCGATCACCTCACGACAGATGTCACGCTCGCGAGACGTCAAACCGTACGCCACGAGCAGCAGACCGATCAGCTGATCGCCGGTTGCCGGCTCGATCGCGACTGCGATCTGGTCGTCGTCCCCGCCGATCAGCGGGCTTGCCTGGAGCACAGCCCACTGGCCACGCGCGTCCCGCAGCCGCGCACGGAAACTGCCCGAGGCTGCCGTGCGGGCACCAGCAGCCATGAGCTGCATCATCACCATGAACCGGTCAGGTGCGATCTCATCGAGCCGTTCCTGCCACTCCCGCGCGGCAAGGGTAACCGCGCGAAGTTCGCCGCGGGGACCGACGACCACAATCGCCGGATGGCCACCAGTCGTCCAGCCGCGCGCCTCCGAGCGACGTCCCGGCCGTCCGACTCTGGGCATTCGGCGTCGGCTTCTACAACTTGTTTCTTGGCTCCGGTGCGATCGCAGGCGTGATCTCCTGGATCGCCGGCAACGAAACGGTCGGCCGGACGCTCGTCATCTACACATGCCTGTTCATGTTCCTGTCTGGCCTCGTGCTCCTCATCGCCGACCGGTTGGAGTTGGGTCGCGCGCGGGGTAAGGGCCTCGGTGGAGCGCTGGCCCAGAGCGTGCCACCGCTCGTCGCGCTCATCGCCGCGGTGTTGTGAACGGCTCTTGTGAGGTGTGCCGGTAGGTGACACTGATTCGCGGACCGCCGCGGGTGGTCTTGGGCACGGTGTGCGCCCAGTCGTGCTGCCCAACGGGCCACCGGAGCCGAACAGTGAAGGCTGGAACGCCGACGCTCACCGTCCTCATTCAACGCCTCTGCGCGCTACTGTCACCGGATAAGTGGCGGCGGCGAGGAGGACGACGTGTCAGGTGTGCGGCCCGAGGATCTGGCGGAGAGTGACCTTCTTCGCGAGTTGCAAACTCTCCACGAGACCCGGCACGGCACGTTCCTGCACGGTTCACCCGATGCGCTGGCGGAACACACCAGCCGCACCGTCGGACTCGAGAACGAGTACCTTCGCCGCCATCCCGAGCGTGACGTGGACCCGGCGCGTACCCGCGCCGGCGCCCGCGGGGAGGACCCGGCTTCCTGATCACGGTCGGGGATCCCGACGCGGGTGTCCGACGAGCCACACACCACTGATCTGAGCCCGGGAAGCGACGCATGAAGCGATTTCTAGCCTTGGCCACCCTGCTCGTGTTGTCAGCGACGGGGTGTACGGCCTCCCAAGAGAAGTCATCAAGTGCAACGCCTGCGAGTGAGCCGTTCACCTCTCGAGTCCTGACCACCGGTTTGGCGGACCCGTGGGAAATAACCTGGGGTCCCGATGGCTTCCTCTGGGTCACCGAGAAGACGGGCAAGAGAGTAACCCGGGTCAACCCGTCGGACGGCTCGAAGACCACCGTGGTCAGCATCGCTGACGTGTACTCCACCGAGAGTCAGGACGGCCTGCTCGGCATGGCATTCCGGCCTGATTTCCTGAAAGGCAACAATGACGTCTACCTTGCGTACACCTATGACGCCGATCCGGGGCCCGCAGTCGACCGCCGCACCAAGATAGTCCGCTACACCTATGATCCGGCAGCCCATACGTTGAGCCGGCCGGTCGAGCTGATCACGGGCCTGTCGGCGAGCACGGACCACAACTCAGGCCGCCTGGTGGTCGGCCCCGATCAGAAGCTTTACTATTCGATCGGGGACCAGGGGAACAACCAGTTCGAACGCTTCTGTAACCCTACCCGCGCGCAGGATCTACCCACCGCTGCAGACGTCAGTAACCGGAACTGGGCAACCTACGTCGGAAAAATCCTACGGCTGAACCTCGACGGCAGCATTCCGGCTGATAATCCGGTGATCAAGGGCGTGCGGAGTCATATCTACTCGTATGGCCACCGGAACCCGCAAGGTCTGGTCTTCGGACCGGGTGGCCGACTGTTCTCGGCGGAACATGGCCCCAAGGCCGACGATGAGATCAACCTGATCCATGCTGGCAAAAACTACGGCTGGCCCTATGTGTCCGGCTTCAAGGACGACGAATCGTACGTGTATGGGAACTGGTCCGCATCCACCACGCCGTGTGCCAGCCTGCACTACGACAACTTTGCGATCCCGCCGTCTGTCCCGCAGCAGCGGGAGACCGCCTGGAGCGACCCCGACTACGTGGAACCCCTGAAGACCCTTTACACCGTCTCCAATGGATACAACTTCCATGACCCAGCCTGCGGTGACCAGTCATACATCTGCTGGCCATCGATCGCCCCGTCCAGTATGGACTATGTACCGGCGGATCAGGGCGTATTCGACGGTTGGCGCAATTCCCTGTTGGTCACCAGCTTGAAGAACGGCGCGCTCTACTGCTTGCGGCTCACCCAGGACGGCGGCTCCGTTCAGGGCGATATCACGCAGTTCTTCAAAACCACGAACCGCTACCGGGATCTGGCGCTGAGCCCGGACCATCGAACCGTCTATATCTCCACGGACAGCACCGGCCTGTCGGGGCCCAAGTTCGG
>DASUII010000193.1:0-2075 GCA_036279835.1 Pseudonocardiaceae bacterium
CTACAACCAGACCGGCGACACCGCGATCCTGCCCACCCCGGTGATCGGAGTGCTTGGCGTCATCGACGACGTCCGCCGGCGGATTCCCACCGGATTGGGCACTGCCGGCGACGAGATTTGGCTGCTCGGCGACACCCGTGACGAGCTCGGCGGCAGCCAGTGGGCGCACGAGGTGCACGGGCACCTCGGCGGTCGGCCGCCCGCGGTGGATCTGGCTCGCGAGCAGGCGATCGGGGCGGTGCTCGCCGCGGCGTCTCGCGACGGCCTGGTCAGCGCGGCGCACGATCTGTCTGACGGTGGTCTGGCGCAGGCGCTGGTGGAGGCCTGCCTGTCCAGCGGTGCCGGTGCTCGGGTGAACCTACCGGCGCAGCTCGATCCGTTCGTCGCGCTGTTCTCCGAGTCCTCCGCGCGTGCCCTGCTCGGCGTGCCCACGGCCACCGCATCCCGGGTCGCCCAGCTCTGCACCGACCACGGCGTCCCGGTGACCCGGCTAGGAGAGGTTCACCCCGCCCTGTCCCTCGACATCGCCCATATCCCCACCCTCACCCTCGACGACCTCCGCACAACCTGGGAAGCGACCCTCCCCACCCTCTTCGCCCCCTGACCCCCTGGTCACCGCGTTCTGGATGGGAGGACTTATGGAGGAGTGTGGTGTGGAGGACGTGCTGGGGGAGTGGCTGGACGGGGATGGGGCGGCGCCGGCGCGCGATGAGCTCGCGCGGGCCGTCCGGCTCAGTCTTCGGACGTTGGCCCGGGTGGCTCCGGGCGCCACTGTGGAAGTGCGGGTACCACCTTTCGCCGCCGTGCAGTGCATCGCTGGGCCCAAACACACCAGGGGCACCCCACCCAACGTGGTGGAGACCGATCCACGGACTTGGCTCGAGCTTGCGACCGGCCGGCTGACCTGGACCGCCGCGCTGGCGCAGGGGCGGGTCGCGGCATCGGGATCCCGGGCTGATGTCTCAGAGTGGCTGCCGTTGATAGATCGTCATGGGACAGCGGGATGACGCGCCGGAGCGGTGGCCTTCACCGGCGTTCCCGACGTGGTGGCCACCGCCCCGGCTGTTGCTGGTTACTCAGTCATCGCAGTGGTGGAAGTACCTGCGCGCCCAGTCGTCGTCGCGGTCCGAGCACCGGTGCTCCCAGTCATGCCGATCCTCGTGCCTGTGGTGCCGGTCTTCGTCGCAGTCGTGACCGCCGCCATGTCCAGCTGTGAAAATCCCCGAAACCTTCATATCCCCTCCTTTTCACATTCCTGGGCTTCCCAGGAAAGCATCGTGGTGTTCCTCGCGTCTCGTGGCGAACAACCGGATGGGCAAGGGCAAGGCCGGCAGGACTGGGCACGCTGGTCGCGGGCAGCGGTCACGCATCCAGGTGCATGCCGGCACGCAACCCACCAGCTGTGACGCTCAGTACTCAAAAGTCGAGACAAGTCACCCCATCCCCCCACTGGTCATCGCTGGATGCCTACGTGGTGTTACAAATGGGGTGAAAATAGCGCGGCAGCAGACGGGTTCCGCCTCCAAGCTGCCACGCCCTGGCTCGCGCATCGTGCGGGATATGGCCACCATGGGGACATGACCGTGTCGGGGTTCGTCCGCGGTGTGGCGGAGTTTGATCGGCGGGTGCGGTCGGTGCGGGCGGAGCAGTGGGGCAACTCGACGCCGTGCACCGAGTGGGACGTGCGGGCGCTGGTGAACCACGTGGTGACTGAGCAGCTGTGGGCGCCGCTGCTGCTTGACGGGGCCACCGTCGAGGACATCGGGGATCGCTTCGATGGCGATCAGCTCGGCGACGATCCGGTAGCGGTCTGGGCGAGCGTCGCCGCCGCGGCGCGCGAGGCGTTCGCGGCGCCGGGTGCGCTGCGTCGGTCGGTCGAGCTGTCCTACGGGCGCCGTCCGGCCCAAGGGTACTGCCAAGAGATGACGATGGATCTGACCGTGCACGCCTGGGACCTGGCCCGGGGGATCGAGGCTGACGAGCGGCTCGATCCAGAACTGGTCAGCGACGTGTTGGCGTTCATCGAGCCGCAGGTCGAGCAGCTGGCCGGGAGCGGGTTGTTCGCCCCACCGGTG
>DASUII010000194.1:0-2915 GCA_036279835.1 Pseudonocardiaceae bacterium
GCTGCCGGGGTAGAGCTGGGCGCCTCCCTGGTCGAACGGTCATGTGGTGAACGTGGGAACCATCCCCGGTCGCCCCCCTCGGGCTCCCTGTCCGGTGTGGGGGCAAGGTCCGTTGCCGATTGAGGGCCGTGGGATGGGGCGGAGGCCCTGTAGTAGTCCGAGCACGCGAGAGGCGCGCACATGGCGAAGGGGGCCAGCAAGTCGGCAGGGAGGACGCTGAAATGCCCGGAGGTCGCCGGTGAACACCGACGAATCGGAGCTCGTGCTGTTTCGGGCGGAGCGACGAGTACGGGAGATTCAGACCAAGCTGCACCGTTGGGCTCGTGATGATCCTCATCGCCGGTTCGATGATCTGTTCAATCTCGTCGCCGATCCCGCGTTTCTGTTGGTGGCGTGGGATCGGGTGCGGGGTAACAAGGGTGCTCGCACGGCCGGGGTGGATGGCCAGACCGTGGCCTCCATCGCGGCGGGCCAGGGTGTCGAGGTTCTCCTCGGCGAGCTGCGGTCGCAGTTGAAGGACCGAAGTTTCCAGCCGCTACCGGTGCGCGAGCGGATGATTCCCAAGGCGGGTGGCAAGCTGCGCCGTTTGGGGATCGCCGCCGTGCGGGATCGGGTGGTCCAGGCATCCTTGAAGCTGGTGTTGGAGCCGATCTTCGAGGCGGACTTTCTCCCGTGCAGTTACGGGTTCCGTCCGAAACGTCGGGCTCATGACGCGGTGGCCGAGGTGCGTTATTTGACGTCCCACTCGTATGAGTGGGTTGTGGAAGGCGACATCAAAGCCTGCTTCGACGAAATTTCGCACCCGGCTTTAATGGATCGGGTGCGTAAACGGGTCGGAGACAAACGTGTCTTGGCTCTGGTTAAGGCATTCCTCAAGTCGGGCATCCTTGATGAGGATCGTGTCTTGAGGGAGACCGACGCTGGTACTCCACAAGGGTCTATTCTTTCGCCGCTGCTGAGCAACGTGGCCCTCTCAGTCCTGGACGAGTACATCGCCCAGGCTCCTGGGGGGCCGGCTGCCAGCCAGTCGCGTCGGGCCACGCGTCGACGTCACGGTCTGCCCAACTACCGGCTCTGTCGGTACGCGGACGACTGGTGCCTGACCGTGTCAGGCACCAAAGCCGACGCCGAAACCCTACGCGAGGAAATAGCGGTAGTCCTTTCCACGATGGGCCTGCGCCTGTCACCGGAAAAGACCCTCATCACCCACATCGACGAGGGACTGGTGTTTCTCGGCTGGCGCATCCAGCGTCACCGCAAGCGAGGCACCAACCGGCACTACGTCTACACCTACCCGGCACGCAAGGCCATCATGGCCGTGACGGGCAAAGTCAAGACGCTATGCCGACGGACGGGCACGAACCAGCCGTTGGATGCTCTGCTGCTCCGGCTCAACCGGATGCTGCGGGGCTGGTGCGCCTACTTCCGGCCCGGCGTGTCGCACGCCGCCTTCAAATACCTCAGCCACTACACCTGGGCTCGGGTCATCGGATGGCTGCGTCGCAAACACCGCCGGAATACCTGGAAGGAACTCCGACGCCGCTTCTGTGGCGCCGGATGGTGGCCAACCGGGCAGGAAAGGACACTATTCGACCCCGCGACGGTACGCACCACGCGCTACCGATACCGGGGCACGGTGATCCCCACTCCCTGGCCCACCACGGGATGAGACGACCACGCGCTTCTGACGGGGCTTGTGGAGAGCCCGGTGCCTGGCAACAGGCACGCCGGGTTCGGGAGGCGGTTCGGGGAGACCCACCAGTGGCAACACCGGCAGGGCGCCCCGGACCGACCTCACCGACGCTGCGGACGCCCACACGTGGCGACCTGGGCCCAGACCGCCACCGCGCTGGCCGCGGACCTGATGGCCGGCGACGAGGATCCCCGCGGCCACGCCGCGGACCTGCTGGGTCGCGCGCTGGCGGCGCTACCCGCGGCGGCGCGGGCTGGGCGGGTGCTGCTGCGCGCCGACGCCGGCTACTTCGCCGGTGCGCTGGCCCGCGCCGCATTGATGGCCGGCGTCGAGTTCGCGATCGGGGCCAAGCGCATCGCCCCGCTGTGGCGGATCCTGGGCGGTGTCGCCGAGGGCGACTGGACCGACGCGATCGACATCGACGGCGCTCAGGTCGCGGTGGCCGACTACTGCCCGGACTGGTGGCCTTCGGCCACCCGGCTGCTGATCCGCCGGGTGCGCCTGGCGCCGGCCCAGGTCAGCGCCGACCCGCGGTCGCGGCGGCGCCGTACCCTGCACCCCGACCAGCGGGCACTGCCGCTGGACGAGCTCGCCGAGGCCGACGCCGTGTACGGCTACTCGTTCATCGTGACCAACCTCGACGTCAGTACCCCGGACAACGCCGCCGCGGTCGAGCACTGGTACCGCCACCGGACCGCGATCGAAAACGTGTTTCGCGATGCCAAGATCGGTGCCGCGTTGCGGCATCTCCCGTCGGGATATCCGCAGGTCAACAAGGCGTGGATGTGGGGTGCGCTGCTCGCGGTCAGTATCACGGGCTGGCTGCACCAGCTCACCGCCACCCCCGGACCCGACGCCACGCTAATCGGTCACGGCGTCCGCGACGGCCAAGCCATGATCGCCACCCTGCGCCACAAACTGATCCGCGTACCCGCACGCCTGGTCCACCACGCCGGCGCGCTCACCCTGCGCCTACCACCGGGCTATCCCCTGCTCGAAGAGATCCTCGCCCGCCTACGCGCCCTCCCGACCACGCCCTGACCAGGCCACCCGGCCCCGACAACCCCGGAAACCCGCCCACCCGAGGCGACACTCGGGCACTCAGCCTGTCTCCACCACGGAAACCACCCCAAAAAGATCAACAAATCCAAGTCAAGATCCGCTCATCCGCTAAATCGCGGAATCGGGTCTGAGACCTACCGTGGTCGTCCTCGTCGGCGGA
>DASUII010000195.1:0-9566 GCA_036279835.1 Pseudonocardiaceae bacterium
CGACGACGAGACCGCCTTGTTGATGATTGTTTTGGCCTCGGCGGGGTTGCGCTCCAACCAGTCGATCAGCCATTCGTTGCAGGTCCGCTGGACGAACGACTTGGCCTCGGTGTTGCCCAGCTTGGTTTTGGTCTGACCTTCGAACTGCGGTTCCTTGAGCTTGACCGACACGATGGCGGCCAGACCCTCGCGCACGTCGTCGCCGGTGAGCGCGGCGTCCTTGTCCTTGAGTAGCTTCTTGTCCCGCGCGTAACGGTTGATCACCGAGGTGAGTGCGGAGCGGAAGCCTTCCTCGTGGGTGCCGCCCTCGTGGGTGTTAATCGTGTTGGCGAAGGTGTAGACCGACTCGGTGTACCCGGCGTTCCACTGCATCGCGACTTCGATCTGCATGCCCTCACCGCTGGCCTCGAAGCCGATCACTTTGCGGTGGATGGGGTCCTTGGAGTTGTTGATGTGCTTGACGAAATCTTCCAAACCACCGGGGTAGTGGAAGGTGCGCTCCTTGACCTGAGCGGTCTGACCTTCGGCGTCTTCGGTCTCGTTGCTGCCGTTGACCCGCTGGTCACGCAGCACGATGGTCAGGCCCTTGTTGAGGAAGGCCATCTCCTGCAGCCGTCGCGCCACCGTCTCGGCGTTATAGACGGTGGTCTCGAAGATCCGCGAGTCGGCCCAGTAGGTCAGCGTCGTACCGGTCTTGCGGGTCGGTTCGCCCTTGCGCAGTGGGTACGCCGGCTTGGAGTCCTCGTAGCGCTGCCGCCAGACGAACCCGTCGCGCTTGATCTCTACCTCAAGGGCGACGGCCAGGGCGTTGACCACGCTCACGCCAACCCCGTGCAGACCACCGGAGACGGCATAGGAGTCGCCATCGAACTTGCCACCGGCGTGCAGGGTGGTGAGTACCAGCTCTAGCGCGGGCCGCTTCTCCACCGGGTGCATGTCCACCGGGATGCCCCGGCCGTCGTCGGAGACCCGTACCCCGCCGTCGGCGAGCAGGGTGACATCCACCCGCGTGGCGTAGCCCGCCATCGCCTCGTCGACGGCGTTGTCGACAACCTCCCAGACCAGATGGTGCAGGCCGCGCTCGCCGGTGGATCCGATGTACATGCTGGGCCGCTTGCGGACGGCTTCGAGCCCCTCGAGGACAGTGATGGAAGACGCGCTGTAGTCGTTCTTCTTAGGGGCCACGGTCGTCGGTGTCTCCTTGCCGGTGCGGTGCAGAATGTCCTTCATCCATTCTACTGGTCCGGTCTGACAGAAGCGGGTCAGGGACACCCCTGACTTCGTCACAGCGCGGCTATTTCGTGTCGACGCAGGTCCCGGCGGCCCCGAGGAAGATTTGGGCTTCCTGCTGGGCTCTGAGTGGCACTAGGGGCTTGGAGTCAGCCGTAGGTGTCTCGGGGGCCGCGGCCGCGGACGTGTCTGGGGCCGTGCACCCAGCTCGGCGCCGCCGGGCCCTGTATCCGCAGCCGGGTCACCACGCCCGGTCCGACGCCGGCGGTGATCCGGGCGATCAACTGCCGTTGCAGCAACCGAAGTTGGGTAGCCCACGCCGTGGAGCTGGCCCGCACGGTCAGCTCGCCGTCCTTCAGCGACACCGGCTCCGCGTGCTCGGCGAGGTCGGCACCCACCAGCTGCGCCCACCGGGCGAACACCACACCGGCCGAGACCCGGTCCACCCAGCCGCGGTCTGCGACCAGCCGCGACGCCAGCCGGCCCAGCGGCTGCGGGTCCCGGTCATCCGGCCGCGCACCGGACCAGCCGCGGCGCCGCCGGGGCACCCCTCGCGGGGCGCCGGGCTTGTTCCGGACTCCGCCCGGACCGCTTGGATTACGTTGAGCGGCACGGGCGGCGTCCAGCGCAGCGCGGGCGATGTCGGCGCCTTTTGGCACCTCAGATGGGCTCTTGGGTGCATCGAACATCGACTTGTCCACACTATCCACAGGGTTGTCCCCAGCTGGGGTCTGTTCATCGGAGCTGTCGTCATCGGACACGGCGCACCTCCCCGCCGGACACGTCGAACCGGATTCCCTGGAGTTCTTCGGGGACATCGGCTGGCACCGCAGCGGTGACCAGCACCTGCTCGGCAGCCAGCGCAACCTCGGCCAGTCGGGCCCGCCGACGGGCATCCAGCTCGGCGAAGACATCATCGAGAAACAGCACCGGCTCGGCGCCACCGCAACGCAGCAACTGGTAGCTACCCAGCCGCAGGGCCAACGCGAATGACCATGACTCACCGTGGCTGGCGTAGCCCTTGGCCGGCAGACCGCCCAGGCGCAGCTCCAGGTCGTCACGGTGTGGCCCGACTAGGCAGACCCCGCGCTCGATTTCGGCTGTCCGCAGCCGGGCCAGCTGGGCGAGCAGCGCTACCTCCAGCAGATCGACATCGGCCTTACCGGTCTCCTGCACCGCCGCCGGCAGCGCATCGCCCAGGCTGCTGCGGTACTCGAGCTCGGCCGCAGCTGACTCCGGGGCCACCGCACAATAGGCCGCGCGCACATACGGCGTCAGCTCGACGAGCAGGTCCAGCCGGGCCCCGAGCAGCTCCGCGCCGTGCCGGGCGAGGTGGCCGTCCCAGACGTCCAATGTCCGCAGATCAGCCGCGCCGCCACCGGAGCGCCGGGCCGCGCCCGCGGACTTCAGCAACGCGACGCGCTGGCGCAGCACCTTGTCGTAGTCGGCTTGAACGCCAGCCAGCCGGGGAGCGCGCAGCACCAGAAGATCGTCGAGGAACCGGCGGCGCTGCCCAGGGTCACCGCGGACCAGTGCCAGGTCCTCCGGCGCGAACAAAACGCTGCGCAGCACCCCGAGAACCTCCCGGGGCCGCGGCACTGCACAGCGGTTGAGCCGGGCCCGGTTGGCTCGTCCGGGAGCGATCTCCAGCTCCACGGTCAGCTCCCGGCCGGCGTGCACCACCACGGTGCGCACGATGGCCCGCTGGGCGCCGTGGCGCACCAGGGGCGCATCGGTGGACACCCGGTGCGAAGCCAGCGTGGACAGGTAGCTCAGCGCTTCGATCAGGTTCGTCTTGCCCTGCCCGTTGGCCCCCACCAGCACCGCAACGCCGGGCTCGAACTCGAGCTCCGCGTGCTCCCAGGAGCGGAAATCGGTGACTTCTAGCTGCCGGACGTACACGTGGTTAGCCGGCTAAATCGGGGCTGGCGTGCTGCACGGCGTGCCCACCGAACTGCTGGCGCAACGCGGCCACCGCCCGCATCGCCGGTGAGTCGTCCTGGCGGGAGGCGAACCGGGCGAACAGCGCCGCGGAGATCACCGGCGCGGGCACTGAGTGATTGATCGCCTCTTCGACCGTCCAGCGTCCTTCCCCGGAGTCGGCCACCCAACCTCGCAGTTGAGCCAGCTCAGGGTCCTGATCCAGGGCTGCCACCAGCAGGTCAAGCAACCAGGAACGGACCACCGTGCCGCGGCGCCACGCCTTGAGCACCGCTGGCACGTCGGTCACCACGTCGGCAGCCGCCAACAGCTCGAAGCCCTCCGCGTAAGCCTGCATCAGGCCGTACTCCACGCCGTTGTGCACCATCTTGGCGAAGTGCCCGGCGCCGACGCCGCCGGCGTGCACGAAGCCCTCGTCCCGAGGCCCTTCGGGGCGCAGCGCGTCGAACACTGGCATCAGCCGCTCGACGGACTCGGCGGCGCCGCCGACCATCAGCCCGTAGCCGTTGCTCTTGCCCCACACCCCGCCAGAAACGCCACAGTCCAGGTATCCGATGCCGCTGCGGGCGAGTAGTTCGGCGTGCGCCTGGTCTTCGGTATAGCGCGAGTTACCGCCATCGACGAGAAGATCACCGTCAGCGAGCAACCCGGCCAACTGGGTCACCGTGTCCCGGGTCGCTTCGCCGGACGGCACCATGATCCACACGTTGCGTGGTGCTTCCAGGCGGTCGACCAGCTCCGCCAAGGAGTCGACGTCGCGGGCTCCGGCGCTGCGGGCAAAGCCGAGGACTTCGATGCCGGCAGCCCGCAGTCGGTCGCGCATATTGGAACCCATCTTGCCGAGTCCGACGAGCCCGAGTTGCACGACGCATCCTCCCCAATAGTGCGGGCTCCTACCGTAGCGGCGGGTGTGGCAGCTCGGGGTTTGGGCACCTGTTGTGGTGGGTATCCACTGGCCTGATGTTTGGATCTTCTTCTTTAGAGAAAACATCAGTAGCAGTAGTAGGTGCTGTGGGCGGTGTGGATGCCCGCCATCTGTCCAGCTCCGTCGGTGTGGTGCGGTGTGGACAGCATCTCTTGTCATTCGTGACGCGTACTGGTCGACGGTGGACGGCGGCGGGCCGTAGGCGCGGGATGCACAGCGGTTCCCAGTTATCCACAGAGTTATCCTCAGGTGTGGGTAGATCGGTTACTCGTTGTATGTGGGTATCTGCTTGCAGTGCGTCGATCGCGTGCCAACCGTTGATCAGTGGATGCTGAGGCTGGTCTGGCTACAGTGCACGGGATGTGTCTAGTGGCTGCGGTGCCGGAGGTGATCGTGGATCTCAGGACGCATCCGTACCATGCGGTGATCGATCGTGTGGAACGCTGCTTGGGCGTGTGCATGGATCGGAAAGCCGCGGTGGTGAAGCGGCGTTCGGTGGGAGCGCGTACCGACCGAAACAGCTGGATTCGCATTGAGGCGCGGCCGTTTTCCAAGCTCACTGGGCAAGGTAGTGGGGTGGAAGGCACTGCATGTCTGCCCAGGGTCATCGCCAAGCCTGAGTGGTATCAAGGCCTCTCATGGCAGGCTCCGGAGCAGTGCGTGCTGTGGCGGGCCGACGAAACAGAGCTGGTGACTGCGTTCCCGGTCAACCCGGGTGGCGTACTCAGAACTGACCCGGAGTTGGGTCAGGTGTGGTGGGAGAGGCTGGGTACTTCGTTGGGCGCGCTTGCGGCGCAGACCACAACCCGTGTTGCGACGCCGAACACGGCCCCGATCTCTCAGGAGCGGGTGACGGCAACCATTGAGCGCGTGTTTGCTGACGGCGTGGAGTCCACCGTGGCCGAGTGGGTGCCGGCGCATGCTGACTTGGCGTGGGCAAATCTGACGGCCCCGGAATGCTGGCTGTTGGACTGGGAGGATTGGGGTTTGGCGCCGCGAGGGTGGGATGCGGCAACCCTGTGGTGTAGCTCTTTGGCGGTGCCCGGGTTAGCTGAGCGTGTGCAGCGGGAGTATCAGGCTGATCTGGCGAGCAGATCCGGTTTGGTATCACAATTGTATTTCTGCGCCGAAATGATCGCTGCCGGTGACTGCTACGCGGGACCGCTGGCCGAGCCCTCGCGGCGGGAGGCGCCCCGGCTGATCAGTGCACTTCGGCCGTAAGCGCCTCGGCTCGCAGCAGCGACCGGTACCGGGCGATCCGGCTGTCGTCGGTGTCTAGCGCGGTGGCAGCAACCAGGTCCGCTAGGTGCTCCCCGGAGCTGGTGCTGACTGCCACCCGGCTGACCTGTGGAACTTCATAGGCGACGCGGAACGCGGCCGGGATGCGGGAGCAGTACTGGCTTCTTCGGAGGAACTGCCGTGCGTCGACCTCGTCCCAGACCGCATGCGTCGCTTGGCCCCCATAGGGACTCATCCCCCACCGGGAGTGTGCGTCGAGGTTTAACCACGTTGCAAGCTCCTCGCTGGCGTCCAGGATGTCCGCGCTGACTAGGAGACCGGCGCGAACCATGACATATGCCGGGACGGGCAGCGTGCGGTCAAGCACTGCCAGTACCCGTCGTGGGTCCCAGCACGAAACGCCCCACGACCGGCACCACCCTGCGGCCGCCATATCGTGTAGGGCAGTGCAGGCTGCCGCCCAACGCTCCCGTCCCTGCTCAGGCGTCAACTCGGCCAGTGTCCGTTCAGGGTTGTGCAGCAGCACCACGTGCGGCTGGACGCCCAGGTCTTGCAGTGACTGGTGTACAGCCTGGCGCAACCGCATAGGATCCAAGCAGTGCTCGGGACCTCGACTGCCAGGGAAGAACCCGACTTTGGTGGAGATCGTGAACTCGCTCAGTAGGTCGCCCGCGGTGGCAGCCAGCCTGCGATGCGAGGTGAAGTCGCGGTAGTTGTATGCCGTGTCTAGATCAGTCACCCCGAGAGCGAGGGACGTTTCCAGGAGTCGTCGTTGGGGGTCAAACCCGTATAGCCCGAGAGCAACTCGTCGGTGACCTCCGCGCACAGGCCCTCCTCAATGAGCACATCGGCCAGTTTCGCCGCATCTACCCCGGTTGCGGCGTTGACCGTGGCCAGGTCCACCGGATGCCCGCACAGCAGCATCCGCAGGACCGGCTCGGCTTTCGCGGCGACGATGATCTTTTTTCCGGAGCTGAGCACGGTGATGGTGTCCCCACACAGGTGCAGGTGGGGCGAGAAATCGGTTATGCAAGCCACCGCCGTCGGTGGCCCGAATACCTTGCGGGTGCACACCCGGCGGGACGAAGGCTGTTGCTGCTCCCGCAGCGCGAGGAACTCCTCTGGCGAGGCAGAAGTGACCAGGAGGCAGGCAGCTTCAGCGAGCGCTCGGGCCTGGGCGCACTGCTCTTGTGGACCACATCGTAGGAGGTCGTGGCGAAACACCTCGTGCTCCCGAGAGCGGTCGGCGAGCCACGTCAACCAGTCCACGCCAGTGCGCTGCTCAATTCCGAATGTGACATGCAGGCTGTACCCGGCACCGTGCGCGGTGCGGGTGGCCCGGTGCCAGTAGCCACGGGGAATATGCATCACGTCGCCTGCCGTCAGCGTGCCCGACCACACGCGTTCGTTGCTGGGCTCGGAATTCGGTGCTGCGTCGCGGTACATCGGCGCGGGCCGCGACGGCGTGCAGACGTCCCACCTTTTGTCGCCCGCGAGTTGCACGATGATGACGTCGTGGTCGTCCCAGTGCAGGCCGAATCCTGGGGTAGCCTGCGTCGTCAAGTAGGTATTGACCTGGACTCGCTCCTTGGCCCACCACTGCCAGGAGCGGCAAGCGACCTCCATCGTGGCGTCCCAGCGATTGATCGCGTCTACCACCAGCGTGCACCCGGATTCGAGAAGCTGGCCGAGACGGTGCATGTCCACCATCGGGATGGCCTGTCCCCGCCGGCTCGTGACCTGGTCAATGTAGTCGCGGGGGTGTAGCTCGATGCCGTTTGTCAGGCAGCGCACTTGCGGAGGGAGCAGGCTGCGCCGCATCAGCACATCGAGCAGCCGCCTCGGGGTCAACAGTCGGGTGACGAGCTCGGGATTGGTCAGCTTTCCTCGGACGAACTGGGTACCCAACGCGCTAGGTCCGGCCCAACCCAGTGCGTGCTCGACACCGCGGATCAGTCGGTGATCGTGCATAACTAACCTCTCGTGGTGGTGGCGCAATGGTGCGTGGGGGCCGGGACAGGCAGCGGTTCCAGACCCCCACTCGACACCGGTGGGACGCCGGAACTACGGGTCGCGGCTATCGCCGGAGTCCCCTTGTGCTCCATCCGACATTTGGAAGTCGCCCCGATTCTGTACGCGGGAGAGTTGCTCGACAGCCACCACCAGCTCGTCGTCACGATCATCCATATTCGCTCACCTCTTCATCTGCTCGGCGGATGTGCTCCACACTCGCGGAGTGAGGCTGCGCTGCTCAATGCCGCCACCTGGGAGCACATTGCCTCGTGCGGCAATGTGGCAACCGGCGATGGACGGGATACTCTCCACGACCAGCGGAAGGGATGATCATGTCGAG
This sequence comes from Pseudonocardiaceae bacterium, assembly GCA_036279835.1. Classification (GTDB taxonomy): domain Bacteria; phylum Actinomycetota; class Actinomycetes; order Mycobacteriales; family Pseudonocardiaceae. The sequence goes on from DASUII010000195.1 coordinate 7,689, forward strand.
GATCAGCCGGGCTCGTCGTGCCGAGTTTCAGCACCGCGCCGCGCAGATCCGGCAACGGGGCCAGCGCGCCGACTGGGACGTGGCCACCATCGCCCAGGAGATCGCCTGCCAGCGCCGACTCGGTATCAAGCTGAGCGGCTCGATAGCCGACGCTGAGTACGGTCACTCTACGCAACTGCCTGATTCGGGAGCCGCTATGGCTGACAATGCACTGACTGCCGTCGCTGACTCGGTGCAGCTCCAACGCGAGATCGAAGGGCCTGGCGGCGGACCGGCCACCCGTGAGCATATCCAGCGGGCAGTGGACTACTACGCATTGAACTACGACCGCTACACCCCGAGCACTCTTGCCACCGAGATCCATCGCTGCCGCACGATGGTCGTGGACATGCTCGCCCGCAATCAGCTAGAGCGAGATCGCACAGAACTACGGCGCATGGCTGGCTGGCTTTCCGCGTTACTTGGTGACCTGGCCTTCACCCTCTCGGACTACGCCGGTGCACATATCCACCTGAGTACTGGCGCGCGACTGGGGATCGCTGTCGGCGAGAAGCGGCTGGCCGGATGGAGTCTAGGCGCACAATCGATGGTCGCTTTCTTCGGCGACCACCCGGTCGAGGCGCTCGATCTCGCCCGCCATGCCGGTGAATACGCCGACAGCGCACTGCGCCGCGCCCAAATCACCGCTTGGTGCGAGCTCCGCGCGCTAGCCAACCTCGGGTACCGCGACGATGCGCGGCGTGCGGCAAGCCTCGCGCAACGCCACATGGACACCGCTGGCCGCGACGAGCCGGGACGCTTCGGATTCGACCGCGCCGAACTCAACCAGCATCTTGCCGAGGCTTTCCTGCGCCTCGGTGACACCAGTGCGGCCCGCGTCCACGCTGACCGGTCTCTCGGGCTCAAGAGGCCCGGATCAGGCGGGTGGGCGGCCGCTACCGTTATCCTCGCCCGCGCCCACGCGGCGGAACGCAACACCGCCGACTCCGTAGCGCTGGCAAACAGCGTCCTGGACACGGTGCCACCGGCGTCACTACGGGAGACCACCCGACGCCGGCTGAGGGCCCTGGATGCCGATCTGTTCAGCGAACGCCGGCCGGGGCCAACCTCGCGAGACTTGCACGACCGGCTGCAGACCCTGCCCGCACACCTCCCGACACAACGCAATAGCCCTGAACCCAACGGGCAATAACCTTGGCTGGGCCGCGGCGATGCCTACACGCGGTCAAACCGGTCTGGTGATCCCGGTGCCGGCGGCGGATGCGCTGCTGGCGTCGGTAGGAACTCGGTACCCGGGCACCGTGCGCGATGGTCTGGCGGCGCACGTGTCACTGCTGTATCCGTTCGTTGTCGCCGCCGAGCTCGACGAGCGCGTCACCACCGCGTTGCATGAGCTGTTCGTCGAGCAGGTGCCGATCGCGGTCGGCTTCCTGGAGTGCTACCGGCGCGGCGGGTTCGTGGCGTTGCGTCCTGATCCGAGCGATGGGCTCACCGAGCTGCTGAGCAAGACCCATCGCAGGTGGCCGGACGTGCTGCCCTACAAGGGTGTCTACGGCGACGTCGAGCCGCACTTGACGGTCACTCTGCGCTGCTCGGAACAGACCGCTTTGCGGATCGAGCAGGAGGTGACCGCCGAGCTGCCGATCCGCGCTGAGCTGCGCGAGGCGTGGCTGCTCGCCTTCGAGGGACAGTGGACATTGCGCGGCCGGTTTGAGTTCGGCGACTCCGCCGCCAGCTAAATGACTCCACTGTCGGCAGGCCCGGCTGCGATGGCCCACTCCCGCGGATCGACTGCCACATCCGCCCCAACTATCCCACCAAGGAGGCATGCGGATGTTCTGGAGATGTGCCGTGGCTGGCAACTTCTTGGCAAAGTTG
>DASUII010000196.1:0-24939 GCA_036279835.1 Pseudonocardiaceae bacterium
GCCCGCGCCGGGTGCCGTGCCGATCGCTAACCTCCCGGCTGGGTCGGTCGAGCAGGTGGCGCAGAAGGTGACGCCCAGCGTGGTCCAGCTCCGGGTCCACGGATCCCAGATAGCTGCCGAGGGCAGTGGAATCGTGCTCAGCGCCGACGGACTGATCCTTACCAATAACCACGTGGTGGAACCAGCCGCGACTGGCGGCCAGCTTGCCGCCGTGTTGCAGGACGGCCGCTCGGTGCCGGTCCAGATCGTCGGTAGGGCGCCGACCTTCGACCTCGCGGTGGTGCGGGCCCAGGGCGTCAACGGCCTGACCCCGGCTGCGCTGGGGACCTCCGGCACTGTGCGGGTCGGCCAGGAAGTAGTGGCGGTCGGCTCGCCACTGGGCCTGTCTGGCACCGTGACCAGCGGCATCATCAGCGCGCTGGACCGCCCGGTACGGGCCGGAGGTGAGGGCAGCGGGCAGGACACCGTGCTGGACGCGATCCAGACCGACGCCGCCATCAACCCAGGTAACTCTGGTGGCCCGCTGACCGACATGCAGGGCCGGGTGATCGCCATCAACACCGCCATCGCCTCGCTCAGCTCCGGTGGCGGGCAGGTGGGCTCAATCGGGTTGGGCTTCGCGATCCCCATCGATCAGGCCAGGCGGATCGCTAATGAGCTCGTTCACACCGGTCAGGCCACTTCGGCGATCCTCGGGGTGACAGTCCCGGCCGGCCAGCCGGAGGACGGCGCAGCCACGGTCCAGCAGGTCACGCCAGGTGGCGCCGCCGCCGCTGCCGGCATCCAGTCCGGCGACAAGATCACCAAGGTGGGTGACCGGGTGATTGACAGTGGCGATGCGCTCGTTGCGGCCATCCGTTCATACTCACCGGGTTCCCAGATCACCCTCACGCTCAAGGGCGCGGGCGGCGCCACTCGGCAGGTCCAGGCGACCCTGGGTAGCCAGCAGGTCGGTACCCGCTGAAGATGCTGCCGACGACTGCGCGGGCCGGAGATCGAGACCTGTTTCTCGGCTCGGAGAGCCTCCGGCTACGGTGCTCGGCATGGAACACAGCGTGCGCAGCCTGGGTCGGGCTCTCGTCGTGGTCGTCGACGACCGGGTGGTGCATGGTGAGCGCGGGGACGCAACTGGTCCGCTGGTCACCGAGCTCCTCGAGGAGGCCGGCTTCGTCGTCGACGGCTCGGTGGTGGTGGCGGGCGAGTCGGTGGACATCCGAAATGCGCTGAACACGGCGGTCATCGGTGGCGTGGACCTGGTGGTTACCGTCGGTGGTACCGGGGTGTCACCGAGAGACGTCACCCCGGACGCCACGGCCGGCGTGCTGGACCGCCCGATACCGGGTATTGCGGAGGCCATCCGTGCCTCTGGGCTCGCAGCCGGCGCCGTGGACGCGGGTCTGTCCCGCGGGCTGGCCGGGGTCTCGGGAAGCACTCTGGTCGTGAACCTGGCGGCGTCTCGGGCGGCGGTCCGGGACGGGATGGCGACTCTCACCCCGCTGGTCGGACGGGTGATCGAAGAGCTGTCCTGGCCAAACCAGGACTGAGCGCCCCGCAGGAGCGCTGGCCACCACCACGACGGGCCCGAACGGTCGGCGTTGCGGGCCCGCGGGGCGGGGCGGTTCAGTGGCTCCCGCCTACCTTGCCGTTACGGCTCAGGACATTGCTCACGATCTCCAACTGATCGTGGTAACGGCCACCGGTGGCCTTGTCCGCCGTAAAGACCGCGGCCCCGACGAGCTCGACGGCCATGCCGGTGACCTTCTCGACGAGTGGCCCGGCCTTCTCCTTCGCTTGATCCAGGATCGGGCCTGCGGTCACCGATATCTTCTCGGCGTACGGGCCGGCCTTGTTGATCGCTTGCTCGACCATCGGGCCGGTCAGATCCTTGGCCACATGGATGAACGGGTCTGCCTGTTCCTTGGCCTGCTCGACGTAGGGGGCGGCCATTTCCATGGCCTTCTCGACGAGCGGGGTGGCCTTCTCGATGGCCTGCGCAACGACAGGGCTGGCCAGGGTGATGACGGGACCGGCCGCGTCCTTGATTTTGTCCACTAGACTCATGGTGGGAGCCTTCCGTTTGCGAGATGGGGACTGTGTTACGCAGTCATGAACTACATCCTGGCACTGGGATCCGGTAGCGGGAAGTGATCGGCCCTGGCCGGCCCGGGCCATCACGCGGTAGGGGAGGGTGTCATCACACGCGCGGGTGCGGCTGACCGCAATACAAGGCTGGATCTCGTGTTCGGGGACGTGCTGCCCGAGAGTACCGCAGACGACCAGCCCTGGTTGGCGGATTCGGAGTCTGACGAGCGCGACCAGTGGCTGCACGACAACCGCCCCCCGCACCATAACGCCAGCTGGTGATCAGCTCCGCCGCTGGGCTTGCAGCAGGTCGCGAATCTCCACCAGCAGTTCTGCCTCGCTCGGCAGAGCAAGTTCCTCTACAACAGGTTTGGAGTACCGGCTCAGCAGCCTGCCCATCGGGACGACGACAAGGAAGTAGACTATCGCGGCGGTGATCAAGAAGGTGATGACCGCGCCGATGAACACCCCGTAGCTGAACACCTGGCCGCTGAGGGTGAACTTACCGCCCACCTCGCCGCCTCCGGTGAACACCGCGATCAGCGGGGTGATGAAGGAATCGGTGAACTGCTTGACCAGCGCAACGAACGCGGTGCCGATCACCACCGCGACCGCGAGGTCGATGATATTGCCGCGGAGAATGAAGTCGCGGAATCCCTTGAGCATGTGATCCCCCATGGTCAACTCAAGCTCTGCGTCGCGTAACCGCTCCGTCAGTAGACGGTAACGGTCAGGGTCTGGGAAATCGAGGCTGCCGCGACCCGGGTCGCGGAAACATGATCGAGTGCCACCAGCACCAGGTGGCCGTCGTGCTCCCCGCCGCGGGCGCCGGCTTCGAGGACCGCAAGCACCCGCGCGGCGCGGGCCAGCACCACCGGCTCGTCCTGCCGTTCGCCGACCGTCACCACGTCGACCATGGCACCGGGACGCAGCAGCGCGGCGACGCCCGGATCAGCGAGCCGCAGCGGAACGCTCACCGTGTCCTGCTTCGTCGAGATCGCCCGGGTGAGATCGGGGCCGGTGAGCCGTACATCGGTCAGCGGTTCACCACGGCGGACCGGTGCGGCCAGCGTCCGGCCCAGCACCGCGGCCGGAACCCGAACGGCGCCGTCGGGTACCACCTGTTCGGGTAGCCCGCGCAGGGTGACCTGGCTTGCCCCGAGCACGGTGCCCGCCGCCAGATCCCGGGCAGCGACCACAACCGCATCGTCGGCGGAGCTTGCTGGACCCGGCATCAATGCCAGCACCGCCGCGACGACGACGAGCACCGCGGCGACTGCCCGACGTAGTAATAGAGTCCGACCGAAATCGAACCGGTGCTGCAGCGCCTCCCACCGCTGCCGCAGCACCGGGGCTAACGCGTGCGGGCCGCGGCGGCGCTGCCATAGCTCCATGCTGGCCTCCCGATCTTGTCGTCACTATCGCGACGTTAGACAAGATCGGTGGCAACAGCAGGCGATGCCGCGCGGGTTGTGGACGGCCGGGCGGCTGTGGATAACTTGGCTAGATCAGGAGGCGGTGGCGGTCACTGAACTCGAAGCCGACGATGCCGAACCCGAGCCAGACTTCGACTCGGACTTCGATGGTTTGGCCTTCGACGTGGATTTGCCGTTGGTGCGCGACTCGGAAGCATGGGACTCCGCGGTACGGGACTCGGACTTCTTGTCAGCACCGGACTCGGATTTGCCGTTGGCACTGCCGGACTCTGACTTACCGTGAGCACCGGACTCGGACTTGCCGTTCGAGCTGGACTGCCCTTCGCGCGATAGATCGCCTGAGCGGCTGTCGGTCCGGTAGAAGCCACTGCCCTTGAACACGATGCCAACCGCCGAGAACAGCTTGCGCAGCCGGCCGGAGCACTCGGGGCAGTCGGTCAGCGACGAGTCGGTGAACTTCTGCACGGTGTCGAAGCGGTGCTCACACGCGGTGCACGCGTAGGAGTAGGTCGGCACGTCTCGCCTCCACTATTTGGCACTCTACCCACGAGAGTGCCAACCACCATGGTAGCAAGACCACCGCCATGGACACCGCTACGCCCGCGCCCGACTGTCCCCATCTCACCCGGGCGCGCGCTATCGCGCTTATGAGCCGTGAACTCGACGCCACCGACATTCGCGGCGGCGAAAACGTCCGCCTTGTCGAGTTCACGACGATGAGCCACGTTTCAGCGGGTGCGGCAGGCTTAGCGGGGTAGTGGGATCAGACCTTGGCCAGGGGTCAGGGCTGCGGTGACCGGAACGTCATGCCGCTGCACGGGCAGTGCGGCGAGTACCTCGTCGTCCCGGACGATCGCCACCAACGGGGTACCCGGCGTCGCCAACGGCAGCGTCCGGTCGTAGTGCCCGCCCCCGCGGCCGAGCCGTGCCCCGGTCCGGTCCACGGCCAGTGCCGGCACCAGAACCAGGACGGCGGTGGCGATCGCCGTGCAGCCGAGCAGGGGACCGGTCGGTTCGCGCAGCCCCAGCGGGCCGCGCTGCAGCGAGCCGGCGTCGGTGTACTCGGCCCATTCCAGCGGCCCCATTGAATCGACCACGGGCAGCAGTATCCGGCAGCCGCAGTGCACCAGACCGTCGAGCAGTTCCGGTGATCCCGGTTCGAAGCCCACCGGCCAGTACGCGCACACCGTGCCCGGCAGCCCCGGCAACGGCACCGCAGCCAGTGCCGCGGCCTCCCTCTCCCGAACCGCCGCCGGCACCCCCCGCCGCGCCGCAGCCAACCGCCGACGCAACTCCCACTTGCCGCTCTCGTCCAACGTCACCGCCCGACATGGAGACTTATCGGGGTTATCAAGCCCCCTATAGGCCCGTTAAGTCTCCATGTCGGGCCGGGTGGACGTCGCGGCAGGTGCGTCGGGTGGGCCGATAGGGTCGGGCGTCATGAGTTCCTCAGCGATGGGCCCGGTTGAGCATGGTGCGGTCCGCACTGCAATCGTGCCAGCGGCCGGGCTCGGTACCCGGTTCTTGCCGACGACCAAGTCCGTGCCCAAGGAGCTCCTGCCGGTGGTCGACACCCCGGCGATCGAGTATGTCGCTGCGGAGGCGGCCCAGGCTGGAGCACAACGGCTGGTGCTCGTCGTCTCACCGGGCAAGGAGTCGGTGGCCGCGCACTTCGACCCGAATCCGGACCTGGAGGCCGGGCTGCGAGGGCACGGCAAGGAAGCGCTGCTCGCCAAGGTGCGCCGGGCTCCCGAGCTGATCGGTGTCGAAGTCGCGGTGCAGGACAAGCCGCTCGGGCTGGGGCATGCGGTGGGCTGTGCTGAGCCGCTGTTGGACGACTCCGACGACGCGGTGGCCGTCCTGCTGCCCGACGACCTCGTGCTGCCCACCGGGGTGCTGATCACGATGGCCGCGATCCGGCAGCGGTACGGCGGCAGCGTGCTGTGTGCCTTCGACGTCCCCCGCGAGCAGATCTCCGCCTACGGGGTGTTCACGGTCGACGATACCGACGAGCCGGATGTCAAGCGGGTGTGCGGGATGGTGGAGAAGCCGGCGCCCGAAGCAGCACCCTCGACCTTCGCGGCGGCCGGCCGGTACCTGCTGGACCGCGCGGTGTTCGATGCGCTGCACCGGATCGCTCCCGGCTGCGGCGGCGAGCTGCAGCTCACCGACGCCATCGCGCTGCTGATCGACGAGGGCCACTCGGTGCACGTCGTGGTGCACCGCGGCGAGCGGCACGACCTGGGAAACCCCGGCGGATTGCTTCGGGCGTCGGTGGACTTCGCCCTGAAGGATCCTGAAATCGGTGCTGAGCTGCGCAGCTGGTTACACAACAGGTTGGAGCAGGAGAACCCGTGAGGTCGCTGGCCGAGCAGCTCGGGCGGGTGCTGGACGCTGCGGTGCGTCCCGAACCCGTACGAGTGGCGATCTCCGAGGCGCAGGGGATGCTCTGCGCGGAGGAGGTTGTTGCGCAACGTGCACTGCCCGGCTTCGATCAGGCGGCGGTCGACGGGTATGCGGTGCGCAGCGTGGACGTTACGGAGGTCCCCGTGACGTTGCCGGTGGTCGGCGAGATCGCGGCCGGCTCGCGGCAGCCGTTGCGGCTGCAGCCCGGCCAAGCTGTCCGGGTGGCCACCGGTTCGGCGTTGCCCACCCTGGCTGACGCGGTGGTCCCGCTGGGGCATACCGAGGACGGGGGAGCTCATGCGGCGCGGGTCACCGTGGCGCGGTCGGTGCCGTCGAAGGCCTATGTGCGCCGCATCGGGGAGGATGTGCAGACCGGCGACGTCGCGGTACGTCCCGGCACGGTGATCGGTCCGGCGCAGGTGGGGCTGCTCGCCGCCGTGGGACGGGCCAAGGTGCGGGTGCACCCGCGGCCGCGACTGTCGGTGTTGTCGGTCGGTGAGGAGCTCGTCGACGTCGAACGTACCCCGGGCGCTGGTCAGGTCTACGACATCAACTCCTACGCGCTGGCCGCGGCCGCCCGCGACGCCGGCGCCGAAGTGCATCGGGTCGGAATCGTGCCCAGCGATCCGCCCCGGCTGCGCGAGGCGGTGGAGGGCCGGCTGCTGGTGTCGGAGATCGTGGTGGTGACCGGCGCGGTCGGCGGAGCGGTGGGCGACGAGCTGTGTGCCGCGGTGGCCGAGCTCGGTCCGCTGGATGCGGGACGAGTCGCGATGCACCCCGGGTCCGTCCAGGGTTTCGGCCGGCTGGGCCCGGACTCGGTGCCCACCTTTCTGCTACCGAGCAATCCGATCAGCGCGCTCGTGGTTTTCGAGGTGCTGGTCCGGCCGCTGATCCGGCTTGCGCTGGGCAAGCGCAATCCTCATCGCCGCACCATCACCGCGCGACTGCTGTCCCCGGTGACGTCCACTGTGGGTCGATCCGGGTTCATCCGCGGCCAACTGCTGCGCGATCCCGATACCGGGGAGTACTTGGTACAACCTCTTGGTACCTCCGGCGCCCATCTGCTGGCCTCGCTGGCTGAGGCGAACTGCCTGATCCTCGTCGATCCAGACACCACCGAGGTGTCGGTCGGCGAGCTGGTGGCAGTGAGCTTCCTCGCCCAGCGCGGATGAGGCATCGTGTTCGGGCCTGGACCTGATGGTCGCCACCCCGGTTGGCCGGAGCGGCTGGGGCCGGTGGGGGTCGCCGCGGGAGAGGTCATGCTGCGCCCGGTACGGCTGCGGGACGGCCCGACGTGGAGCCGGCTGAGGCTGCGCGACGAGGCCTACCTGCGTGTCTGGGAGCCGGACGGGGAGGGGGCTTGGGCTGAGCGCTTCGCCACCATGGTCTGGCCGATGATGTGCAGCGGGCTGCGCGCGACTGCCCGGCGAGGCCAAGCCCTGCCCTTCGCCATCACGGTCGGCGGGGAGTTCGCCGGTCAGCTCACGCTCGGCAACGTGGTGCGTGGCGCGCTGTGCTCTGCGTGGGTCGGGTACTGGGTCGAATCGGGTGCGGCCGGGGGTGGGGTGGCGACGGCGGCGGTGGCACTAGCGGTGGACCACGCGTTCGGGCCGGTGGGGCTGCACCGGGTGGAGGCCACCGTGCGGCCGGAGAACGCGGCCAGCCTCCGGGTGCTGGCCAAGCTCGGGTTCCGCGATGAGGGCCTGCTGCGTCGTTACCTGGAGGTCGACGGCGCGTGGCGGGATCATCGGCTGCTTGCCCTGACTCAGGATGAGGTCGGCGCCGGGTTGGTGGCGAGTCTGGTCCGTTCCGGCCACGCTCGCCTGTCGTGAGTGCGACCTCCGGCGCGCCTCCGGGATCGGCGAGTTCACTGTGACTACCGTGATCTACGCGGTTATTGCAGGCAGCTCAGGAATGGCGGACCGGGTAGGGGGCGAGGAGTGCCCAGCTCGCTGATCTTCGCGGCGCTGGCGGCGGCATGGCTTGTCGTCCTCGTCCCGATGGTCGCGAAGCGACGGCAGGAGGTGGTCCGCACGGCGGAGTCCGCGCTGGCTTCCCGGGTACTGCACCGGCCGGGCCCTCCTCGGGTGGCGCACGAGCACGGCCAACAGGTGCGCATGATCGGTGAACGAATCGCGCAGCGGGAGTCAATCTTGGACGAGCATCGGTACAGATCGGGTCGCGGTGGCTATGACCCGGAGGTCGCCGCACAGTTAGCCCGGGAGAAGTACACGTTCCGGCAGCGGGTGGTGCTTGGCCTGGCGGTCGCCGCGGTGGCCAGTCTGGTGCTGGCCTACACCGCGTCAAGCCAGCTGTGGTGGGTGCACGTGGCGCTGGATCTGGCACTGATCGGTTATCTCGGTTATCTACGCCGGCAGGTGCGGATCGAGGATGAGGTGCGACGGCGTCGGTCCGCGCGCGCGGCCGGGTCTCGAACAGCCGGTCTTGCGCCCGAAGTGCGCCACGACGTCGCCGCCGACGGGCACCGGGGAGAAGGGGCGGACCCGGAGCCATCGTTGGAGCGGCCCGCTGCGCCGTCGTCGGTGCCCCAGCACACCGCCGTCGCTTTGGACCTAGACGATGAAGACCCGACGTTCGTCGAGCTGCAGCCAGCGTTCAAGCCACCCTACCGTCGGGCGGTGGGCGAGTAGCCGACGGCCGCTGCTAAACTCGGCGCGCATCGCGGGGGGCTGTAGCGCAGTTGGTAGCGCGTCTCGTTCGCATCGAGAAGGTCAGGGGTTCGATTCCCCTCAGCTCCACACCAGGTCAGAGCCCCTAACCAGAGATCTTCATAAGGAGTGCTGGACCCCCGTACAGCAGTAGGTCACTCACTGAGGTTGTCTCCAACTGCTTCAACGCAGCTCGGGTGGCCGTGGACGACGCTTGGGCGTAGGTCTCCATCAAAGAGATGATCTTGCGGATCTTGACGTCATAGTCGAGGTATCCCATAGACTTTCACTGTCCTGATACTCAATGCTGTGTATGGGTGGTAGATCGCTGGCAGGGGGGTTGCTGTGCGGGTCGCAAGGCGAGTTCTGCTGGGTGTTGCGGTGTTGTGCTGGTGTTGGTTTCTCCGGGACTGGATCCTCATTACAACCCGGCAGTGGCGGCGCAGGAGGAACTAGGTACGAGGTGTTCTCAAGCGTTTCTGCCGTGGCCTGATCCGGTGTGCACACCGGATCAGCAGAACCCCGGAGGTCACCTACGACACGATCGATCAGACGATCTGTGTGCCGTGGTGGGCTCGGACATCTCGCCTCGTCATGTGTTTAGTCGCCGTTAATGTGTGGTGCTCTGTCTGTTTTGTCTGCTTTCCGGCCTCCCTGTCGGCTAGCACTGCCACCGCCGCCAATCGCTGCCGACCGGGCACCGTGTCTTCGCCGCTCGGAAACCGCAGGAGTGGCTCATCGCCGTCACCGAGTACGGACGCCGCGAGCTCCAGGGTGCGAGACAGGTCCCGTTGGGACTTGACCTGCTCACCCGGTGGAAGACACCGGAGGCCGCCGACCACTACTCCACGAAGAAGCGTCGGTGCCAGGTTCTGGTGTTCGTCTTGCCGGTGGAGAATGGCATTCACCGTTCGTCGGTCGATGCCGAGTAGATCGCTCAGTTCGTGAGTTGTCGCTCCGGCCGGGTAACCCTGGATGAGTGCTTGGATCTGGTTGGCATCGAGTTGCTGCGCCGGCCCCGGTTTGGGTCGATCGGTGAACGGCGGATCCGGTGCGGTGGGGGTCACCAGCAGCTTCATTCACTCTCGCTACGGTGCGTGGTCGGCCTGTGACGCCTTGACACTACGTGGGAACGCGCTCTAGGGTGGCTTCCGGTCGGGGGGCTGTACTTCTTGCGGGGTGTCCGTACCAATCGGCACATTGACGAGGCCGCGCGACGGTTTTCCTTCGTTCGGATATCCGTTTCGGCCCGGCTCACTGGGACGCTGTATCAAGCTGGGGAGCCGTGCAATGAACATTCGCTGGTTGCACTCACAGCGGATCCTGGTTGGGTCGCTGATGACCGCTACGCTCGCCGTCGGCGTGCTGACGTTATTCGTGATTCGCCAACAACAAGGTCAGGCGGACGGCCAGATCTACCTTGAAACGGGTGGCACCGTAAGTGTCAAGCCCGTTGTTCCAGTGATTGGCCGACCCACGATGGTGGGGGGCAACGTCGGTAGTGCGGGCGCGCCCATCCAGGCAGTGGCTGGCCCGGAAGACCGGGCGGTGAAGGGCGGTTCCCAGGTGCGATGCGCCTGCGGGAGCCCCCCGCCGGCAACCATGACGCCGGTGAAGGTGCAACGAATACATCGGGGCACACCGCAACGCTCTTTCCGGTCACAACGGATCGTCGTCAACCACTGGGATCCACCCGCGCAACCGCATGCGAGTGGTCCGCTGTATCAGCCGAGGTTGCCAGATGCGGGTCCGCCACCAGACGAGGTGGAGCGGCCAGACAAGGTTGGCCCCTCGGATGAGGTGGAGCGGCCGGAGAAGATTGGCCCATCGGGTGAGACACAACGGTCGGACAGGGTTGGTCCGTCAGAGCCTCCGATCCCACAAAAGGGGTGATAACTTCACTGGGGATACTGCGGCTGCATCTCGGACTCGATCAGTGAGCACAACGCTGTCACACTGATCGTCGTGATCGCGCAGGAGCAGCCAGTAGCCGAGATGCTCCGTGCGGCGGGTGCCCGGTTTGCGTTCGTCCACGGCAGCCGGGTACGCGGCCGCCCGCGTCCGGACAGCGACCTGGATGTGGGCGCGTGGTGGGGTGCCCGACCGCCGGCATCCTGGGAGGTGGACCTCCCTATCGGCGTGGATCTGGTCGTACTCGATAGCGCACCGCTTTGGCTGGCTGGTCGGATAGCGCAGGAGGGTCGCTTGCTCCTCGATGATGATCCGCGGGCAAGGGTCCGGTGGCAGGCCGATACCCGGCTGCGCTACCTGGATGAGATCCCGGCGATCCGCGAGCATTACCGCCAGCGACGAACCGAGTCGGCCAGCGGAGCGCCGCGTGGTTGATCAGGAACTGCTCGACCGGCTGCTCGACCGAGCCGGGTCGGACCTGAAGGCTTTGGCCGAGTACCGCGCCGAGGGGGATCTGCTCGAGGATCCCACCCGGCTTGCGGCGGTGAAGTACCACTTCCTCACGACCATCGAGGGCTGTGTCCGAATTTCGCATCACATCATCGCGTCGGAAGGCTGGCGAATCGCGGAATCCAACGCCGATGCGGTGCGCGCGCTCGGTGCGCAGCATGTCGTGCTCGCCCCGACGGCCGAGGCAGTGGCCAGGGCGGTCGAGTTCCGCAACGTGTTGATCTACGAGTACGTCGACGTCGACGATGCCCGAGTGCGCGACAACCTCGAACACCTGTCAGATTTCGAAGCGTTCGTATCACAGATAGCCGTCTGGTCTGCCGACTGAGCCATCGCGTTCTGGATGCAGACTGCGGTAAATTGGGCGCTGATTAGCGCAGTCTGCATCCAGAACGCATCCCGGTGGGCGGGGTTACGATCGGGCACATGGTGCAGGGGACGGCTGGCGTGGTGCTGGCGGGTGGCCGTTCGTCGCGGATGGGTCGACCGAAGGCCGAGTTGGAGTGGCATGGATCCACCCTGCTGCGCCGCACTCTGGGAGTTCTCGCGCGCTCGGTCGACGGGCCGCTGCTGGTAGTTCGTGCCGCAGGCCAGCTATTACCGGAGCCGCTGCCTGCGCAGGTGGAGATCGTCGAGGACCCTGAAGAGGGCTTGGGGCCGCTGCAGGGCATCGCAGCCGGGTTAACAGCGTTGGCTGGTCGGGCGCAGACCGCGTTCGTGTGCTCGACCGACCTGCCATTCCTCCATCCCGCGTTCGTCCGCCGGGTGCTCAGCGCGCTCACCGACGATCTCGACGTGGTGCTCCCGGTCGCCCGCGGCTACCCGCAGCCGCTCGCCGCCGCCTACCGGGTCACCCTCGCGCCACTGGTCACCGACCTGATCGTAGCCGGCGACCGGCGCCCGGCCTTCCTGTTTCGCCACGAGCGTTGCCGCACGCTGCGAATTGACGACGCTGCGCTCCTGAAAGACCCTGCGCTAGCCGCAGCCGACCCGGCGCTGGACTCGGTGGTCAACGTCAACTCCCCGGACGAATACCGCGCCGCGCGGTGCAAACCCGCGCCGCAGGTGATCGTGCAGCGATACGGTGCGCTGGCCGGCAACGGCCACCGCGGGCCGCGAACCGTGCGCGCCGCCACGCTGTCCGGCGCCGCCGAGGCGGTGGGTCTAACCCTGGACCGCCACGTCATCGCCGCGCTTAACGGCGATCAGATCAGCCGCGACGGCGATGTCCCGCTGGCCAGTGGGGACACCGTCGCCTTCCTGTCCGCAGACGCAGGCGGATGAGCCCGATGACCAGGCCGCCCGGGGGATACGCCGGTAAGGCGCTGATCGTGGATGTCACCGGCCCCGATGCGACGACCCTGCCGCTCGACGAGGTGGTGTTGCGCGCCTTCCTGGGTGGGGTGGGGCTCGGCGCTTGGCTGCTGCACCGGCTCGCCCCACCGCGGGTCGAACCGTGCAGCGCGCAGGCGCCGCTGGCGTTCGTGTTCTCCCCGCTGGTCGGCACGCCGCTGACGACCAGTGCCAAGTTCGCCGTTGTCGCCAAGTCACCGTTGACGGGGATGCTCAACGACGCGCTGGCGTCGAGTCAGTTCGCCATCTCGGGCAAGTTCACCGGGCACGACGCGATCGTGCTCACCGGCCGGGCACCCACCCCGTCGGTGCTGCTCGTCGACGGTCCCACCTCGCGGCTGGTCGCGGCGGGAGACACCTGGGGCCGGCCCGCCGCGGAGGCCGAGGAGGTGCTGAAGCGCAGGCTGGGGCGGGGCTGGCGGATCGCCGCGATCGGACCGGCGGGGGAGCGTGGGGTGCGGTACGCGACGATTTCGCACGATGGGCGCCACGCCGGCCGCGGCGGTCTCGGCGCGGTGCTCGGCGCGAAGAACATCAAAGCGGTCGCGGTGCGGGCCGCTACGAAGATCGGCCCAGCAGACCCCGACGGTGTGCTGGCCGCAGCCCGGGACTTGCGGGAGCGCTCGTTCGGCCCGGCCACCGCGAAGTACCGCGAGCTGGGCACGCTGGCCAACCTGCTGGCCTTCAACGCGATCTCCACGCTGCCCACCCGCAACTTCACCAGCGCCACCTTCGTCGACGCGCCGAAGCTGGCCGCCGAGGAGCTGCACGAGCTGAGAAGCGCGACTCGCAGCGGATGCGCCTCGTGCAGCATCGGCTGCGAGCACATCTACCGTGGCCGCAACGGCCAGACCGCGCGGGTCGAATACGAGAACGTCTTCGCGTTGGGGCCGATGTGCGGGGTGTCTGACCCAGACGACGTGCTGGCCGCATCGGCGCGCTGCGATGAGCTGGGTCTGGACACCATCTCCGCTGGCGGGACTATCGCGTGGGCGATGGAGTGCGCGGAGCGGGGGTTGCTCGACGCGCCGTGGTTGCGTTTCGGCGACGGCGCCGCGTTGCTGCGGGCGTTGGACGAGATCGGCAGCGGCGACGGGCTGGGCGCCCTGCTCGCCGAGGGTTCCCGGCGCGCTGTCGCGGTGGTGGGCGGTGGATCCGAGGAGTTCGCTCCGCACGTCAAGGGTATGGAAATGCCCGGGTATGAGCCTCGCACCTTGCAGGGCATGGCGCTGGGCCTGGCGGTCAACGCCCGCGGCGCCGACCACAACCGCTCCGGTGCCTACGAGGCCGACCTGTCCGGTGACTACGACCGGCTGGCCGGGGGGGACGCCCAGGTGGTCGCCGCGGTGGCCACCGAGGACCGGGCCGCAGTGATGGACTCGATGATCCTGTGCAAGTTCCTGCGCGGAGTGTTCGTCGACCCCTACCGGGAATGGGCCGACCTGCTGCGGGTTGTCACCGGCTGGGACGTCGACGCCGCCGAGCTGCGCGCCACCGCACGGCGGATCGTGCTGGCCAAGCGGATGTTCAACCTGCGCGAGGGGTGGGTTCCGGCCGACGACTGGTTGCCGGGAAGGCTGCTGAGCGAGCCGGTCCGGCTGGACTCCGGGCGCGACGCGAGCCTCACCCCGGCCCGGTTGCGGGAGATGATCGACGGCTACTACGCGATCCGCGGCCTGGACCACGACGGCCGGCCGGACGAGGGGGCGCTGGCTGATTTGATCCTCGCGGAAGGAGCGCCGCTGTGAGCGTCACCCTCACCGTTGATGAACGGGAGATCACCGTGCCCGAGGGCACCACAATCTACGCCGCGGCGCGCCAGCTCGGTATCGAGATCCCGGTGCTGTGCCACGACGACCGCTACGACCCGGTCGGGGTGTGCCGGATGTGTGTCGTGGACACCGGGGCGCGGGTTTTCGCCGCCGCCTGCGTGCGGCCCTGCGAGGACGGCATGGCGGTGCAGACAAACACAGCGGAGCTGCAGCGCAGCCGCGCCACCCTAACCGAACTGCTGATCGCCGATCAGCCGCCGCGCGACGCCGACCCGAAGCAGACCACCACCGGCGACAACCTGCTGCTCGCGCTGGCCGACCGCTACGGTGTGGCCCGGGAGACCACCGCGCTGCCCTGCGGATCCGGGCGTGGCACCGACACCTCCAACCCGGTGATCGCCGTCGACCACGACGCCTGCATCCTGTGCGACCGCTGCACTCGGGCCTGCGACGACATCCAGGGCAACGACGTGATCGGCCGCTCCGGCAAGGGATACACCACCCGGATCGCCTTCGACCTCAACGACCCGATGGGCGCCTCATCGTGCGTGACCTGCGGCGAATGCGTCGCCGCCTGCCCCACCGGGGCGCTGACCAACAAGCCCATCCACAACATCCCGATTCGCCCCCGCTCCGAGCTTGACGCCGTGCGCACCGTGTGCCCGTACTGCGGTGTCGGCTGCGCGCTGACCTACCAGGTCGACCGCGAGCGCGGCGCGATCGCCTACGCCGAGGGCCGTGACCAGCCCGGATCGCAGGGCCGGCTGTGCGTCAAGGGCCGCTACGGCTGGGACTACGCGGCCTCGGCGCAGCGCCTGACCGTGCCGCTGATCCGCCGGGATGACTCCTACCCCAAGAGCGCGCTGTCGTCTGATGTGAAAGGCGAGAAGCGTCGTAGACCTGGCGGGCTGGTCGATTACGACGAAGTGCTGCCGCACTTCCGGGAGGCCCGCTGGGATGAGGCGCTGGACCTGACAGCCCGGCGGCTCACCGAAATCCACGCTGCGGGCGGGCCAGGCGCGATCGCCGGGTTCGGATCAGCGAAGTGCTCCAACGAGGAGGCCTACCTCTTTCAGAAGCTGATCCGAACCCGGTTCCGTACTAATAATATTGACCACTGCACCCGGCTGTGCCACGCCTCGTCGGTGGCCGCGCTGTTCGAGGGAATCGGCTCCGGCGCGGTGTCCACCACCTACGGCGACGTGGTCAACGCCGACGTCGTGATCATCACCGGCAGCAACGCCACCGCTAACCATCCCGTCGCGAGCTCGTTCTTCAAACAAGCCCGCCGGCGCGGAACCAAGATCATCTATATCGATCCGCGGGCGGATCGGGTCGCCGACCACGCCGATATCTACTGCCAGCTCAAGCCAGGCACCGACGTGGCGTTCTACAACGGGGTGATGCACGAGATCATCCGCCTGGGGCTGATCGACCGCGACTACATCGCGAACCGGACGTCCAACTTCGACGAACTGGCCCGCACCGTCGTCGACTACCCGCCCGAGCGTGCCGCGCAGATCACCGGAATCGAAGCGGACGTCATCACCGAGGTGGCCCGGGTCTGGGGCAGTGCCCGAGCCGGGATCATCTTCTGGGGGATGGGGATCTCCCAGCACACCACCGGCACCGACAACGCCCGTTGCCTCATCGCGATGTGCGCGATCACCGGCAACGTCGGCAAACCCGGCAGTGGCCTGCACCCGCTGCGTGGACAGAACAACGTGCAGGGCGCCTCCGATGTCGGCCTGATCCCGATGTTCTACCCCGACTACCAGAAAGCTGATTCGGCCGAGGTGCGCGCTCGGTTCGAGCAGGCGTGGGGGGTCAGCGGGCTCGACCCGGCCAACGGCCTGACCGTCACCGAGATCATCGGCTCCGCACTCAAGGGTGGGGTGCGCGGGATGTACATGCTCGGGGAGAACCCGTTCCTGTCCGACCCGAACATCAACAAGGTCCGCAAGGCACTGTCCGCGCTGGATTTCCTGGTGGTGCAGGACATCTTCCTCACCGAGACCGCCGAGTTCGCCGACGTGGTGCTGCCCGCGTCGTCCTACTTGGAGAAGGACGGCACGTTCACCAACACCGACCGGCGGGTGCAGCTCGGTCGTCGCGTACTGGAGCCGCCAGGCGAGGCCCGGGTGGACTGGGAGATCGTGCAAGATCTCGCCCAGCGACTCGGCCTGGCCTGGCACTACAGCGGCCCGCGCGAGGTGTTCGACGAGCTGGTCAGCCTGATGCCCAACTACGCCAACCTGACCTATGACAACCTCGGCGGCACCGGCAAACTGTATCCCAACGCCGACCCGGAGCACTCCGACGGCACTGTGGTGCTCTTCGACGAGCGGTTCAACACCGACGACGGGCTGGCGCACCTGGTCCCCGCGCAGTGGTTGCCGGCCAAGGAGCTGCCCAACGCCGAGTACCCGCTGGTGCTCAACACCGGCCGGCTGCTGGAGCACTGGCACACCGGATCGATGACCCGTCGCTCCTACGCCCTGGACACCATCGCGCCGGAGGCGGAGGTGTACGTGCACCCCAAGGACGCCGCGGACCGCGGGCTGGCGCACGGCGAGATGGTGCGGGTGCGCTCCCGGCGCGGCGAGATCGAGTTGCGCCTGAAGGTCTCCCACCGGGAGGCGCTAGGCAACTGTTTCATCCCGTTCCACTTCCGGGAGGCCGCCGCCAACGTGCTCACCATCGATGAGATCGACCCTTACGGCAAGATCCCCGAGTTCAAGTTCTGCGCCGTGCAGATCGAGCCGCTGGGGCCGGGTGCGTCGTGACGCTCGACCGCGGTGGATTCGACGACGTGACACGTGCCCAACAACTGATGTGGAGCAGAGGCGACTTCCATCGAATCGGGGTATCGCAGGTCGCCGTGGGTGAGCTTCTGGCTCGGGCCTTGCACATTCACGCCGGCGAGCGGGTCTTGGACGTGGCGGGCGGGGCGGGGAACACAGCGTTGGCGGCGGCCCGCCGGTGGGCCCGGGCGTGCCCCCAGAGCGAATTGGGCACCTACCCAACTCTCCGGGGTCCAGTTGGCCATCCCTAGCCGCCCGCCAGGGCGCAGCACCCGCATGAGCTCCGCGGCTGTTGCTTGTTGGTCAGGGGCGAACATGGCTCCGAACGTCGAGGTCACGACATCGAAGCTGCCGTCTGGATACGGGAGGGCCTGGGCATCGGCGGGAGTCGTCTGCATGGGCAGGCCCTCCGCGCGGGCGCGTTCCCGAGCGCGTTCGAGTAGCTCGGGAACGTAGTCGGTGCACGTCGCCCGGGCGCTATGTCTCCCCGCCACCAGGTTGCTTGCCCCCATCGGTGTGGGGCACGGTGCAGCGGCTGGAGGAGTTGTTCGCCAGCCAAGCTGAATCGTTGCAGGCCAGCGTTCAGACTGCTGATTTCGTCCACCACAGCACCAGCAGCCCGACCCCGCAAGGGCCTACGCCCGGGACTGGGTCGTCTTGGCCGACGAGCACAACGTCGCCACCGATGGGACCTGCGAAATCCCGTCGCCCTACCTTCAGGTCGTGGCTATTAAAAAGTCCTAGGTGCAGCGCTGCGTTAGCCTCGTGACTGTGGCCCATGACATCGGCGTAGATCGCCATGAGACGGGTGGCCATGGCTCGCATGGCCAGTCGCGGGTGCCGGGTGTCGAGGCCCGCGCCGGCAAGTTTCCCGGACCTAGTCTGATCCCCGAGCTGAACGCCATCCAGTCCCGGCTGGGCTGGTTGCCGCGCGAGGAACTGGTCGCGCTGGCGCGCCGGATGCGCCGGCCGTTGTACGAGATCGAGGGTCTGGTCTCATTTTACCCGCATTTCCGCACCGAGGCGCCGCCGAAAGTGGCGCTGCACGCCTGCCGTGACCTGTCCTGCTGGCTTGCCGGCTGCGCGCCGGGCCTAGCCGACCGGTTCGGACCGGATGTGGAGTTCCGCGAGGTGTCATGCCTGGGACGCTGCGACATGGCGCCTGCCGTCGCCGTGAACGACCACCCAGCGCGGGCTGCTGACGCCGACGCTGCTGTTGAAGCCGCCCGCGAGGGCCGTCCCCCACCCACCCACAAACCCACCTCACCCACCCGCTACCCCAACGACCCCTACATGCATTCAGCGGGGTCTGGCGCGCCGAATAGCCCCGCTGAGCCCGCTCAACGCGGCAGCTATGCGGTGTTGAGGGAGTTAGTGGGTGGGGGGTTGAGCGTGCCGGAGGTGATCGCCACGCTCAAAGAATCCGGGTTGCGGGGGATGGGGGGCGCGGGTTTTCCCACCGGTAAGAAGTGGGAGCTGGTAGCTGCCCAGCCTGGTCCGGTGAAGTACGCGATCTGCAACGCCGACGAGTCGGAGCCCGGCACCTTCAAGGACCGGCAGATCCTCGCCGATCAGCCGCACCTGGTGCTGGAGGGACTCCTGATCGGCATGCTCTGCGTCGGCGCGGAACAGGGCTGGGTGTTCATCCGGCACGAGTACGGCCCCGAGGAACAGGTACTCCGTGCTGAGATCAAGGCGTTGCGTACCGAGGGCCTGCTAGGAACCGACGTGCTGGGCAGCGGGCGCACCCTGCAGGTGGATATCTTCACCTCGCCCGGGGGATACATCCTCGGCGAGGAGTCCGCACTGATCGAGTGCATGGAGGGCCACCGCGGTGAGCCGCGCAACAAGCCGCCATTCCCGGGCGTGTACGGACTGCATGGCCGGCCCACGCTGATGAACTCGGTGGAGACCTTCGCCGACGTCCCGGGGATCGTCGCGCGCGGCGCGCAGTGGTGGATCGACGCGGGCCTGGGTGAATCGGTGGGATGGAAGTTCTTCGCCGTCTCCGGGCATATCGCAAACCCAGGGGTGTATTGCGTTCCGATGGGCACCACTGTCCGGGCCCTACTCGAGACGGCCGGCGGGATGGCCGGTGGGGCGAGGTTGGCCGCGGTGCAACCCGGCGGCGCGTCGTCGAACTTCCTGACGCCCGACCAGCTGGACGTGCCACTGGACTTCAACACGCTGGCCGCCGCCGGCTCCATGCTGGGCTCCGGCGCTTTGGTCGTCATCGCCGACGGCACCGATCTGCTTGCGGCAGCAACCAACGTGCTGCGGTTCTTCCGCGACGAGTCGTGCGGCAAGTGCGTGCCGTGCCGGGTTGGCTCGACTAAGGCGCATACCCTGCTGACGGAGGCGCTGACCAGGGGCGGCCTCGACGACGCCAGCGCAGCGCAGCTCGTCGAGCTCGAATATGCGATGCGCAAGACGTCGATCTGTGGGCTGGGTCAGGTCGCGCTGGGCCCGGTCATCAGCGTGCTCGGGCAGCAGGCTCCGTGAGCCGGGAGTTCTTCGCCACCCGCACGGTCACCGAGGCTCTGGCTGGGTTCAATCCCGCCCTGCGCACCCCGACGCAGACCGTGGCGCTGGCTGAGGCACTCGGCCGGGTGCCGGCCTGCGACGTCCTCGCCCCGGGGCCGCTACCCGGCTTTGCCCGATCCACTGTGGACGGTTATGCGGTGCGGGCCGCTGACACCTACGGCGCATCCGAAGGGCTACCGTCCTACCTGGACGTGGTCGGTGCTGTGCGGATGGGCACCCAGCCGGACGTGACCGTGACAGCCGGCGCCGCGGTGGAGATGCCCACCGGTGGGGTGCTGCCGGCGGGCGCCGATGCGGTGGTGATGGTGGAGTACACCAACGAGACGATGCCCGGCACGGTGGAAGTGCTGCGGCCCATCGCGCCTGGCGGCGGCGTTGTTCAAGCCGACGACGACGTGACCCCGGGAACAGTCCTTGCTCCTGCGGGCCGGCCGCTGCGCGCGGTGGACTTGGGCATGCTCGCCGCAGCGGGTGTGACCAAGCTCCTCGTGCACGCCAGGCCACGGGTGGCGATCCTGTCCACGGGTGATGAGGTGGTGCCGCCTGCGACCGCTACGCTGCGTCCCGGTCAGGTCCGCGACGCCATCGCCCCGGCGCTCGCCGGTCTGGTAGTCGAGGCCGGTGGATGGCCGGTGCCGTGCGGAATCGTGCCCGATGATCCAACCGCCCTGCGGTGTGCGCTACAGCTGGCGCTGGCGCAGTCGGATCTGGTGGTCGTTTCCGCCGGTTCTTCGGTGGGCACGCGCGACGCTACCGCCGACGCCGTCGCGAGTCTCGGCAAGCCGGGCATCTTCTGTCACGGGCTCGCCATCAAACCCGGCAAGCCCACCTTGCTCGCGGAGTGCGATGGGGTGCCGGTGCTCGGTCTGCCGGGAAATCCGCTCTCTGCTCTGGTGGTGTTCCGGCTGGTCGGCGTCCCGTTGGTGTGGCGTCTCGCGGGCTGCGCCACCCCGCCCCCCGAGCCGTCAGTGATCGCTTCGCTGACTCGTGACGTGCCGTCGGAGGCGGGCCGCCGGGACGTCGTGCAGGTACAGCTCAACTGCGGGCAGGCCGAGCCGTTGTTCGGCGCATCGGCGTTGCTGTCCGTGCTCACCCGCGCTGACGGATACCTCGTGGTGGCGGAACCCGCCACCGGTCTCGACGCCGGCGCGGACGTCTCCGTCACGCTTTACCGGTAGCTGGACCGGGCACGATCACTGCATGTCGCCGCTCGTGTACGGTAAGTTGTTGTTGCAATCAGTACACGCATAGCTTAGTTTTGTAGTTGTGTGACCACGGGGAGTAAGGGGGGCCAGCTCGGATCACCTTGGGTTGCTGCCGAGTGCGGCGGATCACGCCCAGCTCCACATGGGCCAGGCAGCGTGCGTGCCGCGCACTTTACAGGGGGGCCGCAGGTAATTCCCAGGCAAGGTCCGGGTCTTTTCGGCTTGCGTAGCTCCTCCACGATCGGATCAAGGGAGCGATTATGAGGGTTTCGGACGTCTTCGCATCGAGGTTCACACCGGGTGCCACCGACGGTCCCGACGGCGGCTACTACTACGACGGAAGGCCCGGCCACAGAAACTACTACGAGGATTACTACGACGACGGTGGCTACGAGAACAACACTTACAGCGGGTTCGAGCGCGGCCCCACCCGTCCCTCGCTCCTAGGACTCATCGGCTAGCACGTCGATCAGCAGATTGCGCGGCGGTGGCCTCGTTCTCCTACAGTGGGGTGATGGCCACCGCCTAGCCATGCCCGGAGGCAGGCCCAAGCACCAGATCGAGAAGTGGAGTGGTTGTGCGGGAGGTGTTGAGATCGCTGCTGCGCCCGTCGTCGACCACTGGCGGTTTGGTGGAGGCGGCACCGGCAGCGAGCGTCCGGGAGGTTTTCCGGCGGTTCTGGCCCGACGCTCGGCCGTTTTGGCGATGGTTGTGGCTGAGCTTGGTGCTGATCATCGTGACCCCGGTGGTCGACACCGGGGCGATTCTGCTGTTCAAGGTGCTGGTCGACAATGTGTTGACCCCGCGAGACTTCTCCGCTTTCCCGCCGGTCGCCGCGGCGTTTGTGGGTATCACCCTGCTGGTAGGAATGCTGGGCTTCATCGGCTCGTATCTGGGAGCGTGGATCGGGGAGAACTTCCTGCACCGGATGCGCACCCGGGTGTTCGCGCATCTCCACACCCTGTCGGTGAGCTTCTTTGATCGCCGTCGTCTGGGTGACATCCTGTCGAGGCTCACCGGTGATGTGGCCGCGATCGAGGGTGTGGTGCTCTCCGGGGTCATCGGGCTCATCTCCAACGTGTTGCGGATCGTGGTGTTCGCCGGGGTGCTCTTCTTCCTGGACTGGCGCCTGGCGCTGACCTCGCTGATCGCGGTACCCGTGTTCTGGGCCGCAGCCCGGGTGTTCTCCCGCCGGATCAAGATCGCCTCCCGGGAGGTCCGCCGCCGTGCCGGATCGATCAGCGTGGTCGCCGAGGAAAGCCTGGGCAACGCCACCCTGATCCAGGCCTACGGCCGCGAGGGCGCCGAGGTGGAGCGCTTCGCCGAGCAGAGCATGGGCAGCGTGAATGCCGAATTGGCCGCCACCCGCATCGGTGCGCTGTTCTCCCCGCTGGTGGACCTGGTGCAGGTGCTCGGTGTGATGACCATCCTCGGGGTCGGAATCTGGGAGCTGACCGCCGGGCACATCACCCTGGGCGGGCTGCTGGCCTTCTTGGTTTTCCTATCCCAGCTCTACCAGCCCGTGCAGGGCCTGGGTTCACTGTCCACATCGCTGTTCGCCGCCGCCGCCGCCGCGGAACGGATCATCGAGCTGCTCGACGAGCAACCCACCGTGACCGCCCCCGAACACCCGATCCCGCTGGGGCGCCCGCGCGGCCAGCTACGCGTCGAGCAGATCAACTTCGCCTACCCGGACACCGCCACTGACGTCCTGCGGCAAGTCAGCTTCACCACGCTGCCGGGGCAGACCACGGCAATTGTCGGCGCCAGCGGTGCCGGCAAGACCACCCTGATGAAACTGCTCCTGCGGTTCTATGACCCCACCAGCGGGCGGATCATGCTGGACGGCACAGACCTGCGCCAAGTCGACCCGAACGAACTGCGCGCCAATATCGCCATCGTGCTGCAGGAAACCCTGCTGCTCGATGGCACCATCGCCGACAACATCCGCGCCGGGCGCCCGGACGCCAGCCAGGACCAGCTCGTCACGGCAGCCAAAGCGGCAGACGCCCACGAGTTCATCAGCGCGCTGCCCGAGGGCTATGACACCCGAGTCGGCCAACGCGGCCGGCTGCTATCCGGCGGGCAACGCCAACGCATCGCGATCGCCCGAGCCATGGTTCGCGACGCCCCTATCCTGCTGCTGGACGAACCCACCACCAGCCTCGACGCCGACGCCACCCAACGCATCCTGACGCCACTACGCCGCCTCATCACCGGTCGCACCACGATCATCATCTCGCACAACCTGCTCACCGTCACCGAGGCCGACCAGATCATCTACATCGAACACGGCCGGGTCACCGAAACCGGCACACACGACCAGCTTCTCGCAAACAATCACCAGTACGCCCACCTTTACCACCTCCATCACCCGGCCGAGGCGGCCAACGGGTCCGCGCGCAATGCCCGACTCGCCGGCACCGGAGCAGCATCCTGACGTGCTGAATTCCCGGTAGCGTCCCCGCTGTGCCGCGCAGCCCGTTCATCCGCGACGTTCCGGCGGTCCAGGCGCTGGACGCGTGGCGGGCGGCTCGCGCTGCCGCCGGCTGCCCGACCCGGGTGGGCATTGAGCGGCGCGGACTGGCCGAGGCGATCGGTCGGATCACCGCCGAGCCCGTGTGGGCGCGACGCTCCTCCCCGGCGTTCGACTCCGCTGGGATGGACGGTGTGGCGGTGTGCTCGGTGGATACCGTGGGCGCCAGCCCGTCCACACCAATCACGCTGACCGACTTCGACGTCATTGACACCGGCGACCCCGTGCCGCAGGGCCGGGATGCGGTGGTGATGCGCGAGCACGTCCACCTCGTCGGCCCGGACCCAGACTCGAGTGTTGGTGCTGAGCTGGTCGCTGCCGCGGTGCCCTATCAGCATGTTCGTTCCATCGGTGAAGACGTCGCGGCGGGCGAGCTGTTGTTGCCCCAAGGGCACCGGTTGCGGGCGGTAGATGTTGCCGCCATCGCCGCGGCGGGCGTCGCTGAGGTGCTGGTGCGCCGCCGACCGGTCGTCGCGGTACTGCCTACCGGCGATGAGATCCGGCCGTTGGGTTGCGAGCCCGGTATCGGCGAGATCGTTGATACCAACTCGCTGATGCTCGCCGGTCAGGCCACTGAACACGGCTGCGACGTCCTGTCGCTGCCCATCGAGCCGGATGACCCTGAGCGGATCGCGGCTGCCCTGCTCGCCGCGGCGCAGTGCGCTGATCTGGTGGTGATCATCGCCGGATCGAGCGCCGGTCGGGGCGATCACACCGCGGCGGTGGTGGCCCGGGTGGGCACGCTGGTGGTGCACGGTGTCGCGGTGCGACCTGGGCACCCGGTGGTGCTCGGCGTCGTGGGCACTACTCCAGTACTCGGTGCGCCCGGGTACCCGGTGTCCGCCGCGCTGACCTTCGACATCTTCGCCGCCCCGGTGTTGGCGGCCCTTCAAGGCACCACAACGGTGACCCGTCAGACGGTCGTGGCCCGGCTGGCCCGCAAGCTCGCCTCCCCGCTCGGGATGGACGACTGGGTCCGGGTGCGGCTGGGTCGGGTCGGGGGGCGGGTCGTGGCCACCCCGTTGCCCCGGGGGGCTGGGGTGCTGACCTCGCTGGTGCGGGCCGATGGGCTGCTGGTCGTGCCCGCCGGGCTGGAGGGTCACCACGCCGGAACTGACGTGGACGTGCAACTGCTGCGCGGGCTGGCTGACATCGACCGCACGATCGTCGCGATCGGCTCGCACGACCTGGTGCTCGATCTGGCCTCCTCGGCGCTGCGCGGGATCGATCCGGGCGTGACCCTCGCGTCGTCCAACGTCGGCTCCCTGGGGGGGCTGGTGGCACTACGCGACGGGCTGTGTCACGTCGCCGGCTCGCACCTGCTCGATCCGGCGACCGGCGAGTACACCGTGCCCTACCTGCCGCGGGTGGTTGGTCGCGCAGATCTCATGGTGATCCGACTGGTGCACCGCGAGCAGGGACTGATCGTCGCTGCGGGTAACCCACTGGAGATCACCGGCGTCGCGGATCTGAGTCGGCCGGAGCTGCGTTATGTCAACCGGCAACGCGGCGCGGGTACCCGGGTGCTGCTCGACCACGAGCTGCGCCGTCACGGTATGGCGCCGGCCGACGTCACCGGCTATGAACGCGAGGAGCACACCCATCTCGCCGTCGCCGCGGCGGTAGCTGCCGGGCGAGCCGATGTGGGACTCGGCATCCGCCCAGCCACCCGGCCGTTCGGGCTGGACTTCGTACCCGTCGCGCACGAGCC
>DASUII010000197.1:0-3893 GCA_036279835.1 Pseudonocardiaceae bacterium
CAGATGGTCCGGTGCCCGGGTCTGCGCCGCGATCACCGCCAACGACTTCCCCAGCAACTCCCGCCGGTGCCGCGTCACCACCACGGTGACCACCATCGTCATCTGGCACCCCCCGCATTCAGCGGGCTCAGCGGGGTAAAATCAGCCCGGATAACCCCGCTGAGCCCGCTGAATGCGGGGCAGGTGGTCATCGGGTTGCTTCCGCGACGCGGGTGAGGGCTTCTGGGCTGAGATTCTCGTAGGGGTCTTTGCCCTTGTAGTGCGACAGCACTGTGCGCAGGTCGCCCTGTTCCCGGATCTGTCCGTGGTCGAGCCACAACCCCGAGCTGCACAGCTCGATGAGGAACTCGTCGGAGTGCGAGGCGAACACCAGGATCCCGGATCGCTCGACCAGCGCGGTGAGCCGCTCGCGGGCCTTCTCCAGAAACGCCGAGTCCACCGCGCCGATACCCTCGTCGAGCAGCAGGATCTCCGGGTCGATGCTGGTCACCACGCCCAGCGCGAGCCGGACCCGCATGCCGGTCGAGTAGGTGCGCAGCGGCATCGACAGGTAGTCGCCCAGTTCACTGAACTCAGCGATCTCCTCGGTGCGGGCCTCCATCTGCTTGCGGGTCATCCCCAGGAACAGCCCGCGGATGATGATGTTCTCGTAGCCGGAGATCTCTGGGTCCATCCCGACGCCCAGGTCGAACACCGGGGCGACCTTCCCGACGATCCGGGAGACGCCCATGGTCGGCTCGTAGATCCCGGACAGCAGCCGCAGCAGGGTCGACTTGCCCGCCCCGTTGTGCCCGATCAGACCGACCCGGTCGCCGTGGCGCAGCGACAGGGTGATGTCCCGCAGCGCCTCGATGACCGGCACCTTGGCGTCCATCCCGATCTTGCCGCCGGCCCGTCCTACGGTGCCCAGCAGGGCCTTCTTCAACGACCGGGTCTTCGCGTCGAAGATCGGGAAGTTGACGCAGGCACCGCACACGTCGATGGAGACCATTATCTTCTAACACCCAGTCCTGATCATACCCAGTAGGAGACTCGGGCCCGGTAGTTGCGCAGGATCAGTAGTGCTGCCGCCCACCCCACCACAGTGATGGCCAGGGTCACTACCCAGTGCCGGGGTTCGAAGGACTGACCGATCATCGGGCGTCGCAGGATCTCGACGAAGTGCAGGAACGGGTTGAGCTCGGCCAGCCGGGCCCGCTGCGCTCCCGGACCGCCCTTGCTGATCAGATCCTGGTAGTTCCAGACGATCGGCGTCATGAAGAACATCAGGGTGACGACGCTCGTGGTCACCGGCGGGATGTCGCGGTAACGGGTCGCAATGATCCCGATCAGGATCGCCACCCAGGCCCCGTTGAGCACGATCACCGCCAATGCCGGCAGCGCCATCAGGCTGCCCCACCCCAGGTGCGTCCGGAAAATCACCACCAGGGCCGCCCAGACCAGCACGTTATGCCCGAAGAACAGCAGTTGCCGCCAGACCAGCCGGAACACATGCACACTCAGCGGCGCGGGCAGGTGCTTGATCAGGCCCTCGTTGCGGATGAAGACCTCGGCGCCTTCGTTGATGCAGCTCGCCATGAACTGCCAGATAATCAGCCCGACGGCCAGGTAGGGCAGGAAGAACGCGATCGGTTGACCGAACAGTGCCGCATAGAGCAGCCCCATACCCAGCGCCTGGACTCCCAGGCTGATCGTGATCCACAACGGTCCGATCACCGAGCGCCGGTAGCCCTGCCTGATGTCCTGCCAGCCCAGATGGCCCCACAGCCGACGTTGCTGCCAGCCGGCCCGCAGATCACCGAATGCCCGAGACCAGCTCCGGGATGACAGCGCCCGGTCCGCGGTGATCTCCGGTGCCGCTGCGGTGTACTGCATGGTCCGCGAGGGTACCCGTGCGGTCTCCGGACCCCCGGCCTGCGGGTGCGCCAGCCGCAGCCCGCGCCCGGTGCACCAAGCTTCCCGAACTCCACAGCAGAGCTGTCCGACGTTGATCAAACAGCGCTGCTGTGGAGTTCGGGGGACGCAGGGCACGCGGGTACGGAGGGGGAGTTTTGCGCTTGGGTACCACGGTGTCTCGGCGTTCAGCGCGCTGCCGGTCGCAGCACTGGGGCTCCAGCAGGTCCGGGCCTGGCGAGGCGTGGTGCTGGGCCGCGGCGGGTTCCTCGCGCAGTGATCACGAATTCGGAAGAATCAACCGCGCTGAGCGCGGCTCAATCTTCCCAATCTCCGATCATGAGCCTCGCTCAACCGATCCGCTGGGCGGCAGCGGCCATCACCGCCCAGCAACGACGACTGACGGCGGCCAGGAAATCCTGCCCGGTAGACGGCCACGGGGCTGCTCGCTGACGAGTGCTGGGCAGCGCCGCGCCACCGGCTTGCTTTGCTTCCCGGATCGGGCCGGTGGATTCTTTGGCCGGCTGCTAATGGGTGGGCTCCTCGTGGACGTCGAGGTCGGGTTGTTCGGCGTAGCTGAAGGTGATGGGGGCGACCTCGGTGCGCGGGTGGTAAGAGGGATCGAGCCGAACGAGGTCCCACTCGTTGATCCAGGCCCGCACGTACTGGCGCATCCGGGTGGTGCCGAGCCGTTCGAGACCGGTCACGTCGGGGGCGTTCCACCCGAAGGCCTCGGAGTGCAGGGCCTTGAGCCGCTGGTAGGCGTAGTCGAGTTCGTCGGCGTCAGGGGCGGCAAGCAGCAGCATGTCGCGCTCGATCAGACCCATTGCCGTTTCGGTCCGGGAGGCGATCTCGTCCCATTCGGCTGACTGCTTGGCGCGCAGCTTCGCCGGCACCACCTCCCGGTCGTTCTTCGCCGTGAGCACGGCGGCGTCGAAGTCGTCGGTCATGGCCAGCACGGTCGCCAGCGGCGACGCGGGGTCATCCTCGTCGGGTTGCAGCCAGCGGGCCAGCTCGGCATAGGAGCGGCCCCGTTGCTGCAACGTATAGCGCCCGATCAGCTCGACCTCGTCGAACAGCAGCACCCAGCCCTCGCAGCCGGCGGCGACGAGCAGCCGGGCCAGGAACCGGAACCGCTGACGGGCCAGCTCCCGCGCGGGCACCGCAGCCAGCACTGGACGGCCCAGCCCGGCGAACTTGGCGTGCCGGCGGACCTCGGCGACGGCGAGACGGTCCCCGGACCAGAACCTGACGATCGCGTCGGCGAAGTTGTCCTCACCGGCCTGCACCCGCGGGAACAGGGTCAGTGTCAAGGGGAACCACTCGTCGACCGGGGTGCCGGGGCCGGCGGCCCAGCGCATCAGCTCGGCGAAGGCCGGGCCGTCGGGATCCAGGCCGGTGGCCGCCTCGGCCACCGCGCCGACCGACCCGTCGGGCAGCACCGCCGACTCCACCGCGGCGCGTAGCACCTTGGCCGGGTCATGCAGCGGAGTCTCCTTGCTGACCACGATGTGGCTCACCGCGTACCCGCGGTCCAGACTCAGGTGGGTCAGGTGTTCCAGGACGTGGCTCTTGCCCGCGCCGAACCCGCCACCGAGTAGCAGCCCTCGGGGTCCGGCGCGGACCTGGCCGATCCCGTCGATCAGGGTGGTGAAACGGTCCTCGATGTCGGACTGGCCGCTACCCAGCGCGGTCACCGCGTCCCTGCTCGGCACTCCCGACCGCAGGGCCTCGACCGCACGCCTCGCGGCGAGCCGGTTCATCGGACCACCTCCAGGCGGGTTTCCAGCCGGACCAGCGCGGCGAACGGGTTGGCGCGGCGGCGGTCGCGGATCTCGTCAACGACCCGCAGGTGCAGTGCGCTGTAGGCGGGCAGGCCGCGGGTGTCGTCGGTGACCAGCTCGGGTGGCACCGTCACCGCGACGAACGCGCCGCGCAGGTTGTCGGTGGCGTCGACGAGCTGGCGCAGCACCTCGTAGGCGTCGAGCACGGCGGCCTTG
>DASUII010000198.1:0-10024 GCA_036279835.1 Pseudonocardiaceae bacterium
CGCCGCAGCCGGCACGTCGACGCTCGCACCTGGCTGCAGCCGTGCCGCGTGCAGCGCCGCATGCTGGTGCCCGATGGAGATTGCGCTGCGGTCGCGGTGGGCCTCCATCCCGGAGGCCACCACCACCAGCTCGCCCGATCCCGCATCGACCGGGCCCAACTCCGCGTTGATGTCGCGCTGCTGGTAGCTGGGATCAATAGACCGGGTATCGGCGGGCATCCACATCTGGACGAAGTGCACGTCCTGATCGTGCGGCTCGCCATCCAGCCGCCACGAGTCGTTCTTCTCGGAGTGCTTGATCCCGGTGCCGGCGCTCATCCGCTGAGCCAGTCCGGGGTAGATCACTCCGAGGTTGCCCTTCGAGTCCTCGTGAACCAGGGAACCCTCCAGCACCCAGGTGACGATCTCCATATCGCGGTGCGGGTGAGTCTCGAAACCCATCCCAGGCTTCACGACATCATCGTTGCTCACCAGCAGCAGACCGAAGTGAATGTTGGCCGGGTCGAAGTGGCGCCCGAAGGAAAAACTGTGCCGCGAACTCAGCCATTCGAGCTCGGTGTGTTTGCGGTCCCCCGCCCGGCGCACATCGACTTGGGGTATGAGCTTAGGTGGCGAGCTGACCATCATCTCTCCTCGACTGTATCTCCACGACAATCCCCACGACCGTCTCGACAACTTGTGACAGACACTATCGCGCAAAGCCATTGCAGCTGCCGTGCGATGCTGACGCCATGACCATCGAGGCGGGCCCTCACCCGCTGTCCGCCAGCACGCTGCGGAGCCTGGCACGGGCCTCCGGTGGACTCGCCACGGCCAGCGTGGCCGAGATGGAGCAGCGCTTTCCCTGGTTCCGCAGGCTATCGGCCGACCAGCGAGCCGGAGTACTGCTGGTCACCCAAGCCAGCGTGGCGAACTTCGTCGAGTGGCTCAAAGATCCGCAGCACTCGATCAAGCTCACGATCGACGCGTTTCGCACCGCCCCACGAGATCTGACCCACTGGGTCAGCCTGCGCCAAACCGTCGAGCTGGTCAGGGTCGCTGCCCTGGTGTTCGAGCAGCAACTACCCGACCTCGCCGCCGACGACGCCGAACGCACCGTGCTCACCGAGGCCTCGTTGCGATACAGCCGAGAGGTCGCCTTCGCCGCGGCCAGCACCTACGCCGGCGCCGCCGAGGCCCGGGGCGCTTGGGACGCCCGGCTGGAAGCGCTGGTGGTGGACGGCATCATGCGCGGGGATGCCGAGGAGTCGTTGCTGTCCCGCGCGGCGGCGCTGGGTTTGGAGCCTGCGGCTCCGGCGACGGTGCTGGTGGGCAATCCACCGCCGGAGGAGCCGCCAGAGCTGCTCGCCGACATTCGCGGTAGCGCCATTCGTACCGGCCGCGGAATGCTCGTCGGGGTACAGGGGTCTCGCCTCGTGTTGGTCGTCAGCGGCCGCCCCGACCCCCCGGAAAACCCACAATGGATGATCGAGGCCTTCGGCCCCGGTCCGGTAGTCGTCGGGCCGACGGTTCCGTCGCTGGCCGAGGCACATCGCAGCGCCGCCGACGCCTTGTCCGGGCTGCGCGCCGTGGCGGCCTGGCCCACAGCACCGCGCCCGGTGCCGGCCGCGGAGTTGCTTCCCGAGCGCGCACTGGCCGGAGACCCGGAGGCGGAGCGGCTGCTGGTAGACCAGGTGATGCGCCCGCTGGCCGCGGCCAGCGGTGGACTGGTCGAGACGCTCGACGCTTTCTTCGACGCTGGCGGAGTACTGGAGGCTTGCGCCCGGCAGTTGTTCGTGCACCCCAACACGGTTCGCTACCGGCTGCGCCGGATCGCCGACATCACCGGGCGAGTACCCGGTGACCCGCGAGACGGGCTGGTGCTGCGGGTGGGCATGGCAGTCGGTCGGCTGGCCCGTTCCCGCGGCTTGTGGTGACAGGGCTTTGTAGGAAGTCGACAAGAATGTGTCGGTGGACTTCGTGAACGACAGCATCACGGCTGTCGCCGGGCAGGGTGTTCAGTAGACGGAATGATTGCGCTGCTCGCACCCGGACAGGGTGCCCAGTCCCCTGGCATGCTGGCGCCGTGGCTGGCGCTGCGGGGTGCGCAGCAGCGGATCGCGGCGTGGTCAGACATCATCGGGTTGGATCTGCTACGGCTGGGAACCACCGCGGCCGCCGAGGAGATCAAGGACACCGCGATGACCCAGCCGCTGGTGGTGGCACTGTCGCTGCTGGTCGCCGAGGAGTTGACGCGTCGGGTGGAGCTGCCAACCGATGCGCCGATCGCCGGGCACTCAGTCGGTGAACTCGCCGCGACAGCGGTGGCAGGGGTGCTCACCGCTGAGGATGCGGTCGCCGTCGCGGCCGTCCGGGGCCAGGAAATGGCCCGGGCGTGCGCGCTCGCGCCGACTGGGATGTCCGCCGTACTCGGGGGCGATCCCGATGACGTCATGGCGGTGCTGGCCGAGCTCGGGTTGGAGGCGGCCAACTACAACGGCGCCGGCCAGATCGTCGTCGCCGGCCCCCTCGACGCACTGGCAACGCTGGCGGCACACAAGCCGGCCCGAACGCGGGTGCTGCCGCTTCCCGTCGCCGGGGCGTTCCACACCCGCTTCATGGCACCGGCCGAGCACGCGCTGACCCAGTACGCCACCCAGCTCACCGCCAAGAACCCAGCGCGCCCGTTGCTGTCCAACGCCGACGGTGAGGTGGTCGACGATGGCACCGAGATGCTGCACCGGCTCGTCACGCAGGTGACCAGACCGGTTCGCTGGGATTCCTGTATGGCGACACTGGGCGCCTTGGCCGTCACCGCAACGGTCGAGCTCCCGCCCGCCGGCACACTGTCCGGCTTGGTGAAACGAGCTATGAAGGGCACCGTCACCCTGGCGCTGAAGACTCCCGAGGACCTCGACAGGGTCGCCGGGCTGATCCGTGATCAGTTAGCGACCGCACGCGTCCACTCAGGAGCCGACCTATCAGGAACATTGGTGTGAGGCCCTCCCTCCGGCAGCTCAGCCCGACCGCTGGTGCGCGCATCCTCGGCTTGGGCAGCAGGCAACCCGAACAGATTGTGACCAATGCCGACATCGCCGCACGCGGGGTCGATACCAACGACGAATGGATTCGAGCCCGGGTGGGCATCGTCGAACGGCGCTTCGCCCGCCACGACCAGTCAGTCGTCGACATGGCCGTGGATGCGGGCTCCAAGGCGCTCGCCGACGCCGGCCTGAGCCCCGGCGATATCGACGCGGTCCTGGTCGCAACCTGCACGATGCCCAGTTACATTCCCAACGCCGCCGCGCAGACCGCAGACCGGATCGGGGTGCGGGCGGCCCCCGCCTTCGACATCAACGCCGCCTGCGCCGGCTTCTGCTACGGGCTGGGAACCGCATCGGACATGATCCGCGCCGGCTCCGCGCGGCACGTACTGGTGATCGGTGCGGAGAAGCTGTCCGATTGGGTGGATCCCATGGATCGCTCCACCTGCATCATCTTCGCCGACGGCGCGGGCGCCGCGGTGGTCGGCCCGGCTGACCACGGCGAGCGGCCTGGGATCGGCCCGATTGCCGCGGGCAGCGCCGGGGATCTGGTGGAGACCATCGTCGTGGCCGACCGCAATTGCTTCATCCGCCAAGAGGGCCAGGAGGTGTACCGATGGGCGATCACCCAAATCGCGCCGGTGGCGCTACGGGCACTGGAGTTGGCCGGAGTCAGTCCGGCGGACGTCGACGTGCTGGTGCCACATCAGGCCAACCTGCGCATCGTTGAAGCTATCGCCAAGCGGATGCGGGCCGCCGGAGCCCGCGAGGACATGGTGGTGGCCGACGATATCGTCCACTCGGGCAACACGTCTTCGGCGTCGATCCCACTCGCGCTGGACCACATGCGTGCCGAAGGGCGTGTCCGTTCGGGGGATCTCGCGCTGCTGGTCGGATTCGGCGCTGGGCTGTCGTATGCGGGTCAGGCGGTGGTTCTACCGTGAACGACCCTGGCACAGGGTGCCGGCCGAAGTCGTGCTCCGCAGCAGGAGGATACGTCGCAGTGCGGGGCCAACGGCCCCGATCACCGGTGATCGACAGAAGGGACATATGCAAGTGACGAACGAGGAGATCCTCCGTGGCCTCGCCGAGATCGTGAACGAGGTGGCGGGCGTCGAGACCAGCGAGATCACCCCGGAGAAGTCCTTCGTGGACGAGCTGGACATCGACTCGCTGTCCATGGTGGAAATCGCCGTGCAGGTCGAGGACCGGTTCGGCGTCAAGGTGCCAGATGACGTGCTGGCCAACCTCAAGACTGTGGGTGACGCGGTGGACTACGTCGCCAAGACCACGTGAGGTCGATGTACTCATCCGCGCGGACTCGACTGCTGCGGATTGATGTGGGCGGAGGCGCCGAATGATGACCGAGGTTGTCATCACTGGGCTCGGGGCGACCACCCCGCTCGGCGGGGATGTCGCATCGACCTGGGATGCCCTGCGCGCCGGCAAGAGCGGCGTCGTCGCTTTAACCGAAGACTGGGTTGAGCGCTTCGATCTACCCGTGCGGATCGCCGCGAAGCTTGCGGTCGATCCGGCCGACTCGCTCCCGCGGGTGCAGGCCCGCCGTTGGGACCGTTGCGAGCAGGTGGCGGTGATCGCTGCGCGAGAAGCCTGGCGGCACGCCGGCACACCGGAGGTGGAGCCGGAGCGGCTGGCTGTGGTGATCGGCACCGGCATCGGCGGCGCGTTGACCTTGCTTGGGCAGGATGACCTGCTTGAGAACGCGGGTATGCGCAAGGTCTCACCGCTGACCATCCCGATGCTGATGCCCAACGGGCCGGCCGCGCACGTCGGTCTGGACCTGGGCGCTCGCGGTGGCGTGCACGCCCCGGTCGCCGCGTGTGCCTCCGGTGCGGAGGCGCTGGCCATCGCGTGGCGAATGCTGCGAGCCGGGGAGGTCGACGTGGTGGTGGCCGGGGGGGCCGAGGCGTGCATCATCCCCATCACGCTGGCCGGGTTCGCTCAGATGCGAGCCATGAGCACCCGCAATGACGAGCCCGAACGAGCCTCCCGCCCGTTCGATATCGCCCGGGACGGGTTCGTGCTCGGCGAGGGCGCCGGGGTGATGGTGCTCGAGCGGGCGGAGTTCGCGGCGGCTCGGGGCGCCGCGCGGCACGGTCGGTTGGCTGGGGTAGGCACCAGCTCCGATGGCCACCACATCACCGCGCCCGAGCCCGAAGGCATCGGAGCCGGCCGGGCGATCTCGACGGCGCTGCGCACTGCAGGCCTGGCCAAATCTGACATCGGGCACGTTAATGCGCACGCCACCGCCACTCCGGTTGGCGACGTCGCTGAGGCGGCCGCGATCCGGACCGCCATCGGCGACCACGCGGTGGTCACCGCACCCAAGGGAGCCTTAGGCCACCTGCTCGGAGCCGCTGGCGCGGTCGAAAGCCTGGCTTGCGTGCTGGCGATGCGAGACGGTGTCGTGCCTCCGACGCTGAACCTGGAGGACCTCGATCCGAGGGTACAGCTCGACGTCGTGACCGGCTCGGCGCGCCAGGTGGAGTTGCACTCCGCAGTCAACGACTCGTTCGGATTCGGCGGGCACAACGTCGCGCTCGTCTTCACCTCGGCTTGACCGGCCGCGGGTAAGACACTCGCTCCTGAGGAGACCACGGATGACAGCTCTGGCTCATCGTGCCCGCACAGATGCCCAGCCAAGCAACGATGCCCAGGCCGCAGATGACCGGCCCAGCAATGGCAGGGCAGCTGATCCGCGCGACCCAGAACTGCGCCTGACGTGCCTGCTCGACCCTGACACGCTGGTGGCCCTGCGCCCTCGTGACACCAGCGGAGCCTTCGCTGCCCGCGGCCGCATCGACGGAGCCAAGGTGATCGCGTACTGCACCGACGCTACAAGGATGGGCGGAGCGATGGGGTCGGAGGGCTGCCGGCACATCGTCGAGGCCATCGACACCGCGATCCGGGAGCGCGCACCGGTGATCGGGTTGTGGCACTCCGGGGGGGCCCGGTTGGCCGAGGGTGTGGAAGCTCTCGACGCCGTCGGTCAAGTGTTCGCCGCCATGGTCCGCGCGTCCGGGCGGGTGCCCCAGATCTCCGTGGTACTCGGGGCCGCCGCGGGGGGAGCCGCTTACGGCCCCGCGCTCACCGACGTCGTGATCATGGCGCCGGAGGGCCGGGTGTTCGTCACCGGTCCGGACGTGGTCCGCAGCGTCACCGGCGAGCAGATCGACATGGAGGCGTTGGGTGGCCCCAGCGCGCACGGCAAGAAATCCGGCGTGGCGCACATGGTCGCCGAGTCCGAGCCCGACGCGTTGCTCCGGGCCCGTCATGTCGCCGGCCTGTTCGCCCGCCCGGGGATGTTTGATCTGCACTCCCTGGGCGAGGACGCCGACCTCTCGGAATACCTGCCAGCGCAGCGTCAACGCGCCTACGACGTTCACCCATTGCTGCACGCCGTGCTTGACGATCCCGACCAGCCCGGTTCGGCTAGCGGGTTCGCTGAGATGCAACCCAAATGGGCGCCCAACATCGTGGTGGGATTGGGCAGGTTCGCCGGGCGAACCATCGGAGTGATCGCGAATAATCCGCTGCGGCTCGGGGGTTGTCTGGACTCGTCGTCGGCGGACAAAGCATCGCGGTTCGTCCGGATGTGCGACGCATTCGGAGTGCCCATGCTCGTCATGGTCGACGTGCCCGGATACCTGCCCGGCGTCGGCCAGGAATGGGACGGCGTAGTGCGCCGTGGTGCCAAGCTGGTGCACGCCTTCGCCGAAGCAGCGGTGCCCCGGGTCACTCTGGTAACTCGTAAGGCCTTCGGTGGTGCCTACATCGCCATGAACTCCAGGTCGCTGGGTGCCACCAAGGTCTTCGCCTGGCCCGATGCCGAGATGGCAGTGATGGGTGCTAAGGCCGCGGTGGGCATCCTGCACCGCAAGGCATTGGCCGCTGCGGCGGAGGAGGAGCGGGAGGCGTTGTACGCCAAACTTGCTGAGCACCACGAGCAGATCGCCGGTGGGGTGGACCGCGCCGTGGCGATCGGAGTGGTGGACGAGGTGATCAAGCCTGCGCAGACCCGGCGACGCCTGGCTGAAGCACTGGCCGCGGCACCTGCCGGCCGCGGCGCGCA
The DNA here is from genome assembly GCA_036279835.1 of Pseudonocardiaceae bacterium. Classification (GTDB taxonomy): domain Bacteria; phylum Actinomycetota; class Actinomycetes; order Mycobacteriales; family Pseudonocardiaceae. Next base: position 7,117 of record DASUII010000198.1, read on the forward strand.
TGGCAACATCCCGCTGTAGCGGCACAGCACGCTCAGCAAGCAGCCCGCAAGTTGTCGCTCGGCCCGGTCGGACCCATCCGTAGCTGGTCGCCTTCGCCGATCAGGGGGTAGGACACCCACCAACGCAGGCACCGCACCGCCAGGTCAGGTGGTGCATCGGCGGGGTTCTGCAGGCTGGTGAACGATGTCAGCGCGACCAGCCCACCACCGGGTCGGGGCTCGAGCCGGTGCACCACGATGGTCCCGTCCAGCGTGGACCGGTACTGCCCGTGCCATGCGCTTTCCCCGATATCACGCGCTAGCTGCGGGATGACCGCGCTACGCCACAGCGCGTAGTCGCCTGCGTTGATGGCGTCGAAGTACCTCTGCAACACCTTACGGATCTGGTCTGCGTCCGGATGCGCTGCGGCATCCTCGGCGAACACGACGGTGGCCGGCCCAGGCTCGGGCCCTTTCAGCGGTGTCTTGCCGCCGATGGCTCCGGCTGAAGGATCCCCGATCGAGGCGAGGCGACCCGCACCTGCGACGGACGTCTGAGTTCGCAACCCCACCCCGGTACCCACGGCGCCAGCCAAGACCGCGAGCACTACCAGCAGAAGGGTCCACCCGCGCCGGGCCACATGCTGCGCCACCGGGCCACACTACGCCGCTCCAAGCCCGGCGCCAGAACCGTCAAATGGAACCTTTTCGCGGTTCTGCCGCCCAGCGTACGCGCAAGTGGAACCTATTGGTCGAGACCTCCCGATCAGCCCACGCGATGCAGCCAGGTCACGGGGGCGCCATCAGCCGCGCGGCGGAAGGGTTCCAGCGCGTCGTCCCAGGCTGCCCCGAGGAGCTGAGCAAGCTGGTGGGCGAAGGACTCCGCGTCCCGAGCAGCGCCGGCCAGGGCCCGTAGTTGATCCTCGCCGACCACGATGTCACCGTTGGCGCTGGTGCTGGCTCGCCACAATCCGAGCCCGGGTACGAAACAGAACCGTTCTCCATCCACCCCAGGACTGGGTTCCTCGGTGACCTCAAAGCGCAGCATCGGCCACGCCCGCAGCGCATTGGCCACCGCGGCGGCAGTGCCCGGCTCGCCAGACCACTCACATTCGGCGCGCAGCTGTCCCGGAGCCGCGGCCTGCGCGGTCCACTGTAGGTCCGCCCTGATCTGCAGGACGCCCGCTATCGCCCACTCGACGTGCGGACATACCGCAGACGGCGACGAGTGGACATAGATCGTGCCACTGGTGCTCATGTGGTACCTCCGCTGATCGACGAGGAGCGTCTTCCCCTACGTCCTCGAGATCAACTGAAGACACCGTTACTCATTGTGCCCTGGTGGCCGCTGGTGCGCCAGCGGTCCGGTGTGTGTCGCACTAGAAAATACTGGGGCGCACCCCGGTCGGCAGGTCTGGTGAGAGATCAGTGTTCGCGGGCCCCCAGTGCTTTTGCAGCGGCCAGTGCATCGACCAACCCGGTGCCCTTGTCGAAGGATGTTTGGTACCTCCCTACCTGCTGGTAAGGCGCACCGTTGGAGTAACGCAATGCCGTCGACTTCAGCACTTCCTCGATTTCGGCGGGGGTCGCGGTGGGATCGGCCTGGAACAGCAATGCCACAATCCCGACGATTTGCGGCGACGCCATCGATGTACCGCTGAGCACGTTGTAACTACCCACATCGAGAATTCCGGGGCCGTTCTGCGGCTTGAGGCCAGTGGAACAGATCGGCAGATAGACGCGGCAGGCACCGAGGATGTTCTGCCCCGGTGCGGAGATGTCCGGCCAGGTCGAGGGGTCGCTCTTCACACCGCGCGAGGAGAAAGTGGACACCGGACCGTTGCGGGTTCCGTTGCCTTGGTCATTGTAGGAGGCCACCGAGATGATACCGCCGGTCGGATCCTGGGCCGGCGGATTAGTGAGGCTCTTCGAGCCGTCGCCGCCGTCATTGCCCGCGGCCCACACCATCACAACGCCTTCCTTGACGAGCTGGCGTTGCAGTTTGACGGTCGCGGAATTCGCATCGAACTTGCCCCCGCCCTGCGGGCCATAAGAGTTGTTGACCACTCTGATCGGCGGGCATTTCGAGGCCGGCACGGCATCCCCGCACGGTTTTGCGTGGTGCTCCAGTACCCAGTTCAAAGATGAATCTGCGCTGATGATCACCACGGCCGCGCCGGTGGACAACGACACGATGTCAGCGCCGGGTGCTGCACCGGACACCGTGGTGCCGTCGCTGAGCGTGACGTTGCGGCCCGCGGCGATGCTGGCCACGTGGCTACCGTGGCCGCCGAGAGACAGCGTGTCAGTGTCGACACCGAGTGGCACGTCCTTGATGCAGCTGGTGTCGGTGTTGGACTCATCGAGGCACACGCTCTTCAGCTCGCGCACGACCTTGCCGCCAGCGAACGCGGGATGCGTGGGATCGATCCCGGAGTCGATCACCGCGATGCTGATGCCGCTGCCGTCTAACGCGGCACCGTTCGCCCCGGACAGCGTCTGCCGGGCCTCCAGGCCACGGGTTGCCACCAACGAAGTGGAGCGCGTAGTGACCTGCGGGGGCGCTGAGGGTGCGGCGTGCACCGCGATGGGCTGGTCGCCCTCGAGGTAAGTCACGCCGGGCTGGGTGCGAGCCGCTTCGATCTGTGGCTTGGACGCCTGCGCGACCACCACGCCAATTTTTCGAAACGCGGTGACCCGGTGCATTCCGGTGGTAGCGACTGCCCGTTCAGCGTCCGCGAGCGTCGCACCATGCACCATCACCGGCATTGCGCCGGTGGTCGCCGAGAGCAGCTGCCCGACCAACGACGGCGACAGCGGGACAAGCGCCGGTTCCGCACTCGCCGGCATGGCAGCCAGCGTGCCTCCCGCGATCAGCCCGCTGACCAGCAGACCGGTCAGCAAACCCCGTCGACTCATGAACCCTCCC
>DASUII010000199.1:0-4623 GCA_036279835.1 Pseudonocardiaceae bacterium
GCGCGCTGGCGAACGACTCTTCCGGGCTCCAGACGGTGCTGGTGGGCATGGACTCCCCAGTTTTTACGGTGTGGCAGGCCAGTACTGGCGGTGTGACGGGCTCAGTGTTGACGTCGCCAGAGGGTAGTCCTCGGAGGTGACCCTGAGCTGCCCGGCCACCCCTGTGCGACGTACCCGCAGGTCACCAACCGTCTTGCTGGCCCGTCGAGGGGTCGTCCAGGGACTGGTTATCGGTGAAGTACGGGGCAATCTTGTTATCGTACATTGACAGTGCAGAGCCGATCGCCATGTGCATGTCCAGATATTTGTACGTACCGAGCCGCCCACCGAAAAGCACGTTGCGGTTTGCGGTCTCCTTGCGGGCCAGCTCGCGGTAGCGTTCCAGCTTCGTCCGGTCCTCGGCGGTGTTGATCGGGTAATAAGGTTCGTCACCGCGCTGCGCGAATCGAGAGTACTCACGGAAGATCACCGTCTTGTCGGTGCGGTAATCCCGCTCGGGATGGAAATGCCGGAATTCGTGGATCCGAGTGTAGGGGACGTGCAGGTCGGCGTAGTTCATCACCGGCGTGCCCTGGAAATCACCGGTGTCGAGCACTTCTTGCTCGAAGTCCAGGGTGCGCCAGCCCAGTTCACCCTCGGCGTGATCGAAATAGCGGTCCAGCGGCCCGGTATAGACGACCGGCACCTGTGGCAGGTCGCCCTGCACGTCGAACCAGTCGGTGTTCAGGCGGACGTCGATATTCGGGTGCTGTGCCATCCGGTGCAGCCACGCGGTGTACCCGTCGACGGGCAGGCCTTCGTAAGTATCGTTGAAGTACCGGTTGTTGAACGTATAGCGCACCGGAAGCCGGGAGATGATGCCCGGCGGCAGTTCGGTGGGATCGGTCTGCCACTGCTTGGCGGTGTAACCCCGGACGAACGCTTCATACAGCGGCCGACCGATCAGCGAGATGGCCTTTTCCTCCAGATTGGTGGCATCCTTACCGCTGATCTCTGCTGCCTGCTCGGCCACCAGCGCTCTGGCCTGATCCGGGGTCAGGTGCTTGCCGAAGTACTCGCAGATCGTGCCCAGGTTCACCGGCATCGGGTAGACCCGGCCCTGGTAGCTGGTGAACACCCGGTGCTGGTAGCCGGTGAAATCGGTGAACTGGTTGACGTAGTCCCAGACCCGCTTGTTCGAGGTGTGGAACAGGTGCGCGCCGTAGCGGTGCACCTCGATACCGGTCTCGGGTTCGGCCTCGGAGTAGGCGTTGCCGCCGATGTGGTGCCGGCGGTCCAGTACCAGGACCCGCCGATCCAGCTGGCTGGCCACCCGCTCAGCCACAGTCAGACCGAAGAATCCGGAACCGACCACGATCAGATCGGGCTGTGGCCTATTCATGGGCATCGGCGTCACGGGCGTCGAGGGTAGCCGCCGAGCGGGCACGGCGAGACAGTAACCCCACCGGCAAGTCTCGACGCCGCCTGTCGGGCAGGGCGGCCGCACCGACACTGCTACCCTGCGCGACGACGCCTCGCCCGGCGATCAGGAGTCGCAGATGGCCAATGACGACACGTGGGTGATCATCCCGGTGTACAACGAGGTTACCGTGATCGCGCAAGTTGTCGCCGACCTTCACACGACGTTCCGCAACATCGTGTGCGTGGACGACGGCAGCACCGATGGATCAGCGGCGCAGATCGCCACGACCGCGGCGCACCTGGTCCGGCACCCGATCAACCTGGGACAGGGTGCGGCCTTGCAGACCGGGTTGTGCTACGCGCTGGCCCGTCCGGGCAGTCAGTTCTTCGTGACCTTCGACGCGGACGGTCAACATCGGGTCGCCGATGCCGGCCGCATGGTCGACGCGGCCCGCAGTGGTTTTGCCGACGTCGTCCTGGGCTCCCGGTTCCTCGATCAGCACGAGGGCCGGCCACACCGGGTGCCGCTGCTCAAGCGCATCACGCTGGTCCTGGTGGTGGCGCTGAGCCCGGTGGCACGCAAGTTGCACCTCACCGATGCGCACAACGGGCTGCGGGTCTTCAACCGCACCGTCGCGGGGCAGCTGCGGATCAGGATGAACGGCATGGCTCACGCATCGGAGCTCGTCTCGCTGCTAGCGCGGTCGTCGTGGACAGTGCGGGAGCTACCGGTGACGATCCGTTACACCGAATACTCAACAAGCAAGGGCCAGCCCCTCATCAACGGGATCAACATCCTGTTCGACCTGGCTGTGCGCGACCAAAGGTGAGCGTGCCATGATCGTGCAGGTTCTTCTCGTCCTCGCGGCACTCGGCGCGCTGGTTTACTTCGTGCGCTTGGCGCACAACGTCCACATCCGCGCGAGCAAGCGGATCGCGTTCTTCGCGTTCATCGTGGTGAACATCTATGCGGTGCTGCGACCGGACGATACGACGTGGGTGGCCCAACAGATCGGCGTCGGGCGCGGCACCGACCTGGTGCTCTATCTGTTGGTCGTCGCCTTCGTGTTCGGCATGCTGAACACCTACCTTCGCCAGCGCGAGATCAGTAACCACCTGACCGATCTGGCTCGTACCGTGGCGTTGCGGGACGCCGAGCTGACCAACCGGGACCGGGGACTGCTTTAGCTAAGCCGCTCAGCGAGGCAGCGCCGAGCCGAACGCGTGCCGGGCCAACACCCGCATCCCGCTGCGGTGCCGCTGGCGCACCGCCGCTGGCATCAGTGTCAGCGCGTTGAGTCGGGACGAGGTGTGCCTGCGCGCGATCCGGGCCGCCCGGTGCCAGCCGTGGGACTCCATCCGGGCCGCCGCCGCAAGGAAAAACGAGCGCTCTTCGACGAACCTGCTGCCGTCCAGCGCCCGCCATGACGAGTAGCTGGCCCGGTGCCGCCGGTAAGAGAAGCACACCTCGGGGTCGACTACCAGCCGCGCACCGCGCTCGACCAGGTCGAGCACCAGGGCGAGATCCTGCACCACGTGCAGGCCGTCGCGGAATCCGACCTCACGGACTGCCGCGGAGCGCCAGGCGATGGACGGGAAGTAGAGCCAGTTGCCCCGCAGCAGGCTCGCCGCGAGCTGCTCACCGCCCAGCTCGGTGCGGACGTTGACCCGCGGCGCGTACAGCAGCCGCTTCGCGGAGTCGACCAGCCCCCGAGCAGGGGCCCCGCGCTCGTCGATGACCTGCACCCCGGGCTGGACGATGGTGACGTCGGGAAACTCCGCGAACGCCGCCCGGACGCTGCTGAGGTAGTTCGGGAGCATCAGGTCGTCGCAACCGATGATCACGAGCACGTCATGCTCGACGAGGTCCACACAGCGCTGGAAGTTGCGGTTGGCACCCAGATTCCGCTCGTTGCGCAGGTACCGGATCCGCTCGTCTCCCAAGGACGTGAACCATTCCGCGATGCCGGGCTCGGGGTAGTTGTCATCGACCACCGTCAGGCGCCAGTCCGGATCCTCCTGCTCGAGGATGCTGCGCACAGCCGCCTGCATCAGATCCACCGGCCCGTAGTAGGGCAGCATGATGTCAATGATGCTCATGTTCCCGAGAACTACTCATTCGCGCGGGCGATACGCACGCCCACCGAGCGGACCCAATCCACGGTGCGAGCGAGCCCTTCAGGCAGCGGCGTGGGAGGCGGCAGGCCCAGATCGGACCGGGCGCGGGTAATGTCGAGGCAGCTGCGGAGGAGTTCGCCGGGGCGGGCAGGTACGAAGTCCGGCTCGAAGTCCACCGGGTCAACGCCCGCCGCCGCCGCAACCGCCTGGGCCAGCTCCAGCACCGTGACTTCGGTGCCGGTACCCACGTTGTACTCGCGGTGCGCTGGCACAACGGCTCGGGCGGTGGCCAGGTTGGCCGCCACGATGTCGGCCACGAAGACGTAATCGCGGGTTTGTCGCCCGTCGCCGTAGACGGTTGGTCTGCGCCCAGCGAGGACTCGATCGCAGAAGATTGCGATGACACCGGCATCGCATCGGGGATCCTGCCGGGGTCCGTAGACATTGCCGTACCGCAGCGTCACCACGTCCAGCCCGTGCATCCGGTGAAACCAGCGAGCGTAACGCTCCGCGGTGAGCTTGCTCAGGCCGTAGGCTGAGACAGGGTCGGCTGCAACGGCCTCCGAGGTGGGCACCACCGCGGACTCGCCGTAGATCGCACCACCGGTTGAGGTGTTCACCACCCGGCGCGCACCGACGGCGTGGGCTGCGGCGAACACATTCACCGACCCCAGCACGTTGACGGCCGCGTCGTGCGCGGGTTCGTCCATCGAGACCCGCACGTCGATCTGGGCCGCGAGGTGGAACACCAGCTCCGGCCGGAACGACCGGAATGCCTCATCGACAGCGAGACCATCGCGGACATCCAACTCGATCAGCCGGGCGGTGCGACTGAGCGCGAGCTCGAGATTGGCCCGCGAACCCCGGCTCAGATCATCAACGACCAGCACCTCAGCCCCGGCGTCAACGAGCCCATCGACGATGTTCGAACCGATGAAGCCGGCCCCCCCGGTCACCACCGCCCGCATGGCTTGCAGGCTAGCGGTGACCGTACTGAGGCAACCCGCCTGGTGCAGGCACTACCGCATGCGCCCAGTGCGCCCCGATAGCGTCCGCAGCACGCTGAGGTCGAGGGAATAGACGGTGACCGAGCCGCTGGTGAAC
>DASUII010000200.1:0-2812 GCA_036279835.1 Pseudonocardiaceae bacterium
CCGCGGTGAACCGATCGTGATGGCGGACGGCCGGATCGGGCACGCCGAGCTGGCCATCGGTGATTCGGTGCTCATGCTGGCCGACGAGTACGCCGAGATCGGTCTGCTGTCACCGCGGACCCGCGGCGGTCCCAGTCAATCGCTGTATCTGCGGGTATCCGAGCCGGCCGCGGTAGATGCCACTGTAAGCGAAGCCGTCGAGGCGGGGGCCCAGTTGGAGCGCGCGGCCGCCGACTACGACTACGGCCGAAACGCCGTCGTAGTCGATCCGTCCGGGCATCGCTGGATGATCGCCTCGTCACCCACCGAGACACCGACTTCGCGACACGGTGATCTCGCTTACCTCACCCACGCCGTCGCCGACACAGCACGGGCCCGGGCGTTCTACGGCGCCGTGCTGGGCTGGACCTTCCGACCCGGTCGGGTCGCCGACGGCTGGCAGATCGAGGGGACCTCCCCGCCCGCCGGCATGCATGGCGGCGCGGCGACGCCGGGCATCGAGCCGGTCTACCAGGTTGACGACCTGGCCGCCGCCCTCGCCGCCGTCCGCGACCACGGCGGACAGGCCGGAGAAACACAACAGCAGCCCTACGGCCGCCTCGCCGAGTGCATCGACGACCAGGGCGCCCACTTCCAGCTCCTGCAGCCCTAGCCCCGACGCACCGCTCCACCGTTCCCGAACTCCACAGCAGAGCTGTTCGCGGATACCCACACAGCTCTCCTGTGGAGTTCGGGAACTTCAGGGTTCTCGATTCAACGGCTGGCGAGATCGGTGAGGACGGCGTCGGAGAAGGGGGGCCAGGTGTCGCGGGACCAGGGGCCGAAGTCGCGGTCGGTGAGCGCGATGCAGGCCGCGCCGGCTACCGGATCCACCCACAGGAATGTTCCGGATCGTCCGAAGTGCCCGAAGGTCTCCGGCGAGTTCCGGCTACCCGTCCAGTGTGGGTTTTTGCGCGATCGCAGCTCGAAGCCCAACCCCCAGTCGTTGGGACGCTGCAACCCGAAGCCGGGCACGATCCCGTCCAGTCCCGGGTAGCTCACCTGGGTCGCCTCGGCCAGAATCTCCGGCGCCAGCAGCCTCGGCGCCTGCAGCTCCGCGGCGAACCGGGCCAGGTCCGCGCAGGTGGACGCGGCACCGGCGGCGGCGGTACCCGTCAGCTGTGTCGCGGTCATTCCAAGCGGTTGGAACACCCCTTCGGCCAGGTAATCAGCGAAGCCAATGTCACACGACGACACCACCGCGTCGGCCAGCGCCACGAACCCGGTGTTGGAGTAGATCCGCTTGGTTCCCGGCGCTGCCGAAACCTGCGGAGTGTCGTATTCCAGTCCGGAGGCGTGCGAAATGAGGTGGCGCACGGTGGAGCCGGGCGGCCCGGCCGGCTGCTGCCAGCCCAGCGCGCCCTCCTGCACGGCCAGCAGCACGGCGTAGCTGGACAGCAGCTTGGTCACCGAAGCGAGTTGAAATGTGTGGTCCTGGGGGCCGTGGCTGCCCACCACGGCACCGGAGGCGTCCACGACGGCGGCGGCCACCGTATCGACCGGCCACTGCTGCACGCTGCACAGGCTGTCCATCGGGGCGACAGTACGACAGCCGTGGCAAGATCGAGGTGTGCACTCTGATCCGCTGCTCCTTGGACCCGGACCGTCGAATCCCTACCCGGAGGCCATCGAGGCGTTGAGTCGGCCAGTGCTCGGGCATCTGGATCCCGAGTTTCTCACCCTGGTAGCCGACACCGCGCAACGACTGCGGACCGTCTTCGGCACCCGTAACCGCCTCACCCTGCCGGTCAGCGGCACCGGCTCGGCGGGGATGGAGGCGTGCCTGGCCAGCCTGCTGGAACCCGATGACCTGGCCATTGTCGGGGTCAACGGTTACTTCGGCGAGCGGCTGTGTGAGGTGGCTCGCCGGCTGGGTGCGCAGGTGCGCGCTGTCCATGCCCCCTGGGGACGGCCGCTGGATCCCGAACAGCTGCTCGACGCCCAGCGTCAGGCACCGCAGGCCCGGCTCGTCGCGGTGGTGCACGCCGAGACCTCCACCGGGGTGCGCAATCAGATCGCCCCGCTACGCGAACTGCAGAGCACCGACACGCTGTTGCTGGTGGACACCGTCACCTCGCTGGGCGGGATTCCGGTCGAAGTCGACGCCTGGGGCGTAGACGCCTGCTACTCGGCGACCCAGAAGTGCCTGGGTGCACCGTCGGGAATCGCGCCGGTGACCCTGTCCGAGCGGGCCGTGCAACGGATCCGGGACCGGGAACGGCCGGTCTGCTCGTTCTACCTGGACCTGAGCCTGCTGGATGCCTACTACCAGGGCGATCCGCCTCGCTACCACCACACCGCGAGTTCCACGCTGATCTCTTCGGTGCACGCGGGTCTGGGCCGGTTACTGGCAGAGGGACTACCAGCGGTGTGGGAGCGCCACGCCCGGGTGGGGGAACGCCTCCAAACGGCCCTGCCCGAGCTCGGTTTCGAAGTGTTCGCCGAGCAAGGCCACCGGTTACCGCAGCTCACTGCAGCCCGGCTGCCTGACGGCGTGGTCGACGCCGCAGCTCGCAAGGCATTGCGGGAGGACTTCGGCATCGAGGTCGGTGGCGGCCTAGGTCCACTCGCGGGGACGGGTTGGCGGATCGGCCTCATGGGCCACAACGCCCAAACCCGCCCCCTCACCACTCTCCTCGCCGCCATTACCTCGTGAGTGGGAAACAGTGTTATGGCACTGCTAACCACTCACGAGCGCGTCAGCGCATATCGAAGGTGGCGGGGTCGGGGCCGATGCGGCGATCCGTGTCTAGGGCGGCGATGGCGGAGAGGT
>DASUII010000201.1:0-4013 GCA_036279835.1 Pseudonocardiaceae bacterium
GATGGGGTGGCAGTGGTCATCGGGCATCTCCCGGCCAGGCTGGCACCGGGAAGCTGGGCCAGTCCCGGCCCCAGCAGCTCAACGGAAACCCACCGTAAACCGGGCGTCCAGGTAGCGCTATGCCGTCAGCAAGCGAGAGACGGACCTTGCTGGCCGGGCCGTGAACTACTCCATACCGCCGAGTATGAATTGCGGTCAGGGCGTTCAAGTGCGCCATCGTCTGCGCGCATATCTGCCGGTTCGGGTGGTCATGAGCGACGGGCTGGCCGTGCGACGCAGATTGTGCACTTCGCGGCCGCGTACCGGGATTCGCGCTCAGATGGCGTGGCGGGAGGTCCCCAGAATCCGGCGGGCTAGGCGCGATGGTCTGCGATTGGCTCACGCAATTTAGCGCGGTGCTATCGGCTCGCTCAGCACAGAGAATTCCGCAAAGGAGGCGTTGTACGCTGTCCTCTGAGCGACGGCTTATCGTGTCCGCAGTGACCGGTCAGCGTGTGACCGTTCCCGCGTGGTCCTCCGGCCACGTGTATCACGCGGTGAAAGTCGGGCCTCCTAACGGGTATCTGCTTATATCCAGGGGGGAGGCCTTCTCGATGGCCGACAGCATGACCGTCCTGCGCAGCGCGGGACCACCCGGCACCAAGCGCAATATCGCGATCCTCGGCGACGGGTTCACCGCCGCGGACCAGGTCACTTACAACCAGTGGGTGCAGACCGTCCTCATCGAGGGCGTCTTCGGGAACGACTACTACAGCGAGGACGCCTCCGCGTACAACATCTACCGCGTCAACCTGGAGTCGGTGGACTCCGGCGTAAGCACGCGCACCTACGACGAGCACGGCACCCCGTCGGACCCGTCGGACGACACTATTGCCTCCGAGACCATCCGCGACACCGCGCTGGGCATCATCTTCAGCGGCTCTTGGGCGCACTGCTGGCTGGAGTACGGGACGAACACCGAAGCACGCATCCAGGCCGCGCTCAACACATGGGTGCCGGACTGGAACGAGCTGCTCGTCGTCCTCAACAATCCCAACTACGGCGGCTGCGGTGGCGGGGGCCGGGCGCACGTGCCGATGGGTGTGCACTGGTCCGTTATCGCGCACGAGTTCGGGCACGGCATCGGCGGTTTCTCCGACGAGTACTCCGCGGGCGTGGGCGCCTACACCGGCGGGGAGCAGGGCTGGATCAATCTGACCACGATCACCGACCGGGCGACCACCAAGTGGCACCAGTTCATCGCGCCGACCACGCCGCTGCCTACCGGGATCGGCGCCGGGGCGAACTACAACAACGGGCCACGGCCGGCGACCTGGGACAGCAACCAGGACGTGGGGCTGTTCGAGGGCGGCGGCACCTACGACACCGGGATCTACCGGCCGGTGGAGAACTGCCGGATGAACGGCAACACGCCGCCGTACTGCCCGGTCTGCTATACCTCAATCAAGACCGCGCGGGACGGCGAGACCGGCCACCACTTCCGCAATGCCTATCCCGGGCGCTTCTACGGCACCGGCCTCAGCGACCTGCTGCTTCATCACGGGACGTCCGTCCAGCTGTTCGAGGCCGACGGAACCGCCCTGGCGCACCGGTTCAGCGGCGTGGCGCGGGTACCGGGGTCGTGGCAGTTCCAGCCGCACGACCAGGTCTACGTGGGCGACTTCAACGGCGACGGCGCCGATGAGGTCGCCATCTTCAACGGCGTCGACTGGGCGATCCCGTACCTGGGTCTGCTCGTCTCCGACGGAAACGGCGGGCTACGGCTAGTCGCCCGGTACGACGGCGACATCCCGGGCTGGGGCGGCTTCGCCAGGAACGACCGCTTCCTGGTCGCCGACCTGAACGGCGATGGCAAGGACGACCTAGTCGTCGTGAATACTGACGACTGGGCGATCCCGTACGTCGGGCTGCTGCGCTCCACCGGAGCGGGATTCTGGATGACCCGCCGGTACGACGGCGATATCCCCGGCTGGGGCGGACTGGCCCGCCACGATGAGTTCTTTGTCGGCGACCTCAACGGCGACGGCCGGGACGATCTGGTCATCTTCAACGGTCAGGACTGGTCGATGAGCTACGTCGGCCTGTTCGCCTCCAGCCCGGCCGGCTACAGCATGATCCATCGCTACGATGGCGACATCCCCGGCTGGGGCGGGCTGGCCCCCAATGACCGGCTTATCCTGGGCGACTTCGACGGCGACGGCCGCTGCGACGTGTACATCTTCAACGGCGACGACTGGGCGATCCCGTACCTGGGGATGTTCCGCTCCACTGGGACCGGGCTGTCTTACACCCACCGCTACGACGGCGACGTACCCGGCTGGGACGGGCTGGCCCGGCACGACCGGTTCTTCGCTGCGGACATTGATGCCGTCGGGCGCGCCGACCTGTGGGTGTGGAACTACGACGACTGGGCCACCGAATACCTAGGGCGGATGATCAGTTCGGGCACCTCACTCAAGACCGACTACGTCGGCGACCGGGTGGGAGAGTGGAATCTGGGCGCGGTGGACGCCTTTGAGCCGGCCCGGATGACCGGCAAGTCCGGTGATCCGCAGCTGTATGTACACAACACCGACTGGTTCGGGGTGATCAACGGCAGGCCCGGGATCATGCTCGACCGCATTTTTTACCGGTGGATCCACACATACCGCTACGGCCGGAACTGGTGAGAGGGGAACGGGACATGAAGCAGCAAAAGACAAAGGACACCCAGGCGCAGCAGGGCGGATACCCGGCCGATGCCGACGTCAGGGACAGCCGTCCGCTCAAGCCGCCGGCCGGACAGCAGGTCTATCACCGGTTCCCGCTCGCCGAAGGAACCGTCGCCGCGCTCGTCAAGCCGGCCACGGCCAGTGCTCACCCGGCCGGCGGTAGCGCCGGCCGGCAGGTCAAGGCCGCGGCTGAGCCCCCGGCCGATGAGGAGGGGGAAGCATTGGCTGCGCACGGTCACCACCCGCACGGCGAGCATCCGGCGCAGCGGCCCCGCTCCGGCACGGGCTCCGGACGGCCGGCCGAGCAGTATGTACGGCTGCGGGTCCGGGTTCGCGGTGACCAGCTGACCGTGCTCGACAGTCACCTCGTGGACGGCCCGCTCTCGGCGCCCGCCACCCTGCACGGAGCAGCGGTGTATGAGGTGACCGTGGGCGACCGGCTCGTGCACGCGGCCGCCGTCCCGGATCTGGGGCAGGAGCAGCGTTCCTTCCCCAACCTTGAGGGGCCGCCAGACCAGCATGGGCACCACTTCACCGAGCGCGCGTCCGGCGAGTTCTCCGTGCGGATCCCGGCCGCGGAACTCACCGCGGAAACGATCGGAGCGGTACAGGTGCGGCTGCACCGCCTCGCAGGACCGGTCTCCGGCGTACGCGTTGGGGCGCTGCCGCTGCGCGCCCAGCTGCGCGAGAGGGTCGAACCTGTCGCTGAGCTGGTCGGGCTACCCGAGTCCGTACTGCCGGAGGCGATCGAAGCCAGGAGAGGCAGGACCGGGCAGGGCGCCTAAGCGCCCGAGGCGGTGACAGGTAAGGGGCCGCCGCCAGCACGCCGCAGCCCGACCACCTCTCCACACCAGATCTACCGGATCTGCGCACCTCATCTAATGAGCACCGGAAAGCCGTGCGGCCGCGCCGAACGGCGGATACTTGCGCACTGGGCCCGGGCCAGCACCCGTCACTGAGTGTGATCCGAGCTCAGGACCGGCGTGTTGCCTGCCGGCTGTGCGTGCCGCAGGAGGTGTAGACCCGTGGCTACCGCAGCCAGTCCTTGCCATTCTCGTCCGCGTGCTTAATCAACGGCAGGGTCGTCACCTGTTCGTGCTGGAGCAGATCCGCCGTCCTGATCTGAACCGATTCGGTCTGGCTCCCAGCGGCAAAGACCACCGTTTCGTGCTGGAGCACCTCCTGATCGACGTAGAGCGGTGCGCCCAGCAGCGAGCCAAGCGGCGGCAGGGCGCCCAGCTCGATGCCCGGAAAGTCCCGGAGCAGCTCCTGTTCGGTGGCAAGCCGGACATGACGATCGCC
>DASUII010000202.1:0-2782 GCA_036279835.1 Pseudonocardiaceae bacterium
GGATTGTTGGTCGCACAACCTGGACGCCACGCCGGAACGCCCAGCCAAGCGATGAACGCCCGAGGCCCGCACACGGGGGGTGCGCGAGCGGGCACCACGGGATGGCCCGGGTCGTCATTCGGGGACGATCCGGGCCCTCCGGTTATTTGGCGGACGATCCAGATTCCGTGGACGATCCAGTGCCGTGTTCTTGGGCCCAACGTTGGGCCAGCTGGCACACCCGCTGGGTGAGATCCGCAGAACTAGCCTCCGGGTCGCTAGTGCGACCGGCGGCCAGACCAAGCAAATAGGCGGTGAGTGGAGCAGCTGGCCGCGCGACACCGTGCGCGACGTCCCGCGACATGTCCAGCACCCGAGACTGCATCGCGGTCGGCGACACGGCGTCGGTGATGTCCAGCTCGCGGCACACCAGATCCACCCACTCTTTCCGTGTGTTCACGCCGACCATCCTGCCCGCGCGCCGCAACCCTGGGCAGGGCAGGCTTGGCAGGTGCAGACGATCTACCCGCAGCGAGCCCGGATGACTATCGGGCAGCAACGCGCCTGGGACCGCTGCTGGGACCGGTGGGGTGCAAACGCCGCGGATCTGCCCGACGGACCGCTGGATACCGCCGGCTGGTTCGGGCGCACCGCGCAGATCGTGCTGGAAATCGGCTCGGGGATGGGTGAGTCGACGGCGGCGATGGCCCTCGAAGCACCCGACGTCGACCATCTCGCCGTCGAGATATACCAGCCTGGGCTGGCCCAGCTGCTGATGCGCATCGAGCAGGCTGAGATCAGCAACCTGCGGCTGCTCCGCGGCGACGCGTACACGGTGCTGCACGAGCACGTCGCGGCGAGCAGCCTGCACGCAGTCCGGATCTACTTCCCCGACCCGTGGCCCAAGCGACGCCACCACAAGCGCCGGTTGGTGCGACCCGAGCTGGTCGCCCTGGTGACGTCCCGGCTAGCCGTTGGTGCCACGCTGCATCTGGCCACCGACTGGGAGCCCTACGCCCAGGAGATGCTCGCGGCCTGCGTCGCCGAGCGTGGCCTGCGGAACACCGCGCCGGACGGGTTCGCCGCGCGGCCGGCGTGGCGGCCGGTCACCAAGTTCGAGCAACGCGCCCGCGACGAGGGCCGCGTGGTGCGGGATCTACTCTTCGCGCGCTTATAAGGCAGGATCGGTCACTATGAACCCGGCGCCCGCCCCGACCGTCCCCGTGTCACTGCTCGTCTGGGATGCGCCCAATATCGACATGAGCCTGGGTTCGATCCTCGGCGGACGCCCCAGCTCGGCATCCCGGCCGAGATTCGACGCGCTGGGTCGCTGGCTGATCTCCCAGGCCGGGACCGACACCGAGCCCGAGGCGACCGTGTTCACCAACGTCGCAGCAGGCAGCACCGACTTCGTCCGACCCTGGGTCGAGGCACTGCGCAACACCGGGTTCGCGGTCTTCGCCAAGCCCAAGATCGACGAATCGGACATCGACGAGGACATGCTGGCGCACATCCGGGCCCGCCACGAACAAGGCGTGCTCCGGCAGCTGCTGGTCGCCTCCGGGGATAGCCGAGCCTTCCGGGAACCGTTGGAAGAGCTCGTCGCCCAGGGCGTCCGGGTAACCGTCCTCGGGTTCCGGGAGCACGCCTCATTCGCGGTCAACTCCCTGGTACTGGGTTTTGAGGATCTGGAGGACATCCCAGAACTGTTCCTGCAACCGCTGCCCCGGATCACCTTGGAGACGCTGCCCGCTGAGGGCGCCTGGCTTCCGCCGCTGCGGCCGCTGTCCGCATTGCTGCGCCACAGCATCGTCGAACCGGTCTTATGATGCGGTTGACCGCACCGGTAGTGCTGCCCTGCGACAAGCCCTGCAGCGTGCTGCACGACGCGGTGGTGGACGTCGACGCCGCCGGACGGATCGGCTACGTCGGACCGGCGGCAGCGGCTCCGCCCGCACCCGGGCCCGAGCTGGCGCTGACCGGCATCCTGATGCCCGGGTTGATCAATACCCATGCGCACACCGCGATGACCGCGCTACGCGGGATCGGCGGAGATCTGCCGCTGATGCGGTGGCTGACCGAGGTGATCTGGCCCGCCGAGGCCCGGGTCGACACGCAGGACGTCCGGGTCGGCATGCTCGTCGGCGCCCTGGAGATGCTCGGCGCCGGGATCACGACCAGCGTGGAGATGTATTTCCACAACGAGGCGGTGGTCGAGGCGGTGCTGGCCGCGGGCGGCCGCGCGGTGGTGACGCCGGGCATCATCGCGGCGCCGGGCTGGGACCGGCTGGGCACCTGGCAGCAGATGCTCGACGGCATCAGCCGCTGGATCGACGCCGACGGGATCCGCTTCGGTCCCGGCGAACGCATCGAACTGGGATACGGCCCGCACGCTGCCTACACGCTGCCCCCCGAGGCTTTAGCGGCGGCTGGCGCTGCTGCCCGGGAGCGCGGGGCGCTGCTGCACATCCACGTTGCAGAGACGACCGGCGAGGACGCCGCGATCCGTGAGCAGCACGGATCCGTGCCGCTGCTGCTGGAACATCTGGGGGTGCTGGGTGACGGTGCCCGGGTGCTCGCGGCGCATGCCGTGCAGCTGTCCGACACCGACATCGCGGTACTCGCCCGGCACCGCGCCGGGGTGGCGCACTGCCCCGGCTCCAACAGCAAGCTCGCTTCTGGCATCGCGCGGCTGGTCGACCTGCGCGCTGCCGGGATCGCGGTCGGTTTGGGCACCGATGGCCCCGCCTCGCACGACGACCTCGATCTATGGGACGACATCAGGCTGGCCGCCCGGCTGGCT
>DASUII010000203.1:0-3557 GCA_036279835.1 Pseudonocardiaceae bacterium
GCCGACCGGAATCTGTTGCTCGGTGCGCTCGCCGACGCCCCGAGGATTGCCGCGGACGGCTTCAACCAGTACTTCGGCATTCCGGACGGGATGCCGCACACCAACTGGGCGATCAAACAGGGCTGGGGCACCAGCGGCTCCCAAGCGGTGATGGACAGCACCGGCCTGGTCGGGACGGATTTGCGTTACGTGGTCGTGGTGCTGGCGTCCGCGCCGGCAGCCTCGTACTCCACGGTCCCCGCCATGGTCACCGCCGGAGCCGGCGCACTTGCAAGCATAGTCAGCGCACCCGCACCATAACTCCAGCTCCTCGTGGTAATTGGGCCCGGGCAAGTAGCGGCGTACCGACCGTTTATTCGCGCAGTGCGTCCTCGATCTCGCGAAGTCCCTGTGCCGCGCGCCAAAGATGATCTTCGGGATAGACGCCGAAGCCTTCGTGCACGCGACGCCAGTCCCGGTCGTGGTAATGATCGAGCACAGTCGCCAGGTGCCGCCGGGCGACTGTGCGTTCCTCATGCAGCTGGGCGCGCCAGTCCTCGGGCTGCGGTTCTACCACGGGCAGGCTGCGCCGCTCGCGCAGCGCGTCGAGGACTCCGTTGTCGGCACCGTCGCGGTCCGACCAAAAGCGAACCACGCGCCGGTGCCTCGCGTTCCAGGCCGGCCAGGTCTGGGGGCGGTACCACCACAGCACGGGACGCTTGCCGAGCCGCAACCGTTCCGAAACCCACTCGGCCGTGGGATGCAGAGCAATCGAGGGCAGCTCGTCGTCCGGGAGATCGAGCAGCAGCACCACCGTGGCGTCCTCGACGGTGTCAACGCTGCTGAGCAGTTCCCCGGCAACCCATATCGACTCCAACGGCCACCCAGTTGGCCCGTCCCGGAACCGGAGACCCTCGCTGGCAGCCTCGGCCAGCTCGGCCAGGTGCCGGACCGCGCTGCTACGTTTCATCGCGACAAGTGTACGCACTTGATCACGCTGAGCCGGCTGAACGACGCGATAGGCTTGGTCGTTTAGGGAGCTGTTCGGCTGGCTTGCGAGAGCTCTGCTGTGGAGTTCGGGAAGCGCAGCGCAGTGGGCGTAAGCTCCCCCTGGGCTACGGCGCGGGACTGTGGAATGCCTCGGTACCGAGCGCGAGCGCGACAGTGCCCAGGCCGCCGTGAGTGTTGAGGTAACTCAGCTCTCGGGACATGTCCCCAATGCCATTGCTGCCGGCCAGCGGTGCCAACGCCAGCGACGTCAGCACACCCAGCGCCTTACCATCGTTGGTCAGCACGGCACTCCCAGAATCGCCGGGGACGCCGGGCGTGAGTGTGTAGCAGGTGTGTGACCAGCCACCGCCCTCGTCGCCCAGACTGAATCCCACCTTCGGGGACAGCGCGGAGACCCCGGCCCGTAGCGGAGAGTTACCGTAGGTCAGAATCCGATCACCGACGGCTGTAGCGATGGTGGAGATGCCGGTCGGTCCACCGAAGAACGGCACGCTTGGGTTGACCTTGCCCCGATCGGCTGGATCGATCTTGACGAGCGCCAGGTCGTTGAAGTCGCAGGTATTGGCGTCCTTCTCGCCGTTTTTGGCCATGGTGATCCACGAGCTGTAAACCAGCGTGCCCGGCTTGCTGGCGCCAGCGATTTTGACCGGGGTGCCCAGTGGCATGGTCGCCGAGGTGCAGCCGCTGGTCTCGGTCGGAGCGCCGGTGCCGGCGCAGTGCGCGGCCTGTCCGATGAACTCATCGGTGGCGGTGTAGAAGATGAAGTTGGCGGTGCACTCACCTTGCCCGGTGATGGTGTTCACCCCTGGATGGATGGTCGCCTGCGCTGCGGGTGCCCAGACCGGCCCGGCGGCTGCGGCGGTACCGGGAATCATGACAGCGACCGACACCACCGCCGCGACAGTGGCCAACGCCGTGGCTGCGCTCGTCACAACAGTGCGGACCACGCGGCGGGGGCGTTTCACGATGCGGTGGTGCATGCGAGCTTTTCCTCCTGTATGACGCCGGCTTCAGACCTGTCACTCACAGCGTCCGGCAGGCCGGCACGCCGGTTGCACGCGAGTCGCGGGAGCGGGATGAGGGTACACAACGGGTGTGCAGGCGCTGCGTGGTGACCCGCCGTCCCGCTACCTCCTGACCGGGCGCAACCCAGGGACGATCAGCGGTACCCGCTGGCGGTACTGGTCATAGGCGCCACCGAGGGTGCGGTCGAGTAACCGTTCCTCGGCGCGGATCTTCAACCCGACCAGTAGCACGGCCAATCCGAAGAAAGCCACCCATCGGCCCAGCCCATCGATCGCAGCGGTGCCGGCCAGCATGCCGAGCAGACCGGTGTAGATCGGGTGCCTGGTGATGCCGTACGGCCCATCAGTGCGTAGCGCGTGGTCGTCCTTGACCACGGCGGACGATGCCCACATCGTGCCGAGCGCCAGCCGGGCCCACAGGGTGAAGGCGGTGGAGGCGACGAGGACTGCAACACCGAGCACAACGAGCCACCTGGCGTCCACCGTGATCGAACGCCACCACCGCGCGGGCACGAGCCAGCCGAGCACCAGGACTGCGGCGGGTCCGATGAACCACGGCGACACCGAAACCGACCGTTCCCGCACGGCCGGTGCTCGACGAGAGTTGTAGATCGCCCCGGCCAGCCAGACCAGCGCGAACAACGCCCAGCAGGCCGTGACGGTCAGGGCTGGCAGCCAGTGCCACAGCCCGGCGGCAGGCATGCGTAAAAGCCTCCTCTTCGCGGCTGCGACGCGCCAAGCGTCACAATAGAGCCGGTGACCGTAGTAAACCCCTTGTGCGCGACGTCGATAGCGGGTTACGTCTTGACGAATGAGCCTGCGAGAGGCGGTCCGGATAGCGCTTCGCGGATTGCGTGCGCACCGGTTACGCTCCGTGTTGACGATGCTCGGCATCATCATCGGAGTCGCGGCGGTGATTTTTCTGGTCGCCATCGGAAATGGGGTGCAGGCCTCGGTCAACGCAAAGGTCCAACCGCTGGCCAACCTGATCACCATCGTGCCCTCGACCGGCAATGTCCCCGGCGGCGGCCCGCCCAAGGACTTGATCGACGACGACGTCACGGCGCTGCGGAAGCAAGTACCCGCCGCCGCCGCCGTCATTCCGGTCGTTACTGGTCAAGCCCTGGCCGAGACTCAGACCACCCAGTTCCGCGCGGCTGTGATCGGTTCCACGGATCAATGGCTGGCGGTGAGCAACCGGGATCTTCAGGTGGGGTCGTTCTTCGATGCGGCCCAGGTCCGTTCCATCGCCAGGGTGGTGGTCATTGGACCTACCGTCGCGAGCACTCTGTTCGGTGACGCCGGAGGCGCGCTAAGTCAGACGGTGCGGGTCAACCACCAGACATTCAGGGTCATCGGCGTGATGCAGTCGGTCGGGGAGCCGGGCGACAACGATGTGGTCATGCCGCTGGACACCGCGCGCCGCTACGTCTTCGGCGGCGGCGACAAGCTCAACCAGATCATCGTGCAAGCCGCCCAAGCGGCCGCCGTGCCCGCTGCCGAGCAGGACGTGATCCGCACTCTCAGTGACCGGCACCGAAT
>DASUII010000204.1:0-5016 GCA_036279835.1 Pseudonocardiaceae bacterium
CAGCATCCGAACCGGTGGATACCTACGCCGTGACCATCGACGGTGACGACGTCTATGTCGACCCGTCGACTCCAACCAACCGCTAGCAGGAGCTGAGAACCGACCGATGAGCACCCTGGAGATCAAGGACCTACACGTCGCCGTGCCCACCGACGACGCAGCGGCCCCCCAGAAAGAGATCCTGCGCGGCGTTGACCTGACCGTTCGGGCGGGAGAGACGCACGCCATCATGGGCCCCAATGGGTCGGGTAAGTCCACCTTGGCCTACTCGATCGCCGGGCATCCGAAGTACCAGGTCACTTCGGGACAAATCCTGCTCGACGGTGTCGATGTGCTGTCGATGTCGGTCGACGAACGGGCCCGCGCGGGCCTGTTTCTCGCCATGCAGTACCCGATCGAGGTGCCCGGTGTGTCTATGTCGAACTTCCTGCGCACCGCCGCCACTGCGAGCCGCGGCGCGGCGCCCAAGCTGCGCACCTGGGTCAAGGAGGTCAAGGCGGCGATGTCCGCGCTGGACATCGACCCTGCCTTCGCCGAGCGCAGTGTGAACGAGGGCTTCTCCGGCGGTGAGAAGAAGCGCCACGAGATCCTGCAGCTGTCCCTGCTCAAGCCGAAGATCGCGGTACTGGACGAGACCGACTCGGGCCTGGACGTCGACGCGCTGCGAGTGGTCTCCGAAGGTGTGAACCGGTACCGGGCCAACGGGGACGTCGGCGTGCTGCTGATCACCCACTACACCCGGATCCTGCGCCATATCACGCCTGACTACGTGCACGTCTTCGCTGGTGGGCGCATTGTGGAGTCCGGCGGGCAGGAGCTCGCCGAGGAACTGGAGGCCGGCGGCTACGAGAGGTTCACCCGCCAGCAGGAGGTGACGGGGGTGTCGTCGTCGTGACGGGACAACTGACTACCCGCCAACTGAATGCCAGTGAGCTGGAGAAGATCCGCGCTGACTTCCCGATTCTGTCCCGCACGGTGCGGGACAGCCGACCGTTGGTGTACCTGGACTCCGGAGCCACCTCGCAACGGCCCCGGCAGGTGCTCGACGCCGAACGCGCGTTTCTGGAGCAGCACAACGCCGCGGTGCACCGCGGTGCGCACCAGCTCGCCGAAGAGGCCACCGACGCCTACGAGTCGGCGCGGGCCCGGATCGCCGCGTTCGTCGGCGCCGAGCCCGACGAGGTGGTGTTCACCAAGAATGCCACCGAGGCGATCAACCTGGTCGCCTATGCGCTGAGCAACTCCGCGGTCGCCGGAGGCGCGGCGGAACGCTTCGCGCTGGCACCGGGCGACGAGATTGTGATCACCGAGATGGAGCACCACGCCAACCTGGTGCCCTGGCAGGAGTTGTGCCGGCGCACCGGCGCCGTGTTGCGCTGGTACCAGGTGACCGACGACGGCCGGCTGGATCTGGATTCGCTGGAGCTGTCCGAGCGGACCAAGGTGGTGGCCTTCACCCACCAGTCCAACGTGATGGGCACCGTCCCACCGGTAGCGGAGCTGGTCCGTCGGGCCCGCGCGGTCGGGGCGCTGACCGTGCTGGACGCCTGCCAGTCGGTGCCGCACACGCCGGTCGACTTCGCCGCGCTGGACGTCGATTTCGCGGCCTTCTCCGGGCACAAGATGCTCGGCCCGTCCGGGGTTGGCGTGCTCTACGGCCGTCGCGAGCTACTCGAGGCGCTGCCGCCGTTCCTCACCGGGGGGTCGATGATCGAGATCGTGAAGATGGAGGGCTCCACCTACGCCCCGCCACCGCAGCGTTTCGAGGCCGGTGTCCCGATGACCTCTCAAGCGGTCGGTCTTGGTGCGGCGGTGGACTACCTGTCGGCGATCGGCATGGAGCGCGTCGCCGCGCATGAATATGCCCTGACCGAGCAGGCGCTGACCGGCCTGTCCGAGATCGATGGCGTGCGGATCATCGGTCCGAGCGACTGCGTCGATCGGGGTGGCGCGGTGTCCTTCATGATTGGCGACGTGCACGCACACGACGCCGGGCAGGTACTTGACGATCTCGGCATCGCGGTACGTGCCAGCCACCATTGCGCCTGGCCGTTGCACCGTCGCTTCGGGATCGCCGCGTCGGTCCGGGCCAGTTTCGCGGTGTACAACACCCCCGCTGAGATCGATGCGCTGCTGGCCGGCGTGCGCGAAGTGCGCCGCTTCTTCCGGGTGCCCGCATGAAACTGGAGCAGATGTACCAGGAGATCATCCTGGACCATTACCGCCATCCGCACCGCAGCGGCCTTCGGGAGCCCTTCGACGCCGAGTCCTACCAGATCAACCCCACCTGTGGGGACGAGGTGACGCTGCGGGTAGCGCTCGACGGCGATCGGGTCGCCGACGTGTCCTACGACGCGATCGGCTGTTCGATCAGCCAGGCGGCGACGTCGGTGCTGACCGACCTGGTGGTAGGCCGGACCGTCGCCGAGTCGGCGACCACGATGGACGCCTTCATGGAGATGGTCCAGAGTCGCGGGAAGGTGGAGCCCGACGAGAAAGTGCTGGAGGACGCGGTCGCCTTTGCCGGCGTATCGCAGTACCCGTCCCGGGTGAAATGCGCCTTACTGGGCTGGATGGCGTTCAAAGACGCGGTCGGTCGAGCTGAGGCCGGAAGCTCAAATAATGGTGCCCAGCGAACGGAGGCACAGTGAGCCAGAACGAGGAATCAGCGGTCGTGCGCGGAGCGGCTGGCATGCCGGAGGTTGCGGTGACCCGTCCGGACGGTGAGGTGGCCGACGTCGATGACCTCGAGGAGGCCATGCGTGACGTGGTCGACCCGGAGCTGGGGATCAACGTGGTCGACCTGGGTCTGGTCTACGACATCCGGGTTGACGAGGGCAATATCGCCATCCTGGACATGACGCTGACCTCCGCGGCGTGCCCGCTGACCGACGTCATTGAGGACCAGACCCGTGCCGCGCTGACTGGTGGCCCCGACGGGGGCCTGGTGGACGATGTGCGGATTAACTGGGTGTGGATACCGCCGTGGGGTCCGGACAAGATCACCGAGGATGGCCGAGAGCAACTGAGGGCGCTCGGGTTCACTGTCTGAGGTGCTGGTCTGACACCACCACGCGGGTTTTGCGGTTCTTGCACCGGTAGTATGGCGGTAGTATACTTCTTTCGTGCCCAGAGGGAACCCGTCACCGAAGCTTGCCATTACCGTCGATCCTGACATTCACCGTGAGGTGCTCCAAGCGGCCGCTGCAGAGGGCGTCAGCGTGTCTTCCTGGATGACCGCCGCCGCCAGCCGAGCGCTCAAGGTTCGTGACGGGCTCGCCGCAGTCGCTGAGTGGGAAGCTGAGCACGGTTCACTCACGGCTGCTGAGCTCGCGGAGGCCCGACACCGCGCACGGGCGGCCACCGATCGTCAGTCGGCGTGAGCGGAGTCGTTTACGACGCCGCAGCGCTGATCGCAGCCGAGCGAAACGACCGTTCATTCTGGGCCGACCACCGGGTACGGCTGGAGCAGGGAACGATTCCGGTTACTCCTGCTGCGGTCGTCGCCCAGGTCAGCCGCTCACCCCGGCAGGCCCAGCTTCGTCGCTTGCTCCGTGGCTGTGATGTCGCCGGACTGGACGAGGACACCGCACACCGAGTCGGTGAGCTCCTCGCTCACGCGTGCACGTCCGACATCGTGGACGGTGCAGTCGCCGCCGTAGCCATTGTCCGTTCCGCCGCGGTGCTCACCGGCGATCGAGGTGACATCGCCCATCTTCTCGGGTCAGCGGGTGTCGATCTCCCCGTTATCGATATCTGATCAGCCGTCTAGCTGGCTTCCGTGGCGATGGATCGTGCCCGGGGTGCAGAACCAGCGAGGGTGTCCAGGATGTGCTGCCCGTACTTCGCCAGTTTGTTCTCGCCGACACCGCTGACCGTGCCGAGCCCGGCCAGCGTCGAGGGGGACTCAATGGCGATCTGACGCAACGTTGCGTCGTGGAAGATCACGTAGGCGGGTACGCCTTGCTCCTTCGCGGTGGCGGCCCGCCAGGCGCGGAGCTGCTCGAACACCGGTACTGCTGCGTCGGGTAGGTCCACGGGTGTACCGCGGCGCGGCTTGGTGGCCTTCGCGATTGGCGCCACCCGTTCGGGTTCGCGGCGCAGCAGTACTTGACGGCGCTGGCTCAGTACCTCGCCGCTGGAGTCGGTGAGCACCAATGTGCCGTAGTCGCCCTCGACGGCGAGCAGGCTCTGGGCCAGCAGCTGGCGCACCACCCCGCGCCACTCGCTGTCGCGCAACTCCGTGCCGATACCGAACACCGTCAGACTGTCGTGGCCGAACTGGGTGACCTTGGGCGTCGTCTTGCCGAGCAGGATGTCGATCACCTGGCCCGCCCCGAACTTCTGGCGACGTTCCCGGTCGAGCCGCAACACCGTGGAGAGCAGCTTTTGCGCGGCGATCGTGCCGTCCCAGGTTTCTGGTGGAGACAGGCAGGTGTCACAGTTGCCGCAGGTGGTGGCGTGCTGGCCGAAGTAGGCGAGTAGCTGACCGCGGCGGCACTCGACCGTCTCGCACAGCGCCAGCATGGCGTCGAGGTGTGCGGTGAGGCGGCGGCGGTGCGGGCCGTCACCCTCAGAACCGTCGATCAACTTGCGTTGTTGCACGACGTCGGCCAGACCGTAGGCCAGCCACGCGGTGGAGGCCAGGCCGTCCCGTCCGGCCCGGCCGGTTTCCTGGTAGTAGCCTTCCACGGATTTGGGCAGGTCAAGGTGGGCGACGAAGCGTACGTCAGGCTTGTCGATGCCCATCCCGAACGCGATCGTGGCGACCATGACCAAGCCGTCCTCGCGCAGGAAGCGCGCTTGGTTGCCGGCTCTGGTATGCGCGTCGAGCCCCGCGTGATACGGCAGCGCCTCGATCCCGTTGTGTACTAAAAACTCCGCGGTCTTGTCCACCGAGGCCCGCGACAGGCAGTAGACGATGCCGGCGTCCCCGGCGTGCTCGCTGCGCAGCAGCTCCAGGAGCTGTCGCTTGGGCTCGTTCTTGGCCACGATGCGGTACTGGATGTTCGGACG
>DASUII010000205.1:0-15100 GCA_036279835.1 Pseudonocardiaceae bacterium
AACCGCTGGACGCGCTGATCGAGACCATGCGGGACGTCGGCGACGACCAGGACACGACATGGACAGACCTCACCCCTGCCGACGCCCGCGCCCGGATCCGCGAGGCGGTTGCGCAGGGCGCTATCACCTTCCCGCCGTTCGAGACCGACAGCTGGCCCGCCTGCCGCCCACTCGTCGAGTGGGCCATCGAGATACTGCCCGCGGGTGGCACCGGCTACCAGCGTCCGCACTGGGACGCCGACGCGCTGGGTGAGCTCACCGAGCGCTTCCTCGGCTCCCCGTTCGGGGCCGGTCTCGATGACGCTGACCACCGCGGCCTGCTTGAGTCGGTGCTGTGGTTCGGCACCGACTACGGACCGGGGGACCCGCTGCGTTGGAGCCCGGTGGCGGTGGAGATCCTGCTCGTCGACTGGGTACCTCGCAAGATCGTCGCCGATGCGCAGTACCTGTCCAAAGTCCCCGACTTACTGCGGGCCTTCATCCGGTTCTGCCACCACGAGCGGGGTATCCGGGCGGCACTCACCGTCGACACCCTCGCCGCGGTGGACAGATACGAGCCGGAGTACCAGCTGACGATTCGATCAGCTCGGCCGCAGGGGCCAGCCGCACTGCTGGCCGCGATGGGAGCGTTCAATCCCGACGGGCCCTGGCCGCTCCTCGAAGCCGAACTACCAAGCTTTCCGCAGACCATGCTCGATACCCTCCGCCGCGCCGTCGGCGAGAACGCCCTGGACAACCTCGATACGGCGCCGCTGCCCGACGAGCCCTTCCAGTGGGATCCCATCGCCGGCGACATCCACGACCGGGTGGCCGAGGTTCTGCGGCTGGTCGACCGGTGCTGCGAGGAGCTGCTCGACGTGCAGTACCGCACGGCCTGCCGCCGCTACCTCAGTCGCGCGGCGGCGGCCGATCCTGAGATCTTCCGGCGTCGCAGCCGAGCTGACACCGCCGCGGCGGCGGTCTGCTGGTGCATCGGGAAGGCCAACGACCTGTTCCCCGGTGGGATGCTGGTCAAGGATCTGATGGGTCACTTCGGAATCGGCCAGGGCAGCGTCTCGCAGCGCAGCGAGCCCCTGCTGCGCGCCATCGGCGTCGATCCCCATGACCAGTACGGGGGCATGAACCTAGGCTCGCCCGACTATCTCACCTCAGGCCGCCGGGAACGAATCCGCGCTCTGCGCGACCAGTACCGAGCCATGCACAGTTAGCCGCCGGCCATCGCCCCCACGACGAGAAACGGCTCCGCCCCCACCGCGACCTCGTGGGGCAGCGGGGTGTCGGGTAGTTCGTGGGACAGGTCCTGCTCGCAGGCGAAGAACCTGACGAACGCACGGCGTTGGTGTGTGACGTGGTCGCGGATCGTTCCGCGCAGCACCGGGTAGCGGGTCTCCAGGGCGTCGAGCACCGCCCGCTGCGTCGCCTGACCCGCAACGTGTAGCTGCACCTCGCCTTCGAGGTGCGCAAGCGTCCGCAGGTGCGCGGGGAGCCTGACGCGGATCATGGCAGGGTCTGAACTTCGACCGAGAGTACGGATGGCAGATCCCGGACTATAGCCGTCCAGCTATCGCCGGCGTCGGCTGATGCGTACACCTGCCCGCCGGTGGTACCGAAGTAGATACCGCAGGAATCGACCGAGTCGACGGCCATCGCGTCACGCAACACGTTGACGTAGCAGTCGGTCTGCGGCAGGCCCTTAGTCAGCGGCTCCCATTCGTGTCCGCCCGATCGGCTGCGGTACACCCGCAGCTTTCCCTCTGGCGGGTAATGCTCCGAATCGTTCTTGATCGGCACGACGTAGACGGTGTCCGGCTCGTGGGCGTGCACAGCGATCGGGAACCCGAAGTCGGTCGGCAAATCACCGCTGATCTCCTGCCACGACTCGCCGGCGTCGTCGCTGCGCATCACGTCCCAGTGCTTCTGCATGAACAACACATCCGGACGCGACGGATGCATCGCGAGCCGGTGCACGCAGTGGCCGACTTCAGCCACCGGGTCCGGAATCTGTTCGGAACGCAGACCCCGGTTGGTCGGGCGCCACGTCTTACCGGTGTCGTCGGTCCGGAACACGCCTGCCGACGAGATGGCGACGAAGATCCGCCCGGGGTCGGTCGGATGCTGAACGATCGTGTGCAGGCACATCCCGCCGGCACCAGGTTGCCATAAGGAGCCCGAGTCGTGATCGCGCAAGCCCGACAGCTCCTGCCACGTCTGCCCGCCGTCGATCGAGCGGAACAGCGCGGCGTCTTCCACCCCGGCGTAGACGGTGTCCGGATCTGTCAGCGATGGTTCGAGATGCCAGACCCGCGCGAACTCCCAGGGATGCGGCGTACCGTCATACCACTGATGCGTGCCAGGGACGCCGTCGTAGCTGAACTGGTTGCCCACCGGTTGCCACGTCCTGCCGCCATCGTCCGAGCGCTGGATCAGCTGCCCGAACCAGCCGCTGGACTGCGACGCATACAGCCGATCGGAGTCCGCGGGTGATCCCGTGACGTGGTAGATCTCCCAGCCCGCGAAGTGCGGACCGCTGACATCCCAGCGCTCGCGGTTGCCGTCGGACGTCAGGACGAACGCACCCTTACGCGTCCCCACTAGTACCCGTACCCCACTCATCCGCACTCCCTTCCGGTCCTGCCGCACCATCCCCGATATGACGATCGCCGGGGCCCGAACTCATCGCTCGCACGACCAGCGTCGCGAGGGAGCGATGACACGAGGTATCGCCGCAAGGGATCGCACCGCATCTTTGCGCTGGCCGACACCGAGGGCAAGGAAGTCGGCCGATTCGGTCTTACGGGGCACGCTCGCGCCCTGTCGTGGAAGGTTCTGGAGAGCACCGAGGGCAGCCTTGCACCTGTTCGGCGAGAAGTGGACGGAGGGAAGATGACCAGCTACGACGTCACAGTCACTCGTGAGGACAGCGCTACGTAGTCAACGGCCGCGACGTTACGGATGCCCTGACACGCTTCATGGCCGCCGAGCGTGATGCAGCCAGACTCCATGCGATCAAGGCTGTGAGATCCACGGGGCTGTCTCAGCGTGTCGCGGCCGACGTGGTCGGATTATCCCATCAGCGTGTGCACCAGTTGGTGAGCAACCAGCCGAAGCCCCTTTCCGCGAGCACCCGCGTTCGCTGACAGGCGGCGTAACATGGGCGCCCGTGGCGATCCGTTCCGATACCGTCGGCAGTAGCGAGGTCCGCTCCGAGGACCTGGAGCAGTACCGCCGGGAACTTACCGGTTACTGCTACCGGATGCTCGGTTCCTTCTTCGAGGCCGAGGACGCCGTGCAGGACACGATGGTGCGGGCCTGGCGGGGTGCCGGCGGCTTCGAGGGCCGGTCGGCCCTGCGGTCGTGGCTCTACCGCATCGCCACCAACGTGTGCCTCGACATGCTGCGGGGCCGCGATCGACGGGCCTGGCCGATGGATCTGGGGCCGTCTTCCACGGCGGATTCCGCCCTCGGGCCGGTGCTGCCCGAGCACGCGTGGTTGCAGCCCGTCCCGGATGCCCGGATCCTGCCCGGCGACGGCGACCCGGCCGAGCTGGCGGTGGCGAAGGAGACGATCCGCCTGGCGTTCGTCACCGCGCTCCAGCACCTCCCCGCCAAACAGCGGGCGGTGCTGATCCTGCGCGAGGTGCTTCGCTGGCAGGCAACCGAGGTAGCCGAGCTGCTCGAGACCAGCGTGGCCTCGGTGAACAGCGCTCTGCAGCGAGCCCGGGGCACCCTCGCGGCCCGCGACTCCGACGCCTCCCCCTCGCCTGTGGTCGACGCCGATCAGCGGGCGCTACTCGCCCGGTATGTCGACGCCTTCGAACGCTACGACATCACCGCGCTGGTATCGCTACTGCACGACGACGCCGTCATGTCGATGCCGCCCTATGACTTCTGGCTGCGTGGACCGGTCGAGATGGGCCGGTGGTTCCTCGGCCAGGGTTGCGGGTGCCGTGGCTCGCGCCTGGTTCCCACTGCGGCCAGCGGCAGTCCTGCATTCGGCTCCTACCGCCCGGATGGCCACGGTGGCTTCCAGCCGTTCGCCCTCCAGGTCATCGAGATTTCAGGAGACCGGATCGTTGGGCATCACAACTTCCTCGACACCGATCTGTTCGCCGCCTTCGGCCTCCCCGCTCGACTGCCAGCATAACCCGGCTGTATCGGACCCGAGCTCACCCAGGCCGACCAGGTCGAGCAGCTCACACAGCTCCGGGCAGACAGCACGCAGCCGGATCTCACAGCCCAGGCGCCGGGCTGCGAGTTGCAACCGCGCCAGCTCGTTCACCACGGCAAGGTCAGGACGGTCCAACCCGGCCAGCGGCCAGCTCGCCACTTCGACGTCACCGTAGACGAGCACCACCAGCGCGCGGGAGTCTGCTCGCCGCACATCTCTTTGACGATGGCGGACCGCAGAACTTATCGGCGGCTGCTCGGCTGGCGCGGACGAGAGCTCCGATGGCCTCATCAGACATCTGCACACCCGCCAAGGCGCCCAAGGGTTGGACGTTCCCCTGGTACTCCTCCTACACCAGCGACTTCAACTACGACCTCCACGTCACACTCGATCCGACAGCTCTTGGCCGGCAGGAGGACTGGGAAGAGCCGAAGGGACGCACAATCAGCGCCCGCGGCGCAATTCCCGACTTCTCGGCGTGAGTGCACCGGGCGGTCGGGGGCGAGGCGATCGTCTTGGTTTTCGTCCCAGTAGCCCCTCCTACCTCACGGGGAAGTGGGTGGATCCGTTGCGGATGTGCCGGACCGGGCAACTTTGAGTGTTTCCCGCGGAAAGAGCCTCGTCCGCCC
This sequence comes from Pseudonocardiaceae bacterium, assembly GCA_036279835.1. Taxonomy (GTDB): domain Bacteria; phylum Actinomycetota; class Actinomycetes; order Mycobacteriales; family Pseudonocardiaceae. The sequence continues at coordinate 4,798 of DASUII010000205.1, forward strand.
AAAGCATCCTGGTCCATTCGCACCCCGACTCGATCGCGAGGGCCGCGAAGAAGGCATCCGGGCAACGCCGCGCGACCGCGGGCAGTTAGTTGCAGCCGGTTCCCGGTCTGCTCGCCAATCCACCCGCGTGTAGCAGCAGCGGCCAGGCGAAGGCGGCGACCGCGTCGTCGGGAAGGAAGTCCCCGGCTGACAGCTCCGGCTACCGCAGTGAGCGTCGCTGCGGTCGGGCGTCGGGTCGTCTCGCTGCAGCGTAACTATCCGCCAGCGCACAGCTGCAGGACCGCATGCACATTGGCCTGCGATTCCTGCTCGGTGAGTCGAACGATCTCGGCAGCTTCCACGCCCGGAGACCTTAACTGCCCGTGTCCCGCGTCACTCGACGGCCGGCATCTCCCGAACCACTAGCTCGTCCAGTCGACGTTCGACAACCGTGCCCACCGGCCAGTCACCGACAAGTGCAGCCAGAGCGTCTGCCTCGTCCACTGAGCAGCACGCGCACGGGTCCCATCCCTGCTGCTGCAGACTGGACCAGAGGGCCTCGACGTACTCCTCACGGGCTAGCGGCGTGTCGGCCACCCTCGCGGTGGTCGTCGCGCGGTGTGAGTTCAGCCCGCCGAACCCGCGACCGCAGCCGCAACCACCATCCGGCTCGGCCCGGTCCCGTGCGCATACCTCGCCGATGCGCACCAACTCCCCCTCGATGCACCAGTTGTAGTCGGTGATCCGGGCGCCCTGCGTCCGGGCGGTCGCCACCAGCAGCTTCATAGTCCACCCCTGTCGTGAGGACACTGGGATATCACCTGACCCCGACAGTCAGTGGGCGCCGTTGAGTACTGACTTCACCGGCCGGTTTGGCGTTGAGCGCGGTGAGGACGTTCACGGTGGCGCATCCCTGGACTGAACCGCCCTTGATCACGGTGATCATGCTCGGTCAGGCCCGAACGAGGTCAGTAGTGCGAGGTGAAGCCGGCGGGCTAGAACGCCCAGCCGTATGTCACGGCTAGCGGGGTCCAGCCCAGCACCGAGTCCACGGCGATGGCCACGAACAGCAACGTGAGGTAGGTGTTGGACAGGTGGAAAAGCCGCATGGGTTTGACCGCCACACCGCGCCGCACCCCGGCGTGTAGCCGGTGCGCCATAGCCACGAACCAGCCCCCGGCGAGCACCGCCACGGTGGCATAGACCCAACTCGTGGCACCGACCAGCAGCAAGCTCCACGCCACCATAAGCCAGCTGAACAGCACGATCTGGCGCGTCACATACACCGGAGAAGCGACTGCCGGCAGCATCGGCACGCCGACCCGCTGGTAATCCTCGCGAAACCTCATCGCCAGCGCCCAGGTGTGTGGCGGCGTCCAGAAAAAAATCACTCCGAACATCACCCACGCCGGCCACGCCACCGTGCCGGTGACGGCCGACCAGCCGATCACCACCGGCATACACCCGGCGGCGCCCCCCCAAATGATGTTCTGTGCGGTGCGCCGCTTGAGCAGCAACGTGTAGACGAAGACGTAGAACAGAATCGTCGCTATCGCCAACGCCGCGGAAAGTAGGTTGGTAGTCGCCCACAGCCAGCCGAAAGCAGCCAACCCCAAAGCGATCCCAAAAATCAGCGCATGGCGGACCGGGATCTGGTGGGTGACGAGTGGCCGGGCTCGGGTGCGGTGCATTTCAGCGTCGATATCGGCATCGGCGACGCAGTTCAGCGCGTTCGCGCTGCCTGCAGCCATACTGCCGCCCACCAGAGTTGCTAGGACCAGCCACAACGACGGCACTCCACGGGCGGCAAGCAACATCGCCGGTATGGTGGTGACTAACAATAGTTCGATCACTCGCGGCTTGGTCAACGCCAGGTAGCCGCGTAGCACGCCGCCAACTTGCCGCGTTCGCGGTGTTACCCGAGCCTGGATGCTGTTGCTCACCGCGCTCCCGCAAGCAGTAATCGACAGGGCCGAGGTGCTCGACTCACCGTCGCCCCTCCTGATGACATGTCTCGGACAGCGGCAGGACTGAGCAGCGGCCCGGGCGGGTAAATGCTTTACTCAGAAATGGTAGTCAGGTGGCGTGCGTCACGCCCGGTCGGGGCACCCGGTCGAACGTCCACACTGGTCGCCACCTGGCTAGGCTGGATCGCAGACGATCGGCCCGGCCGGCTATCCGCGCCCCGGGCCGCCGGACCGAGCACAGTCAGGAGCACGAGCGTGTCCGTCACCGACGATCTGACCCAGCTCACCACCCCCCAGGTGCCCGACGACTGGACCGATCTAGACACCCGCGCGGTGAACACCATCCGGGTTCTCGCCGCTGACGCTGTCCAACGGGTCGGCAACGGTCACCCGGGCACCGCCATGAGCCTCGCTCCGCTGGCCTACACCCTGTTCCAGCGGGTGCTGCGCCACGACCCCACTGATCCAGCCTGGACCGGACGGGACCGGTTCGTGCTGTCCTGCGGCCACTCCAGCCTGACCTTGTATCTGCAGCTGTTCCTGTCCGGCTACGGGCTGGAATTGGAAGACATCGAGCAGCTGCGCACCTGGGGCTCAAAGACTCCGGGCCACCCGGAGTACGGGCACACGGTCGGCGTGGAGATCACCACCGGGCCGCTCGGCCAGGGGCTGGCCGCCGCAGTCGGGATGGCTATGGCGGCTCGCCGGGAACGCGGCCTCTTCGATCCCGACGCCGCGCCGGGTGAGAGCACCTTCGACCATTACATTTATGTCATCGCCTCCGACGGCGACATCGAGGAGGGCATCACCTCCGAAGCCTCGTCGCTGGCCGGTACCCAGGAACTCGGAAATCTCGTGGTGTTCTACGACGATAACGAGATTTCCATCGAAGATGACACCAAGATCGCCCTGTCGGAGAACACCGCCGCCCGTTACGAGGCTTACGGCTGGCACGTGCAGACAGTCAACGGCGGTGAAGACGTCGTCGGCATCCTCGACGCGATCGAGGCGGCCAAGGCCGAGGCCGGCCGACCGTCGCTGATCGTGCTGCGCACCGTGATCGGCTATCCCGCGCCGAACAAGATGAACACCGGGGCCGCGCACGGCTCCGCGCTGGGCGCCGACGAGGTGGCCGCGGTGAAGGAAGCACTGGGCTTCGACCCGCAGAGCTCCTTCGTGGTGGAACCGGAAGTGCTCGAACACGCCCGTCAGGTAGTGGCCCGCGGCCAGTCCGCGCACGCACAGTGGCAGAGCTCCTTCAACAAATGGCAGAAAGCGAACGCATCCGGGGCCGCGCTATTCGATCGCCTCATCAACCGGCAGCTACCGGCGGGTTGGGCAGAGAAGCTACCCACCTGGCAGCCCGACAAGAAGGGCGTGGCGACCCGCAAGGCCTCCGGCGAAGTGCTCGGCGCGATCGGCGAGGTACTGCCGGAGTTGTGGGGTGGCTCCGCGGACCTCGGTGAGAGCAACCTCACCACGATCAAGGGCGCCGACTCGTTCGGGCCGGAGAAGATCTCCACGAAGATGTGGAGCGCCCAGCCCTACGGCCGCACCATGCACTTCGGGGTGCGCGAGCATGCCATGGGCGCGATCCTCAACGGGATCGTGCTGCATGGGCCGACCCGGCCCTACGGCGGTACGTTCCTGATCTTCAGCGACTACATGCGCCCTGCGGTGCGGCTGGCCGCGCTGATGGCAGCGCCGACGATCTACGTCTGGACCCACGACTCGATCGGTTTGGGTGAGGACGGCCCCACCCATCAACCAGTCGAGCAGCTGGCCTCGCTGCGGGCCATCCCGGGGCTGGATGTGGTCCGCCCGGCCGATGCCAACGAGACGGCGGCGGCCTGGAAGGCACTGCTGGAAAAGGGCACAAGGCCCACCGGCCTGTGCCTGACCCGGCAGAGCGTGCCGGTCCTGGAGGGCACCGACGGTGCGGGCGTCGCGCGCGGAGGTTACGTCCTCGCCGACACCGCGACCGAGCTCGGCGGCGGCCTGCCCGACGTGCTGCTGATCGCCACCGGCTCCGAAGTGCAGTACGCCGTCGCCGCCCAGCAGACGCTGGCCCCCGAGGGGATCAGCGCGCGGGTGGTGTCGATGCCGTGCGTGGAGTGGTTCGACGAGCAGGGCCAGGCCTACTGCGACCAGATACTTCCTCCGGCGGTGAAGGCTCGGGTGGCCGTCGAGGCCGGCATCGCAATGCCGTGGCAGCGTTTTGTGGGCGATCACGGCGAGGTGGTCTCGCTGGAGCATTTCGGTGCTTCCGCCGACTGGCAGACCCTCTACCGGGAGTTCGGTTTCACCGGCGAGGCAGTAGCCAACGCGGCCCGGCGCAGTCTGGACCACGCCAAGCGGATCAAGCACTGACCTCTACGGGTGGGAGGACCCCTCGTGAGCAGCACCGATACGTTAAAGGCCCTATCCGAGGCGGGCGTGTCCATCTGGCTGGACGACCTGTCCCGGCAGCGGATCAACTCGGGCAATTTGGCCAAGCTGATCACGGAGCAGCACGTAGTGGGGGTGACCAGCAACCCGACGATCTTCGCCCATGCGGTGGTCCACGCTGAGGATTACGCGGAACAGGTCAAACAGTTGGCCGCCCGCGGCGCCTCGGTCGACGAGGCCGTGCGCGAGATCACCATCGCCGACGTGCAGCAGGCCTGCGACGTGTTCAGCGGCACCTGGGAAACCAGCGGCGGGGTGGACGGCCGGGTGTCGTTGGAGGTCAGCCCGCAGCTGGCGCACGACACCGATGCCACCATCGCCCAGGCCGGCGAGTTGTGGAAGCTGGTCGATCGACCCAATGTGATGATCAAGATACCGGCGACGGTGGAGGGCCTACCGGCCATCACCGGTGCGCTGGCCGACGGGATCAGCGTCAACGTCACCTTGGTTTTCTCCGTAGCGCGCCATCGCGAGGTGATGGCGGCGTTCTTCACCGGCCTGGAGCGGGCCAGCGCGAACGGGTACGACCTGGCCAGGATCGCGTCGGTCGCGTCGTTCTTCGTCTCCCGGGTCGACACCGAGGTGGACCAGCGGCTGGAAGCGATCGGCACCGACGAGGCCCTGGCGCTGCGCGGGCAGGCCGCGGTCGCCAATGCCCGGCTGGCGTACGCGGCATACCAGCAGGAGTTCGGCACGCAACGGTGGGCTGCGCTGGAGCAGGCCGGGGCACGGCCGCAGCGGCCGCTGTGGGCGTCCACCGGGGTGAAGAACCCGGCCTACCCGGACACCAAGTACGTCACCGAACTGATCGCTCCTGGAGTCGTGAACACAATGCCGGAAAACACCCTGCTCGCGCTGGCCGACCACGGCGAGGTTCCCGGCGACCAGGTCTCGGGCACCGCCGAGACGGCCCAGCGCACCTTCGATGAGTTGGCCGAGGTGGGGATCGATCTCGACGACGTGTTCGTCGTGCTCGAGCGCGAGGGCGTGGAGAAGTTCGACACATCCTGGGCCGAGCTCGGCGAGACGGTGGCCGGGCAGCTGGCCAAAGTCGCACCGAACTCAGGGAACTGACCGCGGATGTCTGCGCTTCCCTCGATCCCGCGGCTCACCGTCGAGACCAGCTCGCCCAGCGCGGCGACGGACTCCCTCGTCGACAGGCTCGTCGAGGAGCGGGTGGCCTCCTCACTAGCCAACCAGGATCCCACCTTGTGGGGTCCGCGGGCGCAGCAGGAGGCCGCCCGGCGGCTCGCCTGGGTGGCCCTTCCCCTCAGCAGCCGACCACTGCTCGCCACCGTCGATGCGCTGTGGTCTGACCTGCATTCCGACGGGATCGACCGCGTTGTGCTGGCTGGGATGGGCGGCTCGTCGCTGGCCCCCGAGGTGATCTGTGCCACTTCCGGGGTGCCGCTGACCGTGCTGGATACCACCGACCCAGGTGAGGTGGCCGATGCGCTGGCCGGTGACCTGGCACGCACGGTGCTCGTGGTGTCGTCGAAGTCGGGGTCCACGGTGGAGACCGACAGCCATCGGCGGATATTCGCTGCCGCGTTCGCCGAGGCCGGATTGAACCCAGCAGCGCATCTGGTTGTGGTGACCGACCCGGGGTCGCCCTTGCAGCGGATCGCGGAGGAGCAAGGCTATCGGGCGGTGATCACCGCTGAGCCGAACGTAGGCGGCCGCTACTCGGCGCTGACCGCCTTCGGCCTCGTCCCGGCTGGCCTGGCCAGGGCGGATATCGCGAACCTGCTCGATGATGCGGAGCTGCAGGCGCCGTGGCTGGCCGCCGACGACCCGGCGAACCCAGCGCTGCGGCTGGCCGCTGCCCTGGCGGTCGGGCATGCCGCCGGTGCCGAGAAGGTGGTGCTCGCCGACACTGGCTCGGGGATCGTCGGTTTCGCCGACTGGGCCGAGCAGCTCATCGCCGAGTCCACCGGCAAGGACGGCACCGGCCTGCTGCCGGTGGTGGTGCGCAACCCCGCAGCGCCGGGCTTCGCCGACGCCGGACCGGATGCCACGCTCGTCGCGATCGGTCCCGAGGAGAGCAGTGCGGCGGCGGCAGCAGTGACCGTCACCGGCAGCCTGGGTGGGCAGTTGCTGCTCTGGGAGTACGCCATCGCGGTGATCGGCCGGCTGCTGGGGATCAACCCGTTCGACCAGCCCGACGTGGAAGCCGCCAAGGTCGCAGCCCGGGCGCAGCTCGACGCTGCACACAAGTCCGCCGCCAGACCCGCGCCGGCCTTCGTCGAAGGTGACGTCGCGGTATACCCCATCGGGGACTGGTTGCCGGCCGGCGTCGCCACCCTCAACGACGCGCTGCAGGCGCTGATCACCGCTACCCCGGCACGGGGCTATCTCGCGGTGCAGGCATATCTGGATCGCATCGCCGACGCGTCGGCCGCGGTGCTTCGTACCGAACTGGCCCGCCGCAGCCAACTGCAGACCACCTTCGGGTGGGGTCCTCGGTTCTTGCACTCAACCGGCCAGTACCACAAGGGCGGCCACCAAAACGGCTCGTTCCTGCAGGTGACTGGTGCGGTCGGCACGGATATTCCAGTGCCGGGCACCGACTTCACCCTTGGCGATCTGCAGCAGGCCCAGGCCTTGGGCGACGCTGAGGTGCTCGCTGCGCACGGCCGACCGGTGCTGCGGGTTCATCTACTCGACCGAGCGGCCGGACTGGTCGCGCTGGCGCACGCGCTGGGAGAGCTGTGACCGCAGCAAGCAGCAAGATCCCGGCCGGCTGGGTGAATCCGTTGCTGGACAGCAGGGACAAGCGACTACCCAGGATCGCCGGCCCGTGCGGTGTCGTCATCTTCGGCGTGACCGGGGACCTGTCCCGCAAGAAATTGATGCCGGCGATTTATGACCTGGCCAATCGCGGGTTGCTGCCGCCCGGTTTCGCGTTGGTCGGGTTCGCGCGCCGGGATTGGGCCGATGAGAACTTCGCTGAGCTGGTCGGTGACGCGGTCCGGGAACACGCCCGCACCCCGTTCCGGGAGGAGGTCTGGGCCCGACTGTCCGAGGGCATCCGGTTCGTGCCTGGCAGCTTCGATGACGACGCCTCCTTCGACGACCTCGCGTCGGTGGTCGCAGACCTCGATCAGCGACGGGGTACCGGTGGCAACCACGCCTTCTACCTGGCCATCCCGCCCGCGACGTTCCCTGTGGTGCTCAAGCAGCTGGCCCGCACAGGCCTGGCGGAGCGCAACGGCGATCAATGGCGCCGGGTGGTCATCGAGAAACCGTTCGGACATGACCTGAACAGCGCCTGTGAACTCAACGAGATCGTCAACGACGTCTTCCCCGAGGAATCGGTGTTCCGCATCGATCACTACCTCGGAAAGGAGACCGTCCAGAACATTCTCGCGCTGCGCTTCGCCAACCAGCTTTACGAGCCGATCTGGAACAGCAACTACGTCGACCACGTGCAGATCACCATGGCCGAGGACATCGGATTGGCCGGTCGCGCCGGCTACTACGACGGCATCGGGGCGGCGCGGGACGTGATCCAGAACCACCTGCTCCAGTTGCTCGCGCTCACTGCGATGGAGGAACCGCTGTCCTTCTCGCCGGGATCGCTGCGCGGCGAGAAGATCAAGGTGCTGTCCGCTGTCAAGCTCGCGGAGCCGCTGGACGAGACCACCGCACGCGGCCAGTACACCGCCGGCTGGCAGGGAGGCACGAAAGTCGTCGGGGTGCTCGAAGAAAAGGGTTTTCACCCGGGCTCCACCACCGAGACGTTCGCCGCGATCACGCTGCACGTAGATACCCGGCGGTGGGCCGGCGTGCCATTCTTTTTGCGCACCGGCAAGCGGCTGGGACGGCGGGTCACCGAAATTGCGGTGATCTTCAAGCGGGCTCCGCACCTGCCCTTCGAGACGACCATGACCGAAGAGCTGGGACAAAACGCCCTAGTGATCCGGATTCAGCCGGACGAGGGCGTCACCATCCGGTTCGGCTCCAAGGTGCCGGGCACCGCGATGGAGGTCCGGGACGTCACGATGGACTTCCGCTATGGCACGGCGTTCACCGAGTCCTCACCCGAGGCTTACGAACGCCTGCTGCTTGACGTCCTGCTCGGGGAGCCGTCGTTGTTCCCGGTCAACGCCGAGGTCGAACTGTCCTGGGCGATCCTCGACCCAGTGCTCGAACACTGGGCGAAGCACGACGGGCCCGAGCCCTACGCCGCAGGCACCTGGGGGCCACCGTCGGCGGATCGGATGATCGCTACGGCCGGACGGACGTGGAGACGGCCATGATCGCCGCTTGGGCGAGATGAGCGTGGCGATCGCGTTGTTCACCCGTGATCTGCGGGTGCACGACAATCCCGTGCTACACGCCGCCTGCCATGCCGCACGCGAGGTAGTACCGCTGTTCGTGCTCGACAAGGCGATCGTCACCGGCAGCTCGGTGTCGGCGAATCGGGCGGCCTTTCTCGCTGACGCGCTGGCCGATGTGGATTCCCAACTGCGCGACCGCAATGGGTGTCTCGTGCTGCGTTCCGGCTCGGTCGTCAACGCGGTCGAGCGCGTCGTCGCGAACCTGGGTGTCGGCGAGGTTCATCTCGCCGCCGACGTCAGCGGCTACAGCCAACGCCGCGAACAAGCCTTGCGGGATCGTCTCGCCGGCCATGGTTGCAAAGTCCACGTCCACTCCAACACGATCACCGTGGTGGAACCGGCGGCGATCACCCCGTCGGGCGGTGGCACTCATTTCGCGGTCTTCACCCCCTACTACCGGCGTTGGGTCGCGGTGCGCAGCCGCCCTCTGCTGGCGGCGCCAGACCGGATCACGGTGCCGTCCATCGCCGCCCAGCCCCTGCCTGAACCCGACGAAATCTGCTCAGGCCAGCGTTCGCCGCACCTGCCTCGGGGTGGTGAAACCGCAGGACGGCGCATCCTGCATGACTGGCTCGCGGAGCCGATCCATCGTTACGAGCAGGCCCACGACGACCTTGCCGCCGATGGCACTTCGCGGCTATCGCCCTACCTTCATTTCGGCTGTGTGTCACCGACTGAGGCGGTGCGTGCCACCGATCGCTCGACGCCAGGCGGCGAAGCCTTCATCCGGCAACTGGCCTGGCGCGACTTCCATCACCAGGTCCTCGCCGCACGCCCCGACACCGCGACCGCCGACTACCGTACCCACCATGACCGATGGCGCCGGGACGACGTGGCCGCCCAAGCGTGGCGGGACGGCCGCACCGGCTACCCGATCATCGACGCGGGCATGCGACAGCTCCAACAAGAGGGTTGGATGCACAATCGCGCCCGTCTGATCACCGCCAGCTTTCTCACCAAAACCCTGTACCTGGACTGGCGCTGCGGTGCTCGGCATTTCTTCGAATTGCTCGTCGATGCAGACGTCGCCAACAACCAGCTCAACTGGCAGTGGGTCGCCGGCACCGGCACCGACACCCGACCCAATCGGATCCTCAACCCACTGCGGCAGGCGCAACGTTACGACCCCAGCGGTGACTACGTCCGCCGCTACCTGCCCGAGCTCCAGGATGTCCGCGGCCCGGCTGTACATCAACCCTGGAAGATAGACCCGTCCCGGCGAGCCAACCTCGACTATCCCGACCCCATCATCGATCTTCGCGATGGCGCGGATCATTTCCGCACCACCCGGGACAAAACCGGAGGCAAGCAATGATCGTCGATCTGCCTTCCACCACCACGTCGGCGGTGAACCACGCGCTGATCGATATCCGGGAGCGTGGCGGCGCGGTAGCGCTGGGCCGAGTGCTCACCTTAGTGATCGTCACCGATGACTCCGCCCAGGTGGAACAGTCGATCGACGCCGCCAATGAGGCCAGCAAGGAGCACCCCTGCCGAGTGCTCGTGGTGGCCCGGGGCCTCAAGCGGGCCGGGACTCGGCTGGACGCGCAGATCCGGGTCGGTGGT